>CANHWU010000001.1 GCA_947464415.1 Flavobacteriales bacterium
TATGGAAGCAAGCGCACCAATGAGAATGCGAGCATTCATTTGCACGCCAGAAAAATAAGCTTTTTACATCCTGTAAAAAAGACGCCGGTGGAGATCACTGCACCTTTGCCTGAGGATGTTTTGTGGGATGAGTTTTTAAAGATTACTTATCCTACCTAAGTCACATTGTAGAATCATGAAGCGGTTTATATTTGCGGCCTAAAACAAAAACCAAATGGAAGCGAAAGAACACATTCATTGTTTGATTATTGGGAGTGGACCTGCTGGCTACACAGCCGCTATTTACGCAGCTCGTGCGGATTTAAAGCCTGTGATGTACATGGGCAATCAGCCAGGCGGTCAGTTGATGGATACTACAGAAGTAGATAATTTCCCCGGTTATCCCAATGGAATCAAGGGTCCTGAAATGATGGAGGATTTGAAAAGTCAAGCCATGCGTTTTGGAACCGATGTCAGAAATGGATGGGCTACCAAATTGGATTTCACGGGTCCCAAGCATTATGTAGAGTTTGATAATGGCAAGCATGTCGTAAGTGCAGATGCTGTGATTATTGCCACAGGTGCTAGTGCCAAATGGTTGGGATTGGAAAGTGAGTTGCGATTGAGAGATATTGGAGGAGGAGTAAGTGCTTGTGCAGTGTGTGATGGTTTTTTCTATCGCAACCAAGATGTCGCCATTGTAGGTGCGGGTGATACTGCAGCAGAGGAAGCTACCTATTTGGCCAAACTCTGTAAGAAAGTGTACATGATTGTGCGTTCCGATAAAATGAGAGCAAGCAAGGCCATGCAACATCGTGTGATGAACACTCCCAATATCGAAGTGATTTGGAACGCAGTAACAGAAGAAGTGTTGGGAACGGATGGTGTGACGGGCGCAAGATTCCTTGTCAATGGTACGGAAACCAGAGAAGTAGCCATCACCGGTTTCTTTGTGGCTATTGGCCACAAGCCGAATACAGATGTCTTCAAGCCATGGATCAATACAGACGAGACAGGATATATTATCAATGTACCCGGAACCGCCAAAACCAATATCGAAGGGGTATTTGTAGCCGGAGATGCGGCAGATAAAACCTATCGTCAGGCCATTACGGCGGCAGGTACGGGCTGTATGGCCGCATTGGATGCGGAGAGATACTTGGCCGCTAAGGGTCATTAATTGACGGAAATATTTCATGAGTCAGCCAACGGAATAAATTATCTTTGCTCCATGTCTTTTTCTTTGTCCATTCATCAGCAGGGATTATCCGCTCAGCAAATTCTATTGAATGATTACCAATTGGCATGGATCAGCCGAGAGGCCTCTTTGCTAGGTCGTAAAGAGGTGCTCACAGGCAAAGCCAAGTTTGGCATTTTTGGGGATGGAAAAGAATTGGCACAAATTGCCATGGCGCGTGCCTTCAAAAAAGGAGATTGGAGATCCGGTTACTACCGCGATCAGACTTTTATGATGGCCATCGGTGCGTTAACGGTGAGGCAATATTTTGCGGCACTTTACGCCCATACGGATGTGGATCAAGAGCCCGCAAGCGGCGGAAGACAAATGGGAGGTCATTACTCCACTAGAACCATCGACGCTAACGGAAATTGGAAAAACTTGATGGAAGAATTTAATTCTTCATCTGATATTTCTCCCACAGGCGGCCAGATGCCAAGACTCTTGGGTTTAGCACAGGCAAGTAAAATTTTTAAAAATGTAAAAGAACTCCATGATTGGGTGCAGTTCAGTGATAAGGGTAACGAGGTAGCTTTTGGTACGATTGGAGATAGTTCTACCTCGGAGGGTTTGTTCTGGGAAACCATGAACGCGGCTACCGTTCTCAAGGTGCCCTTGTGCATGAGCGTGTGGGACAATGGTTGGGGCATCAGTGTTCCTAAAAAGCACCAAACCACAAAAGAGAGTATCTCCGATGCCTTGTCGGGTTTTGATCTGGATGATCAAGGCAACGGGATGAAAATCTTCAAAGTAAAGGGATGGAACTATCCAGAATTGGTGTTGACCTATGCCAAGGCCGTCAAGTTTTGCCGAGAAAATCAACAACCCGTTTTGGTGCATGTGGAAGAGCTTACCCAACCGCAAGGGCACAGTACATCTGGCTCTCATGAGCGTTACAAATCCAAAGAACTTTTGGAATGGTATAAAGATTGGGATTGTTTGGAGCAAATGTCCAAGTTTATCGTGGCGCAAGGAATCGCTAACCGTGAAGAGTTGGAGAAGATCCAAGTGGAAGCCAAGAATTTCGTCAGGGAAGAGCAAAAAGCGGCTTGGGCAGCATTCAGAAAATCTATTGATGAGGATGCAAGTGCTACCCTCGGACATTTTGAGAGCATGATGAACATCCCTGCATGCGCGGTATTGATCGATGAATTTAAAAAAATCAAAGATCCCGGCAGAAAGGAGATGATGTCCTACCTCCACAAAGTGGTGAGAGCCGCCAAGGGACAGGGCAATATCCAAGGATTGAAGAATTGGATGTTGTATTTAAAGACAAAGTTTGAAAAGTTATATAGTGCCGAATTATACAGTGAGACCAATCATGCAGCAGTAAATATTGTTTCAGAAGCTCCGGTATATGATGAGCAGTCTGAATGGGTAGATGGTCGCGTTATCCTCAGAGATTTTTGGGACATCCAATTGGCCAAGCGTCCAGAGGTATTGATTTTTGGAGAAGATGTGGGAAAGATCGGAGGAGTGAATCAGACCTGTGAAGGCTTGCAGGAGAAATACGGTGAGATCAGAGTAGCAGATACTGGAATCAGAGAGGCTACCATTTTGGGTCAAGCCATTGGTATGGCCATGAGAGGATTGAGGCCGGTGGCAGAAATTCAATATTTGGATTATATCTATTATGCTCTACAAATCATGCGAGATGATTTGGCCAGTGTGCGTTATAGAACAGCGGGTGGACAAAAAGCACCGGCTATCATCAGTACCCGGGGTCATCGTTTGGAAGGTATTTGGCACAGCGGAAGTCCCATGTCGGCTATCGTCAGCAGTGTAAGAGGGATGGTAGTAGGAGTGCCCAGAAATATGACCCATGCCGCGGGGATGTATGCCACTTTGTTGGAAAGTGATGAGCCCGCATTGATTGTAGAGTGTTTGAATGGCTACCGAACCAAAGAGCGAATGCCCAAAAATTTGAGCAGCTTCAAAATCCCTGTTGGCATCTCGGAAGTGGTGAATGAAGGTACGGATATCACCTTGGTTTCTTATGGATCAACGCTCAATATTTGTCTTCAAGTGGTGAAGGAGTGGGAGCAAGAGGGAATATCTGTCGAAGTGGTGGATGTACGAACACTGCTGCCTTTGGATACAACCGAAATTTGTTTGAATTCACTGAAAAAAACTAATCGCTTGGTCATCATTGATGAGGATGTTCCAGGTGGAGCCAGTGCGTATATTTTGGATCATATTTTGAATAAACAAGGGGGCTACCAGTACTTGGATGCAGCACCCGTTACTTTGACCGCTAAGCCGCATTTACCCGCATACGGAACGGATGGTGATTATTTCAGTAAACCATCGGCAGAAGATATTTTTGAGGTTATCTACAATGTGATGTCAGAAGCTTTTCCTGCACGATTTCCAAAAATTTAGCGATATTGCGGTGCATGAACCGTAATCTAGTTTTCTTTTTTATCTTCTTTTTATTGAATGCATGGGCACAAGCTCAGACTGTCTCTGGTGTGGTATTGGATAAAGACACCCAGCAACCGATGATCGGTGTGGCAGTAGGTGAGAAAGGCACAGGCAATGGAGTTTCTACCGATGCGCAGGGTAAATTCAAAATCACCCCTTCTCAATTTCCTTGTGTTTTGCAATTCTTCTTTGTGGGAAGTCAATCGGTGGAATTAACATTCAAGAAAGCTATTGATGGAGTAAAAGTAGAGATGTTGAGCGATGAGCAAATGAAAGTTTTGGATATCCAAGGAGAGAAGATTGCGGAAAAAATAAAGCAAGGTCCCTTGACCATCGAAAGCATGGACTTGACTGCCATCAAGCAAGCGGCCACCGGTAATTTTTATGAGAGTCTGGGCTCATTGAAAGGGGTGGATTTGACTACGGCTTCTTTGGGCTTCAGAATTATCAATACC
The DNA here is from genome assembly GCA_947464415.1 of Flavobacteriales bacterium. Taxonomy (GTDB): domain Bacteria; phylum Bacteroidota; class Bacteroidia; order Flavobacteriales_D; family Sanyastnellaceae; genus CAMCTV01. The sequence goes on from CANHWU010000001.1 coordinate 4,096, forward strand.
AGAGGTTTCAATTCTACTTCGCCTGTAAGGACACTCCAGATCATTGATGGGGTGGACAATCAATCACCAGGTCTCAATTTCTCTTTAGGGAATTTCTTGGGAGCGCCGGACTTGGATGTCAAAGGAGTGGAAATAATCCAAGGAGCCAGCAGCGCGTATTATGGCCCCGGTGCTTTCAACGGAGTAGTGGCAATGGAAACCAAGAATCCCTTTTTGTTCAAAGGTTTTTCGTTTCAGCGTCGGGTGGGTGAAAGAAATTTAGATGAGTTCGCTGTGCGCTGGGCAGATGCTATTCAAAATAAGAAAGAGGAAGATGTTTTGGCATTTAAGTTTAATTTCTACGGTCTTCGCGCGTATGATTGGGAGGCGGACAATTACGATCCTGCCGATATCTCACCGGACAAGGCCAACAATCCCGGTAGATGGGATGCGGTGAATATGTATGGTGATGAGTATTTCCCTGCCAATGATTTTTCTACCTCCTCTCCATGGAATTATAAGGGACTCGGTACTTTTTACAGAACGGGTTATAAAGAAATTGATTTGGTGGATTATAACACGAAGAATTATAAGGCCAATGGAGCGGTGCATTGGCGATTGAATCCTTCCTTGATGGAACAAAGTCCGGAGTTGATGATTGGAGGGAATGTTGGAGGAGGTACTACCGTTTATCAAGGAGATAATCGATTTAGCTTGAGGGACATTTTGTTTTATCAGGGAAAAGTGGAGTTGAGTAAGAAAGATAAATACTTCATCAGAATCTACGGTACAGGAGAGAATGCAGGAAAGAGTTTTGATCCTTATTTCACCGCCATGAAGTTGTTGAATGAAGCGCGCAGCAATGAAGATTGGGCAAAAGTATATACCAAGTATTGGAATCAATATGTCAATCCCAAGATCAACGCCTTGGGCTATCCAGATTTGGAAATCAATCCCAATTGGCCAGGTCCGGTGGCGGATCCCACTTATTCCCAGTTTTATTTGCCTTATGATTATGAAGGGCTGGAAAATTGGAATGCACAGTATCAAGATTCTTTGGTAGCATGGCACAATACTGTGGCGGAAATGACCAATAATGGCACGGCAGGAATCCCTATGGAAAATACTTTGGGTTACTACGCACCGGGTACCTCTCAATTTGACGAGGCCTTTCAGCGCATTACCAGTGCAAAAAATAATGCTGAGGAGCAAGGGACACGCTTTTCCGATCGATCGGCTTTATACAATGGGCAGGCACAATACCAATGGGATTGGAGTGGCTGGATGATGAAGGCAGGGGCAAGTGGTAGATTGTATCGTCCCTATAGTTTAGGTACTATTTTTTCTGATACTACAGAGCGAATCACTACCTACGAATTTGGATTTTATCAAGGAGTGGAGAAACATTGGTGGGAGGATAAAATCATCACCACCGCTACATTGCGTGTAGATAAAAATAAGAATTTCAATTGGATTTGGAGTCCAGCCGCCTCCGTGGTTTTCAAGCCGATAAAAGACCATTACTGGCGTCTTTCTTTTTCATCAGCATTGAGAAATCCAACTCTAACAGATCAATATTTGTTTTTGAATGTAGGACCCGCCATACTGAGCGGAAATTTAGAGGGTGCGGATTCATTGATTACTTTAGATTCGTTTTTGGATTATCGGAATAGTTTGGATACGGATAAACTCACCTATTTTTCCATTGATCCGCTGCGTCCGGAGAGAGTGAAGTCTATCGAGTTGGGATACCGTGGAGCTTTTTTTAATAAGCTCTTTGTCGACTGGAGTGGTTATTACAGTATTTATGATGACTTCATTGGATACAATATTGGTATCACTTCAGATTTTGATCCACTTACAGGTTTGCCATCCAATATCCAAGTTTATCGCTACGCGGCGAATTCCAAAAATCAAGTGACTACTACTGGATTAAGTTTGGGTTTGCATTATTATCTGAACGATCATCACACTTTGAATTTTAATTATTCATTTAATCAGTTATTGAAAGAATCAGAGGTATTTGATCCTATCATTCCGGCCTTCAATACCCCTAAACATAAATTTAATATTGGGATCAATGGAGAGCATTTGATGGAACAAACCAATGGAAATGATTGGGGCTATAGTTTAAACTACAAATGGATTGAAGGATTCCTCTTTGAAGGTTCACCGCAGTTTACAGGAATGATTCCAACGTATGATTTAGTAGATGCACAAGTAAATTATCAGATAAGAAAAGCCAACTTAAATGTTAAGTTGGGAGCATCCAATTTGATGAACAATATGCAATTCCAAACTTATGGTGGTCCACGTATTGGAAGATTGGCTTATATTAGCCTTCGTTATGAATTTCAAAAAACAAAATAAACCAATGATTATGAGAAAAATCTACTCAATTTTCTTTTTATTGCTTGCCTTGAGTATTCAGCAAATGCAAGCGCAAACGAGGTATTTGAATCCCGTATTTACTGATGTGGACGTGGAAACGGATGTTATGTACGGAATGAACGCGACGGTTTTATATTACAGCGTAATTGGACAAGCCGTTCCAGAGCCTTTGATGATGGATGTTTATACCCCAGCGGGAGACGTTGAAACGTCTCGTCCTTTGATGATCTATTTACATTCAGGAAATTTCTTGCCTGCTAGCTATACTACAGGTGGCACTAGAAAAGATTCTGCGACAGTGGAGATTTGTACTCGTTTCGCTCAGATGGGATATGTGGTGGCTTCATGTGACTATCGTTTGGGATGGAATCCTATTGCAGAAACGCAAGATGAGCGTGTTACTACCTTGATCAATGCGGCGTATCGCGGAGTGCAAGATGTGAGAACCGCTGTAAGATATTTCAGAAAATCTTATCAAGATGCAGGAAATCCTTATGGAATTGATACTTCTAGAATTGTTGTTACGGGACAAGGAACAGGTGGTTATATTGCTTTGGCAAACGGTACATTGGATGCTTATGCCGATGTGGTATTACCTAAGTTTACTCATGAAGTGCAAACTCCAGGTGGACCTGTGACTTTGCCCATGGTTATTGAGTCGGTGAACGGAAATTTGGATGGAACCGCATACGGAACTACACTTGGGTTCGTTGCTCCGGGAACAGAAGATACTCTTTGCTATCCAAATCATGTGGGTTTTGATTCTCATGTACATGCTACGGTCAATATGGGCGGTGCATTGGGAGATTCCTCTTGGTTTGATGCCGGTGATGGTCCTTTCATTTCCTTCCAGGTTCCTTCAGATCCTTTCGCTCCCTATGGAGATGGAATGGTGATTGTACCCGGTTTTAACTTGAATGTAGTGGAGGTGAGTGGAAGTTTGACGGTGCAAGAAATGGCCTATCAGTTTGGTAACAATGATGTATTCTATCCTATGGAATCTTCGAGCATCAACGCGGCTTATACTGCGGGTGCTAATTTGCACAACAATGGTTTGTATGGTTTGTATCCTTTTGTTCGTCCAGTAACTCAACCCGCTGATAGCGCACCTTGGGACTGGTGGGATTTGACAGACGAATCTAGTGCCAATGCGTTACAAGCCAATCCAGATATGTCCGCGACCAAAGGAAGAGCATTTTGTGATACGATTGTGAATTATTCAGCTCCACGTTTGATGTGTGCTTTGAATTTGCCCAACTCACCCTGCTTGCAGTCTGTTTCTGAGTTAGCGAGCAAAGGATTCAATGTGTATCCTAATCCTAGCAATGGACAGTTCATGGTATCTGCTCAAGAGGGCATCGAGTCTGTTGTGATGTACAATGGCTTTGGACAAATCATTCACCAAGCAATGGGTTTGAATACTCGTCAATGGATCAATACTGAAGACTTGGCGGCTGGTGTATATTTGATAGAAGTTCAATCAAAGGGAAGAAAATCCACCCAGCGATTAATTGTTCAATAGTGGTCTTAACGGTTAATTTTAAAGGGGAGCAACGCTCCCCTTTTTTCATTGTAATGTTTATGTCTTTTGAGAATAGATTATGCAAATTGACCTATCGATAGCTTGGATCATCAATGGTTCTACTTGCATAGCATATACTTTTCTCTGAGAATAGGGGGGCAGCTAAAAAGGTTGTGATTCTTCTGAGGTCTTCAGAACCTATCGTTGATTTGGTGTATGGCTGGCTGGATTATATTCAAACCTCAACTCCGCTGTTCGCATTTGGAATGTAAAGGAGTGTTCATTATTGTACAACAAAAAAGGGTTTCACTATGAAACCCTTTAAGAAAAAACTGAATGATTTTTTAGTTGTGCGGAGCGCCACCTTGATCTTTTACAGGCATTCCTCCAGGGGCTGGCGCGTTAGGATCAGGTTCTACAGTTCCTTTGATTCTCACTACCATCACGGGTTCATTTACCGCATTAGAGTGAATGGAAACCGATTTATCGATAGGTCCAGGACGCTTGGTGTCATATTTCACAGAAATACTAGTGGATGCTCCTGGAGCAATGGGATTCGGCTCACAAGTTGGAACGGTGCATCCGCAAGAGCCTTTGCATTTTGATAATATTAAGGGTTCAGTTCCAGTATTGGTAACTTTGAATTCACACGTTCCATTTCCACCGTATGGAACTGTACCGTAATTGTGCACTTCCTTGTCTACTGAGATGGCGGGGCCAGTTACCACTGGAGTTTGTGCAGTGACTACATTGCTGAACATCAAACTCGATGCGGCGATGCTAAAAGTAATTAATAATTTTTTCATGTGATTAAATTCCTATTGAGTTTTAGATTATAAAATGAATGTATTGAATGTGGTAATTTATTCAACCACCTCACCTTTGATGGTAAGCACGGTAGACTTAACATCGGTACCATTCCACATTACTGTTACAGTTTTGGTAAAGGGTCCCATTCTCATGGTGTCGTAATGTACTTTGATTTCTGTAAAGGCACCGGGAGCAATAGGATTCTTGTCACAGCTAGGAGTGGTGCATCCACAAGATCCTTGGCAATTGCTGATTTCAAGAGGCTGATCTCCGGTGTTGTAAATAGTGAACACACAATTGCCATCAGAAGCTTTCTTGATGGTTCCAAAATTATGCTCTGTTTTATCCGGAGTGAGCATCGGGGCTCCAACGGTAGTGATTTTGGGGGCTTTGGTCTGTTGTGCAAAACTAGCAGTGGTAGCTGCGGCCATGATAGCAATGGCAAGAATAACTTTTTTCATATATCTATTTATTTAATTTCTATTTACCGGCCAATCAGAAATTGTGCCGTTTTTGTTACAGTGTTATTTTGTATCACGATTGTATATAAACCATTAGACCAGTTGGATAGTTCAATTCGTTGATTCGGTTGGTCATTTACAAGGCTGGATAGGAGTTTACTGTTTGCATCATAGATGAGAATTCTTGCTGGAAGGTGGGTGTTTTCAATGATCAAGTAATCTTGCACTGGATTGGGAAAAATAAGAACATTACTTTCCAGCTCCAGCAAGCCGGGGGCTATATAATCTGTCGTAATGGTGGCCTGACCTTGGCAGCCAAATTCGGTAATGGCTATCATTTGGTATTGAATGCCCAGATCTGCAGATAGACTCAAGGTATTATCAAATAATGGCTGATCCGTGTTATCAATGCTCCATTGGGTAATCCATTGACTTATTCCATTATTGCATGAGACAATATTATTGGTCTCTGAAAGAACAGGTTGCGGAGTAGGATGAATGGTTACTGCAGTATTCATTGTTCCTTGTGTGGAGGTAGTGTTGGAGGTACATACCATCGAAATTTGCTGATTACCTTCTGTTCCATAAATATGTTCCGTTGGATTGCTCACCCAGTTATCATTTGTGCCATCTCCCCAATTTATTTGGCAACCCATCCAATCTAGGCCATCCGTGAGATTGTGGAGAGTGATCGTATCAAATTGACAGATAGAGTCATTTTCGATTTCAAAATAAGGTTGTATAATCCAAAGTGAATCAGAGCTACTTGTGCAACCGTTTTGAGCCATGACATTCAATTGATATACTCCGTTAGAATAATTGTTGCCGTTCCAAATGTTCCAATGGTAATTGACTGCATCCACGATGTCGTTATTGTATAGATTCCAGTCAAAGCTCAGAGAGTTGGAACAGTTTGTACAGATTACTTCTGGGAAAGTATAAGTAATTTCAGGAATTATGGGAGATTGAAGAATCAAAATGGAATCAGTGAAGTAACCGGTGGAATATTCGTTGTAACAAATCATGGAAAGTGAATATTGGCTCTCCAGGCCATACAAATGGGTAAGAAGGTTGGTATTGGCCGTTTGATTAGATCCATCTCCCCAAAGCATAGAGCAGTTAAAATCATTATAGTTTTGGGTGATGTTCTCTAGTAAGACGGAATCTGCAGAACAAGAGGCGTCATTCATCAGAATGAACAAAGGTTGAATCACAAAAATGGAGTCACTGAAGACGGTGCAATTGAAGTTGTTCGTGGAAGATATTTGATACCAACCATTATCATAATTGAACCCGTTGAAATTGTAATGAGTAGCACCATTAGACGAGCTTATCGGGGTATTTTCAAGATACCATTGATAAGTATTCATGCCATTATAATTGTCACATTGCACCTCGCCGATTTCATAATGAACCAATGGTTTTTCTGGAATGGGATTCATTTCAATTTCCAATGAAAAAGAACCTTGAGTATAAGGGTTGGTACAACTGAGTTCAATGTTATAATTCAGGGTGTCACCAAATACATGGTAATTGTTCACGCTCATTAATGTTTCAGAGGTTCCGTCTCCCCAATTGATATTGCAGTTGCTCAGCCAATGGGAGGTTTCATCCAGCAACCAAGTGGTGTCTCCTGGACAGACGGTAGGATCGATGATATTGAAATAAGGCTGCAGAATTGGAAGTGAATCTGAATGCTGAGTACAACCTTCAATATTGGTGGTAGACAATGAATACCACCCATTTTGGTAGGATCCATTGAAAAGAGTATAAAGTTGAGAATTATTCTCATTAGGCAATGGAGTATTGTTGTATAACCATTGGTATTGTTGCAGAATATTGAAATTTTGACAATCCAATTGTCCAAAAGTGTAAGTAATGACTGGAACGTCTGGAATAGGATCAGTGGCTATCGTCACAAAGTAGGAGCCGCTGGTGAACATATTCTGGCAGAAAAGTTCAATTTCATAGGTGCCGCTATCAGCGAAAATATGATAATTGAACTCATTAGAGATCACTTCTGAATACCCATCACCCCAAATTATTTCACATGTGTTCTCCCAGAATTGTGTTGTGTTTTGAAGAGTTGTACTATCTCCGGGACAAACATGGATGTCAGCAATTACAAATGAAGGCTGAAGGATGGGTAATGAGTCAGAAAGAGTAGTACAATTGTCGGGGTTGGTAGCCGCTGCCATGTACCAGCCATTGTTGAAAGCGCCGTTGGAGCTTATATTGATTACCGGGCTATTTTGATCGAAGAGTAGGTCTTGATTCAGATACCATTGGTAAGTATTTTGATTTTCAAAATTGCTTATTTCCAGATCAGGCATAGTGTAGATAAGTGAGGGAGCTGCTGGAGCTACAAAAACAAATATAGAGTCCTCTAGTGAGTAGCTTTGGCCAAACCCGGAGCATTCCATCAAAATAATGTATTGGCCGCTCATCGAGTAAGCGTGATTGACATCATAGTTTGAAGTACCGTCCCCCCAATGAATCAAGCAATTCATGCCGGGTTCTTGGTCCGTGTAATCCGTAAATCCAATATTGATATTAGGACAGATGCTATCCACTGAGATTTGAAAATAGGGTTCTGCGACAAAGATGGAATCGGATTGCACCAGACACCCTACACCATTACTTGCGATGACATTGTACCAGCCATTGGAGTACGAAGCTCCATTCCAAATATCGATACTAAGATCTTGCTCGTTCAGAATATTCAAGTGGTTATTTTCCCACTGATAATTGATGTTTGCTTCCGGATTGTTGATTGTGATTATCCCGGAATCATAGTCAAGGATGGGAATTAATGGTATTTCATTGACAAGGATATTGGAGATGTATTGTCCAGTATCTAAATTATTGAAACAAACTAATTCAATATCATAGCTACCAGGAATAAGGTAGGAATGATCCAAGGCGACTGGAGTTATTACTGACTCTATGCTACCATCTCCCCAATTGATAGAGCAACTGATTCCGGATAGATTGATGGAGTTGATATTCGCTTGAGCTGATTCATTCTGGCAGATGGTGTTGGATTGCAAACTGAAAAAGGGTTGAACGACAAATTCAGTATTGGAGATTGAAGAGCATCCTAGATCAGAGGAGGAGGTCAATTGGAAATCTCCAGAAAGAAATTGACCTGTTTGAAGGTTGTTGAAACTGGTGTTGTTTGCGTTTTGGATATTGGCATTGTTCAATGTCCATTGATAGTTTACCCCTCCCGTGCAATTGGCGCAAGAAAGTACTCCATTGTTTTCTGTAATTATTGGCGTCAAAGGCGTAGCATTGACAATGATGTTATTTAATTGTGCAGAGGAGGGAAATCCATCAAAATAATAATTGTAAGTGATACTAAAGTTTCCGGGTTCTGAAAAAGTGTAATTGAAAGATGATCCACAATTATAAATGGTGTCACCCGAAGAAAAAATGAATTCACAGACAGACTCGGGGTATGCAACCGTTTGATTGATAACATTGATGGTCAAGGGGTCACATCCCTCAGTGGTAGCGACGAACAAAGAGGCCTCTAAGTACATGCAGCTTCCATCGTTGAAATTGGTCGTAGGATCAAAGTTAATAGCGGCTACATCAGTACAACCGTAATACAGACACGATCCATCATCTTGATTGGCCAAACTGGAGAAATTATTTGCAATGGTATCTGTGCATCCCAGATAAATACAACTTCCGTCGTTAACGGTTGCAGTGGAATCATAATTCGCTGCCACAGTATCCGTGCATCCCAAATAAAAACAAGATCCATCATCAATGGTGGCTGAGCTGTTGTAATTACCCGCCAATGTATCCGTGCACCCTTCGATTTGGCAGGAACCGTCATTCACCGTGGCGGTTGGGTCGAAATTGACCGCGGTAGAATCAGTACATCCGAGGTAAAAACATGAGCTGTCACTGATATTGGCATTGCTATCGAAATTATCCGCGTTGGGATCAATACATCCTGGATAGAGACACGATCCATCAGGGATACTGGCAATAGGATTAAAATTTTGCGCTAGCGAATCAGTGCAGCCCTCATAAACGCATGTTCCATCATCTTGATTGGCAATATTACTGAAGTTGAAAGCGGTTGTGTCAGTGCAACCTAGGTATATGCATGTGCTATCCTCTTGATTAGCGTTTGGATTAAAGTTGTCAGCTATAACATCGGTACATCCAAGAATTATGCATGACGAATCAGGAGTGTTGGCCGTAGGATCGAAGTTGATGGCGATAGGATTGGTACAACCTAAGAAAATACAGGGTACAATTTGAGTGGCCAAGGGGTTGTAATTATCGGCGAGTGGATCTAAACAACCAATGTATACACAAGAACCATCATCCCAATTCCATACGGAGCTATAATTGTCATATTGTTCTTGAGTACAACCAGGAAAATCACATGACCCGTCATTAACATTTGCCAGAGGGTTGTAATTCATAGCAGAGTCAACGGTACAACCGGGTATTTGGTTTTGATTGAAAGTTTGCACTCGAACTTGAGGAATCCTCAGTAAATAATACAAGTCTGATTCGTCGGGAAAATTCAGATAAGTAGTATTTTCGGGGGCTGCTCCGCTTCTCGCTACATAAAATGGCTGGCCTAAAGATATATTTCTAACCATGGCGGCAACACAACCGTCAAAGGGATTGATTTCTGCATCTCCGGTTTCGGGATTAGTGTCGTCAGGATAATTAAGTGTGGCTTGATTGGTATAAACAGGATTGATGAGGGGAAGGGTAATCATTTTTTCTTCTCCTAGCCCATTGATGTCAGCTAAATTCACTGTGTAGGTTTCCGTGGAGGCTAATATAGAATCCATCGTAGGGATATAGATATGACCTTGAATAACTGTACCAGGTAGGGTTCCTTCTGCAATTCCTACTTGAATATTGGCTATCCTCTTTCCATTGCCATATGTAAAGCAATATATATTTCCGATCTCGGTGGTGGTTGTATTGGGATAAATGGAATTAGCATTGTAAAGATTATCGGCGGGCCCTTCGTCACGCGCGTAGGTGTATGGGGTAATATCAAAGTCTAAAGTATCGAAATTATTAGTGAGGTCTTCGTCTGTCTCTGCTTGTGAAATTTCGAAAGTGACCTCATAATTGCCTACACCGTCATTGATGATATCGGATGCATTCGTTAAAGTGGTATTTTGTCCAAACCCTAGAGTATTTTGAGATATGGACTGATCATAGATGGGTACTCCATTTTTTAATATTTTGTTTTGAAGTACAATATTATTTTGGGAGTTAGTGCCGAGGTTGGAAATGGCACAATTGGGCACGGCGGTAGGAAGAAAATTAAGAGGATACTGGTCATACATCATATTAGATACAAAATTGACCGTTGGATCGTATGCGGTGAATTGCGCATTGGAGATGGCAATGTTATTGGCAGAAGGAGAGTATAAAGAAATGTCATCAATGCTCCATGAATAGTAAAAGCCGTCGAATAAAAATTTGAATTGAACATTGGATTGACCGGCAGCTAGAGCAGTTATGTAGGCACTTTTCCACTCACTGTTGGGGCCTGTGTACCCATTGCTTTGAGTGAGTGAACTTATTTCTTGCCAAGTACCCCCCCCATTCGTGGAGATTGGAACATACATGGTACCTACATAATTTCTAAGCTGTTGGTTGAAGGTGATGTATACTTCTGAAACTGAACTTAGGTCTATACTATTGGTGATCATCCATGCTGAATGGGGTCCAGGATCTGGCCCACTTCCGATGTTTCCGCAAGTTGTGCTTGGATCATCCCAAAAATTAGAATCGAAAATCATAAAACCATTGCTAGAGGAGGGAGATTGAAGAGCAACGGTTCCTGCGCTGCATGAACCTCTTGATCCGATATTGTTATCAGGAATGGTGTTAGGTCCCCTGTATTCCCATTGTCCGATCCCAGAGGTACTTCCAGTTGTCCATCCTGAAGGTAATCCATTTGCAAAGTCCCAAGAGGTTATAGGAGTGCCTAGCACTTGGCTGAAAATGTTTTCTGCCAATAGACACAAGGAAATAAATACAATGAGTCTTTTCAAAGGTTCTGCTTTTTCCAAAAATACATTTTTTTTCATGAGAATAAGCTCCTATTTGTGTTAATATTCAAATCGAAGCGTTAATAAAATCCTAACCAAAAGCAATATTTTTGGTGGTTCAGATTGTCCCAAGTAACGAAGATATTACCTTTGTTTTGATAATTTATCCATGGCCACTACCAATCACAAACTTTCTGCCGCCGGAGTACTTGTTACTTTAGGCATCATTTTCGGAGATATCGGCACGTCTCCGCTCTATGTTTTAAGGTCTATTATTCAGGATCGACCCGTAACGGAAGTTCTCGTATATGGAGGAGTTTCCTGTATTTTTTGGACACTGACTATCCAAACGACGATTAAATATATTTTTCTAACATTACGTGCGGATAACAACGGTGAGGGTGGAATTTTCTCTTTATTCTCTCTGGTAAAAAGAAAGGGTAAATGGTTGTTTTGGCCTGCCATGATCGGAGCAGCTACGCTGCTTTGTGATGGAATTATTACCCCTCCGATTTCGGTATCATCGGCCGTAGAGGGATTATCTCGTTATAATGATTCCATTCCTGTATTGCCCATTGTCTTGGCGATATTAACGCTGATATTTGTGATACAGCGATATGGAACCAAACTGGTAGGCGCCGCATTTGGGCCCATCATGTTAGTATGGTTCAGTATGTTGGCCATTTTAGGTTTATCGGAGATCATTTCACATCCCCAAGTATTTAATGCGATCAATCCTAAATATGCGATTCAACTTCTCACTGAATATCCCGGCGGGTTTTGGTTGTTGGGTGCCGTCTTCCTTTGCACCACTGGAGCGGAGGCATTGTACAGCGACTTGGGACACTGTGGACGGGAGAACATTCGGATATCTTGGATTTTCGTAAAGATTTCCTTGATATTAAATTATATGGGGCAGGCCTCTTGGATCATGGATCATGGCAGCATTGAGGGCATTAACCCATTTTATGCGATTATGCCAGATTGGTTTTTGTTACCGGGAATTATCATTGCTACCATGGCAGCGATTATTGCCAGTCAAGCGCTGATCAGTGGATCCTTCACTCTGGTGAGTGAAGCGATGAACTTAAATTTTTGGCCTCGAGTAGGAGTTAAATTTCCCACGGAGCTCAAAGGGCAGTTATACATACCGAGTGTCAATTGGTTGTTATGGGGGGGGTGCATTGGGGTGATGCTGTACTTCCAAGAGTCTGCGCACATGGAAGCGGCATATGGTTTTTTCATTACCATTGCCATGATGATGACCACATTATTATTGGGGTATTTTTTATTGTTCAAGCGAAAATGGCCTTTTGTTTTAGTGCTATTGACCATTGGTTGTTTTTTCACAGTTGAAGTTTCTTTTTTCATTGCTAATATTCTCAAATTGAAGGAAGCTTGGATGATGTTGATTTTGTATGTCATCATTTTGCATGTTATGTGGATTACCTATATGTACAGAAGGCTCAGCAATTCGTTCCTTCAATTTTTTGATTTAGATAATCATGTGGAAATTTTAAAAAAGTTGTCTTCTGATACAAGAATTCCAAAGTATGCCACCCATTTGGTATTCCTTACAAAAGCCAATCATCGACATCAGATTGAGAATAAAATCATGGATAGTATTTTGTCTAAAACTCCTAAGAGAGCAGATGTATATTGGTTTGTACATGTGGATCGCACCAATGAGCCATACACAAAGGAGTATGAAGTGGAAGAGGTGGAGAATGATTTAATCATGAAGGTGAATATTAAGTTAGGGTTTCGTGTCCCTGCACGTGTCAATCATTTTTTCAAATGTATTTTAGATGATATGGTGAAAAGAAATGAGTACGATTTGAGTAAAAAGCCGGAGCCTTATCAGGACTATAATCATAATGTGGATGTGAAGTTTGTTGTTTTAGAAAAGTATCTTTCGGTGGACAATGATTTGAGTGTAAAAGAAAATTTCATTACCTCTGCTTATGAGTGGTTAAAAGAGCAAGGTTTAAGTGATATTGATGCCTGGGGATTAGAGGAGGCGGATACGGTGTTGGAGAAAGTTCCTCTGGTGGTGAAGCCATCAAAGAAAGTGGAGTTGGTATGTAGAACAAAATAGAAAGAGGGGCTCCAAGGCCCCTCTCTTTTTTCTGCAATTGTCCAATTATTCTGAATCGAGCATTTTCATTTTAGCACGAATTTCTGCAATTTCCTGTTGATTGAGTTTGATTTTTTTCTCGATTTCCTTTTTCAAGGCCTCTGCTCCTTTTCCGGTGAATATTCCCATGTTATTTTCATATTGCTTGATTTGAATATTCAATCGATCTATTTTATCTTGTAGAATACTCTTTTCGCGCTTGATACCGGTAGTTCCCCCTTGCGTTTTAAGAGATTCTACGCGATTTTTGTAATGACTCATCTCTTTTTCTTGTCTGGAGGCGTTCAGACCACCGTACAACCTATCCAATGCATCATTATACCTTTTGCTTGTTGGGGCAATATGATCTTTGGGAACATGACCAACCCCCCTCCATCGATCAGAGAAGTCTTTTAAGAATGCCAAGTCAGCGCCTTTATTGCCAGATAATTGGTATTGTTCTACTTCTTCTAAAAGCGTATTTTTCAATCTCAAATTTTCTTCCTGCTGTCCAGCTAAATCTCCGAAGTGCTCTTTTTTACGAGCAAAGAAATGATCGCAAGCGGATCTGAATCTTTGCCATAGTTTATTCTCATCTTTCGGTTCTGCTGCTCCAATGCCTTTCCATTGCTCTTGCAATTTTTTTAATTCCTCCGTAGTTTTTTTCCATTCCTCACTGTCCTGAATAGCTTTGGCCTTATTGATGATGTCTTCTTTCTTCTTCCTATTTTCTGTTTGAACCGATTTTCTTTCATCAAAATAGCTCTTTCTTTTTGCAAAAAAAGCATCGCACAATCCACGGAATTCTACCCATGTCTCCTCATTTTCCTTTTTTCGTGTCCAACCGATGGTACGCCATTCTTCTTGCAATTTTATCACCTCATCTGTCCATTTATTCCAAGCATTGGGTTGCGTAAAATCCATAGAAAGGATTTCTCTGGTTTTGTCAATCAATGCTTTTTTCGCGGAAAGATTTTGGTCTGCCTCTGCTTGCAGTGCATCGTAATGTGCTTGGATTTTGTTTTGAGATTCTCTTAGGATAGCAAAGAATTGATCTCCCGTTTCTTTATACACCTCTCGAGGTGAGGGACCAATATTGACAAATTCGCGCTGTAACTTTTTCACCATTACTTCCAACTCATTGATGCTTTCAATGTTATCGAGTAATTTGGCTTCTTCTATTAATTCTTCTTTTCTTTTCTGATTGATTTTAAGATCGTGCGCTTGTAGCTCCTTGTAAATATTGATATTGTAGAAGAACGCATGGTTTAGACGTTGCCAATGGTCTTGAATATCATGATATTTATCTCCAGGAACATCCCCAATAGCATCCCAGCGCTCTCTGATTTCCTTGTGCCAAACAAAGGCCTTTCCTACGTTTTCTTCCTCTTGGATGAGTTTTTGAAAATCAGCAAGTACATTTTGTTTAAGCTCGAGATTAGCTTGCCTTTCTGCGGCTAATTTTTTTCCAGCTTCTTCTATTTTGTCCTCATACACTTTACAGAGCTCTTGAAATTTTCCTTCTAGCTCATGGGGTGTATAAATGAACTCAGTGCTTTTGTCGGGTTCGGAAGCTTTGAATGCTTCCAGTTGCAATTGGCGTTCTTTTACCGTTTCGGATTTCCACTGGTTGCGAATGCCACGAACAGTATCACGCATAGACATAATTTCTTCTGCTTGCAATGCTGTCGTTAGTTGTTCAATCAATTCTGCTTTCATTCTACTTTTTAGTAAGTTTCACAAAAATAGGAAAGACAAGGATTAATTGGGTTATTTTGTTGTATGGAAAATTATACCCTCTTCAAGGCCAAAATAAAGGCCTATTGCGATAAGGCAGAACGATGTCATCATGATGTTAGAAATAAATTATTTCTTTGGAAAGTTCCTGCTGAGAGGCATGGCGAGATTATAGCGGATTTAATCACTCAGAATTTGCTGAATGAAGAGCGGTACGCTCTCGCATTTGTGCATGATCACCATGCATTCAGGAGGTGGGGAAAAGAAAAAATTAGACAAGGTTTGAAGAAAAAGCAAGTTTCCTCTTTCTTGATTGAGTTTGCTCTCAAAAGTGTACAATTTGAGAGTGAAGAGGAGAATTTACGCACCTGCGCTGAAAAAAAATGGACGAGTTTGAAAGATGAAAATCAACATAAAAGAAGAGCTAAATTAATTCGTTATCTCTACGGAAGAGGATTTGATATGGAGGCTATTCAAAAGGCAGTGAGGAGGGTAACGGGAGATGCTGAATTTGAATAATACTTTCCGTAGTTTCTGTTATTTTTACTGATTGCGCAATTCCTAAACCGAGTACTCCAATTATTTTATTTTGATCGGCAATCACTGGAAATTTATTTCGGATAGAGGTGTGGATTTTTTTGTGTGTGTAATAGTCGGATAAAAGCATTGTTCCCGACATTCCTAGTGGTTGGATTTTATCGCCATTGTTCCAGATTCTTAGGGTGAGTGGAAATTGAATTTTTGAAATGTCCATTTGTAGAAAGTTGGCTTTTTTCACCACTTCAAATGGGGAAGATTTTTGGAAAGATCTACATTCAACTTTTATTCCGTCCCAGTTCACGGTGCAGTTAGGCTCGTCAATTCGAATGGAGCTTGGTATGTTGGTATGGATTATAGAGAGTGACCATCCCATGTCTGTTTTGGTTACCACGGCTTGTGGTGACCTTCTCAGACTTCCGTTTTGACTATGCTTGATTTCGAGGATTGCTTCAATGTCTTTTGAACTAAATCCGTATGGTGAAAGCCAGTGATATAGGATTGTTGAGGCCGATAAATGCGCTGGAATGGAATGAAAAGGAAGGGTAGTAGAGAATGGTTCATGAATAAGGTTTTCATCGATCCAATTTTTCAAAAAGAAGTTCCACCAATCTTGATGCTCTTGCAATTTTTCCGAGTGGTCCTTGATTTGTTCATCGGATATCTCGAACCTTTCTTTGACGTTGGGTAGTATTTGATGGCGAAGGTAATTTCTGGAATAGTCGTCTTTGGCATTGCTGCTATCTTCTCGCCAGGTGAGGGATCGTTGTTGAGCATATTGCTCTATTTCTTTTTTGGGAATGTCTAACAAAGGACGGCAATAGGGAACGTCTATTTTCTTGATCCCCCCCAATCCATTTACGCTGCCACGCAACCATTGTAGCCATTGGGTTTCCCATTGGTCGTTGAGATGTTGAGCCAGTAGAATACACTTGGCATTTTGTTCTTTAAGACAATTTTCAAAGTGTTCTCTTCTTATTTTTCTCGCCCAATTTTGTGTGTTTTCTGGTATTGATTCTTTTTGGACTTTTAAAACATGGCTGTGAATTTGGTTTTGTTTGGCCCATTGAACAACGAAGTCTTCATCTCCGTTACTTTCCTCACCTCGCAATTGATAATTGACATGCGCAATGGAGAAAGAAAATGGCAATTGCAAGAGGATATCGGCGAGCACCATGCTGTCCATTCCACCGCTCACTCCTACAACAAATCGATCCGACGCATCAAATTGTTCTGTAAGAAAATCATGGATTTCTTTAAGCAATGACATTCTTTTTATTTTTAGCGAGCAGTGATTGGGCTTTTAACCAACACTCTTCCCATTCAGATTGAAAGTTGGATTGGAGGGTGATGGCGGAACCGATGCCAATTTTCCCTTTTTTTTCTTGATCATCGTAAATAATACTTCTGATGATGACATTGAAATCAAAATCCCCATTGGGTTGAATCCAGCCGCAAGTTCCGCTGTACCAACCTCGTGAGTGCTTTTCTAATGCATGCGTTATGGAAACAGCGCTTTTTTTGGGAACTCCGGTCATTGATCCCATCGGAAATAGGGATTGGAAAATGGATTCAATGGAGGTAGAGGAGGCGATTTCACATTCGACGGTGCTGATGAGATGATGTAGCGTAGAAAAAGAATGGATCCCGCAAAGCTCAGATACATGTACGCTTTTAGGCAATGCGATTTTGCTCATGTCATTGCGAACTAAATCCACAATCATGGTATTCTCGCTTCTTTCTTTTTTACTATTGATCAAATTTTCTATGGCTTTTTGATTTTCTTCTGGGTCATTTTGGCGAGCGATAGTGCCTTTGATGGGTTGTGATATCAACCGGTTGTCTTTTTTTAAAATAAAGCGCTCAGGTGAAAGGCACATCAAATGAAATTGATTCCACTGGAAATAGGCCGCATGGGGAGCAGGATGGTTTTCGTACAGCTTAAGCCAGTGTTGATAGGGTTGAAGACAATCCATATTGGCTTGAAGCTGCATGCAATAATTGGTTTCATACAAATCACCTCTTAGCAGATGATGTCTGAGTTGTAATAAGTTTTGTTGATATTGTTCTTTGCTTTCGGTTTCGATAAAATCAAATGTCTCTATTGCCTCTATCGATCTAAACTCCTCTTGTTTTTCTAAAATCTCAAATTCCTCTGGGATCACCCAAATCAGAGAAGGTGTTGGAATTAGATCTTTTTTTTGCACTTTGATTGGTAACCAATCGAATCCAGTCTCAAAAGCGGATACGGCAATAACGGGAAGGCCGGGATGTTGATTCAACCAGTTTTGTAGTCTGCTCCAATCTCGAGCATTGGCGCCATCAGGAACACAAAAGTATTCCTTCACACCTCTTGCGATGATGCCTTTTTCTCTTTCGCTGGTAGCGGGAAGATGTGCAAAAAAACGATTCATAGATAGTAAAAACCCGCCACGAGGGCGGGTTGTTATACATTACAAAGTGGTTTAGTCTCTGTTATTGCCACCAAAAATTCTGAGCAAGAACATGAATAAATTGATAAAATCTAAATACAAATTCAATGCGCCCATGGTAGCCAATTTCATGGAGTTGGCATCACCGTATTCAACGCCCATTCCAATGCGCTTGAGTTTTTGTACATCATAGGCAGTAAGACCGGTAAATACCAATACTCCAACGCAACTGATGATGTAGTCCAATTGAGCGCTGTTCATGAACCAATTCACCACAGAGGCGATGACCATTCCAAAAACAGCCATCATCAAAATCGCTCCCATCTTCGATAAATCGGTGGAAGTGGTGAATCCCAAGAAGGCCATGAAACCAAATAATCCTGCCGTAATGAAGAATACTTTGGTGATGGTACCAAAATCATAAACCAAAAAGATGCTGCTCATGCTTAATCCCATCACTGCAGCGAATCCAACAAAAACTAAATTCAATGCTGTGGGACTTAATTTATTGATACCAAAGTTCATTACTAGGATGAAGGCTAGAGGAGACAACATCACTAACCATCCCAAACCTGTCATGCCCGTAGGGCCAATCAGGTAAGAAATCATTTCGGGAGTTCCCATTTTATATGCTACCACGCCGGAGATAACCAAAGCAAGTGACATCATTCCAAAAACGCGATTCATGAACGCTCTTAAACTAGAGCTGGATACTTCATCTACCGTGAAGTTTCTTTGAAAATCTGGTGTATTCATAGTTGTGTTATTTTAATTTATTTCCTATCAAATGTATAAATTCTTTTCGAGTTTTGTCATTATCCAAAAATTCTCCGCTAAAGGCCGAGGTGGTGGTGAGTGAATTTTGTTTGCTTACACCTCTCATTTGCATGCACAAGTGCTGGCATTCAATGACAACAGCCACCCCTAAAGGTTGAAGGGTTTCTTGGATACAATCTCTGATCTCAATGGTCAATCTCTCTTGCACTTGCAGTCTCCTTGCAAAAACATCCACCACTCTTGGAATTTTGCTCAATCCTACGATGGTTCCATTGGGAATGTACGCGATATGGGCTTTGCCAAAAAAAGGCAGTAGGTGATGTTCACACAAGCTGTACACCTCGATGTCTTTTACCAATACCATTTCCTGGTAGGACTCTGAGAACATGGCGGACTTCAATACCTCTGCGGCATTTTGCTGATATCCTTGGGTTAAGAAGCCATACGCCTTGGCCACGCGTTCAGGAGTTTTTTGTAGCCCCTCACGATTCGCATCCTCCCCGATGTTTTGAAGAATGCTCTTGACGGCAATTTCTATGGGATTATTTTCCGCCATAGTATTCTACAAAGTTATTTTCTGTTTCATACAGCTTGATAGCATGCAATTGGCAACCGCAAGCATTGATATCCTGCTCAATTTGTTCCCAAATGGCAATGGCTACATTTTCAGTGGAGGATTTGATTCCTTCCAAAAAATCAACATCCATATTGAGGTTTTTATGATCTAATTTATCAATCACTTTGGAATTGATGATTTTGCTGAGATCTTTGAGGTCCATGCAAAATCCTGTAATGGGATCTGGAACCCCCTTGATGGTAACAAACAAATCGTAATTATGACCATGCCAGTTGGGATTGGAACACTTTCCAAAAGTGTCAAAGTTTTTCTGCTCACTCCACTCCTCATGCCACAATTTGTGAGCGGCATTGAATCTTTCTTTTCTTGTAACGTACACCGTTTTTGACATTTCAATATATTTTTTTATTCATGTTTAAATATTGTCCCACGTAATCTTCCACTCCTTCTTCCAATGTATGGAAAGGCTCGATATAACCCGCGTTGATGAGCTTAGACATATTGGCCTCTGTAAAGTATTGGTATTTATCTCTGATATCTTCCGGAGTATCAATGAATGAAATTTTTTCTGGAATTTGCATATTGCGAAAAGTATTTTTCACCAAATCCAAAAAAGTCCGGGCTTTGCCACTGCCTAAATTAAAAATACCAGATTGTTTTCTTTTTTCCATCAGCCAAATACAAACGGAAGCAACATCTTTGACATATACAAAATCACGCATTTGCCCTCCATCTGGAAACTGAGGATGGTGGGAACGAAACAATTTCATTTCTCCGGTATTTTGAATCTGATTGAAGGCGTGCCAAATGACGGAGGCCATTCTTCCCTTATGGTATTCATTGGGTCCATATACATTGAAAAATTTCAATCCTGCCCAAAAAAATGGAGTTGTATTTTGTTGCAACACCCATTTATCAAATTCATTCTTTGATTCCCCATAAGGATTCAAAGGTTGCAGGGAAGGGATGATGTCATGTCGATCTTCATAGCCAAACTCCCCATTGCCATAAGTAGCCGCGGAAGACGCATATACCAAGGGAATAGCGTATTGTGTGCACAGCTCCCATACTTTTTTAGAGTAACCCACATTCCATTGCTCGAAGATGGCCGCATTGAATTCGGTGGTATCGGTTCTGGCTCCTAAATGGAAAATAAAGTCAATTTGATTTTCATTTTTCTCGATGAAATCCAATAGAAGATTTCTATCCAACAATTGTCTGAATTGCTTAGACTGATAATTGACCTTTCTATCTTCTCGGGAAAAATCATCCACCAATACCAGATCAAAGTATCTTAGTTCATTCAGTTTCGCTACCAATGCAGAGGCGATGAATCCTGCTGCACCTGTTACAATAATCATTCTCTTGTAATGTTTCCACAAAGTTAGGGGTTATTGGGAGAAAAAAATGGCTAATTAGCGTTAATCCTCCACAGTCTATTTTGGAAAAGCACTGTTCGAAAATAAATTTTGGCTTTGTAAATCCATTACAATCATAAAGTATTACTTTGCAATATGTGCGGACGCTACATTGTCGTTACTAAAATCAAGGAAATCGAGAAGAAATGGGGGTTAAAGGCCCCGAGTGGTTTTTCTTTTGAACCTTCAGCGAATTTATCGCCGGGTCAAAAGGGAATGGTCGTCACTCAGCAAGCTCCCAAGGAAATTCAGTTAATGCGATTTGGTATGACACCGCACTGGTCGAAGGACGGTAAAATGTTCATCAATGCTCGAAGTGAAGGCGATCATAATTCTGATAATGATGCTCAATATCGCGGAGCCAAGGGGATATTGGAGAAGCCAAGTTTCAGAAAGCCGATTCGCTCCCAGCGATGCTGGGTGATTGCGGATGGATTTATTGAGGGGCCAGAAAAAGTTGGGTTGAACCAGCCGTTTTGCGTTTATCCTAGAAAGGGCGATGGACCGATGATTTTTGGGGGTATTTGGGATACTTATCAAAAGGGGGAGACGGTAGTGGAGTCCTTTGCTATAGTGACCACCGCGGCCAATGAGGTCTTAAGACAAATTGGTCATCATCGTTGTCCGTTGATTTTAGACAAGGAATCGGCGATGGTGTGGATCGATGAGCAATCTACTTTGAGCGATGTGACGGCATGTATGAAAGTGCCTAAGGCGGAATGGTTAAACGCATATCCCATTGACTCCGCCATCAAGTCTTCTCAAATGAATGGAAAAGATTTGCTCAAACCCATTGGTGATAGGGTAATCAAGGAGTTTGAATACGAGGTCTACCAAGATATTGAGATGTTTGGAATGGGAGAAACAAGAGGGAGAAAGAGAAGGGATGATCAATTGAGTTTGTTCTAAAGTGTCATGATTGGACATAGTTATTTCTCTTTGCGATATGGGGTGTTGGCACCCAAGGCAGTATGCGAAACTTTCCGAGAGTTGGGTTTCCCGGTGGGAATGTTGGCAGATGTAAATGCTACTTCCGCTATTTGGGATGTTTGGCGATGGTCTAAAAAAGAGGAGTATCCTGTGTTGACGGGAGTGGATGTAAAAAATGGAGTGCGAACCGTCTATGTGGCCATTCCTCATGGAGAAGCTGGTTGGTTGGAAGTGAATGAGTGGTTGAGTTATCATTTGCAATCCCAACGGCCATTTCCGGAACGGGCGCCGGAATGGAGGCAAGTGACGGTGATATATCCCATAGAAACCATACGGGATTGGCCCATGGAAGTGATGAAGGAACATGAATGGGTGGGAATAGGGCACTTGGATATTCATAAATGGCGCATTTCAAGATGGAATAAATATCCGCGCTGCATGGCTTGTCCCGTTTTTAGTTTTCGACATCAAAGAGATTTTAATATTCACCGATTGCTGAGGGCAGTGGATAGCAATGCTCTGTTGAGTAAACTGTCTGTTTTGGATCATGCTGGAATGAATGAAAAATTTATCTCATTTTCAGATCTGCAATTGGCATTTTCCGAGTATCCTGAGTTGTTAGAAAATACAACAAGAATTTTTCAAGAAAATTTCTTGCTTCAGCAGCAAACGGATTTGTCCAGTATGAAAAATCAGCAAGTGTATGGAACAGATGGGGAGACTGATTTTGCTTTGTTGAAGGATTTGTGCTGGGAGGGAATGTCCTATCGATATCCCCATGAAGATTTGCAAAAAAAAGACTCGGTTATTGTCAGCCGGTTGCAAAAGGAATTGGAGTTGATCCGGGAGAAGTCATTCGTGGCTTATTTCCTGATCAATTGGGACATTACTTCCTACGCCAGAAGCAAAGGTTATTTTTATGTAGGAAGGGGCAGTGGAGCCAATAGCATTGTAGCCTATTTACTCAGAATTACAGATGTGGATCCCATTGAGTTGGATTTATATTTCGAAAGATTTATCAATCTATATCGCCAGAATCCTCCTGATTTTGATATAGATTTTTCTTGGACTGACAGGGAGGATATGACTCAATACATATTTTCTCGATTTCGAAATGTAACTTTATTGGGCGCCTATAATACTTTTCAATATCGCGCTGCGGTGAGGGAAATTGGGAAGGTATTTGGTCTTCCAAAGGAGGACATTGATATGTTATCCGATGGAAAGTATCAGGTGAATCAGTTAGATGAGTTGCAGCAATTGACTTTGCGGTATGCAGGATTGATTCAAGATTTTCCCAATGCGCTGGCCATTCATGCCGCTGGAATTTTGATTACACAAAAATCCATTCATCATTATACAGCCACTTTTTTACCTCCCAAGGGATTTCCGACCACGCAATTTGATATGCTCGTGGCGGAGGATATTGGGATTTACAAGTTTGATATTTTGTCCCAACGAGGATTGGGTAAAATCAAAGAATGCATGGAGATTATCGGTTATAATCAGCCTCATCGATTGACTTTTGATATTCATCATATTGCTTTGTTTAAAAGGGATGAAGCCGTGAAAAACTTGATCCGATCGGCGCAGGCCATCGGATGTTTTTATGTGGAATCACCGGCCATGCGTATGTTATTAACGAAGCTGCAGGTGGATGATTATTTGGGATTAGTAGCAGCGAGTTCTGTTATTCGACCCGGTGTTTCAAAAAGTGGCATGATGCGGGAGTTTATCTTGCGTCAACGCTTTCCTGAAAGAAGAAAAACCGCTCATCCCGTTTTATTGGAGATCATGCCAGAGACCTATGGGGTGATGGTGTATCAAGAGGATGTGATCAAAGTAGCGCACTTTTTTGGTGGTTTGAGTTTGGCAGAGGCCGATGCTTTGAGAAGAGGCATGAGTGGGAAGTTTAGAGGAAGGGAGGAGTTTGAAAAAGCCAGGGATTCATTTATTGAGAATGCATTGTCCAAAGGAAATGAACTGTCGGATATTATTGAGATTTGGCGCCAGATCGAGAGTTTTGCTGGCTATGCATTTGCAAAAGGTCATTCTGCTTCCTATGCCGTGGAGAGTTTTCAAAGTTTGTATCTCAAAGCTTATTTTCCGTTGGAATATATGGTGGCCACCATCAATAACGGAGGAGGATTTTATTCCGTGGAATTTTATGTACAAGAGGCCAGAAGAAATGGTGGAATCATTGAAGCACCTTGTTTACAGAATAGCAGCGCAGAAACTGTTATTCGCGATAAGGTGATTTATTTGGGATTAGGAATGATACGAGACTTGGAGCATCCTGTCATTGAAAGGATTCTTCAGTCCAAGAGGCAGGAAGGTGATTTTACAGATTGGGATGATTTTTTGGAGCGCGTGAGCATTGGTTTAGAGCAATGCGTTTTGTTGATCAGAATCGGTGCTTTTCGATTTACAGGGTTCAATAAAAAGGAATTATTATGGAAAGCGCAGTTGCATTTTATGCAAACTCGGAACGCCATTTCTTCCTCTCTTTTTGGAGTGGAGAAGAAGCATTTTCAGATTCCAGATTTACCGCATTATGCATTGGAGGACGCCTATGACGAGATGGAGATTTTGGGATTTCCTCTGTGTTCTCCTTTTGATTTGATAGAAGAGGCTCAGAGGAATTTCATTGATGCAGAAATGTTGCCACAGCAATTGGGAAAGGTGGTACAAGGTATTGTGTATTTTATTACATGTAAACCCACGCGCACAAGCAAAGGGGAGCGTATGTATTTTGGAAATTTTTTAGATGTCAAAGGAGGGTTTGTGGATACGGCTCATTTTCCGATTCCTCAAAAACGAAACATGGATTGGCGAGGACAAGGGGTATATTGGATCAAGGGAAAGGTAATGGAGGAATTTGGAGCCTGGAGCATAGAGGTGGACGAGATGAGAAAATTGGCCTATATGGACGATCCGCGATACAGTGAATTAAGAGCTGCAGAAAAATCGAGATTGAAAAAGTGATTTTATTTATCTTGCCGCTATGAATGTGAAGCGGAGAGGTATTGTTTGGGTCCTTTTGATGTTTGTATGTGCTCCTTTTATTGCGCAAGAGTCTGCTCGGCTTTGTGTAATAGACGAGGAGCGTTTGTCGGCTCTTCCAGGTGTACTCATTTACTGCAATGATAAGCCTGTGGGAGTGTCAAATGTGGAAGGGTGTTGGAATAAAAGTATGGGACAACCACAAGATCAATGGCGATTGAAGATGATGGGATTTGTGGATACGGTATTTTTTTGGAAAGAGGCTGTGGATTTGACAATTAAAATGCGACCTCGGGATTTGGAATCCTCCACACTTACCATCAGTACCCATTTATACGGGAGGCCATTGCAGGAAAATACGCAGTCCATTGAAAGCATTGATGGTAGGGATATTATCCGAAAGCGAAATGTGGATGCAGCTGCGGCACTAGAGCGTGTTCCAGGTGTTACCATCATCGATGGTCAGGCGAGTTTTAGAGGGGGTAGTGGTTATTCTTACGGTGCGGGATCGCGAGTGATGTTGGTGATTGATGACATGCCTTTATTGACGGCAGACAGAAATGATATCAAGTGGAATTATGTAGCCACAGAAATGATTGATAAGATGGAGGTGGTAAAGGGAGCCTCTTCCGTGCAATATGGATCCTCTGCGCTCAATGGGGTAGTGCATGTCAGAACCATGGCGCCTCGTGAGAAGCCGCATCTGATGTTTCAAACTTATACTACCAGTTTTTCAAAGCCTTCCGTAGAGGGTGCTACTTGGTGGAATCAAGAAGATACCCCTAATCCGCGACAAGGGGGGATGTTGCTTCCTACTCAAAGTAATTTTCCTTATCAAGCAGGTTATTTGATTCGATATGGCCAGCGCACGGGCAATATTCTATGGATTGTGGGAGGTAGTTTGCATCAATCACGGGGTTGGATCAAAAAGGAAAAGGAGAATCGGATGCGGTGGACACTCAAGACTACTTATGTTTTTCCAAAAAATTCCCGGTGGAGGTTGGGCTTGAATGCGCAAGTGATGCGTCAAAATCAAAGCTCTGTATTGTTTTGGGCCAATGATACTACGGGTGCATTTTTGCCCAATGGGGATGGCGTTGTAGTAAATTACAACGACTTATGGATGAATATCGATCCTTGGACTTCCTATTACGATAAGTTTGGCAATCATCACCAACTCAAAACACGCTTTTATGCCTCGTATTTTCCAAGTACCAGGAGTTTCAGACCGGGCCTTCATTTGCGTCACGGAACCTATTCATTTCACAGGAAAACGAGTTTTGGTTTAGATTGGATTACGGGTGTAAATGCCAATTATTTTGCCTTTGGAGATGCTGCTTTTGGAGGACGGCATGTGGGGAATTTTATTGGTGCGTTCACACAAGCGGATTGGTCATGGCGCAATTGGCACTTCTCAGGTGGAGCCCGTATGGAGTCGTTTCAGGTGGATAGTATCAAAGTAAAAGCCATTCCAGTGGGTAGGTTGGGATTGACCTATTCTATCAATGAGCATCATATTTTAAGAGCATCTTATGTGGAGGGATTCAGATTTCCTTCTCCTGCGGAGCGTTATGTTAGATACACCATTGATCAGATAAATATTTACGCCAATCCTGATGTAGCTCCAGAGCGGGGATGGAATGTGGATCTCGGTTATAAGGGCATTTATGAAAAAGATCAGTTCCAGGCTACCTGGGATGCGGTATTGTTCTTGACTCGATACCGTGATTTGATTGAATTTACTTTTGGTAGATGGGGATTGCCAACAGATCCGATGTTTGGTTTAGGATACAAAAGTGTGAATGTCAGTAACGCTCAAGTGGGAGGAGTAGAACTCAGTGGTAATGCCAATGGTAAAATTCATGGTTGGGAAATTCATGGATTGATGGGGTACACCTATTTACTTCCTGTTGATTTGGGAGTATATCCAGGAGGAAATAATCTCCTTCATTACGCAAGTGATTTGGTAACGGAATTTAGCAGCAAAGATTCTGCGGATTATTTGTTGCGATACCGCTTCAAGCATATGGTCAAGGCCAATGTGGATATTCAAAAGGGGAAATGGGGAGTGGGAGTGGGGTATCGATATTACAGTTTCATGCAAAAAATAGATCCTGTACTAGAGTGGTTTGTTGACGGATTGGCTCATTATCGTCAGACACAGACACATGGAACGAATATTTGGGATGCTCGTTTTTTTTATCAGGCTACAGACAAGATGAGTGCTAGTGTGCAGGTACAAAATGTGTTTAATGCCTTTTATGCAACCAGGCCCGCCAAACCAGATGCCCCGCGAAATATATCGTTGCAATTGACTTGGAGAATAGACTAGGTTGATTGGGTATTGGCAAAATTCATAGCGCGTTCGATGCCCATAAAAGTGAAGTTGAGACAAGCTTCTTCTGCTTTTTTTAAGTGATTAAAGATATCTTTTAGTTCTTCCTCGCTCCATTGTCCCAGCACATAGTCTACTTGCTTTCCTTTTGCAAATTGATTGCCCACACCAAACCTTAGGCGAGGATAGCCATCTGATTGCAAAATGTACTGAATATGCTTTAACCCATTGTGTCCACCATCGCTTCCTTTTGGACGTAAACGAATTTTGCCAAAGGGCAATGCCAAATCATCTGTGATCACCAATATATTTTCAATAGACACCTTTTCTTCTTGCATCCAATATCGCACCGCATTTCCGCTGAGATTCATGAAAGTGGAAGGTTTTATTAAAATGATGGTTTTACCTTTCACTTTAATTTCTGCACGATCGGCATATCGTGAAGTTTGCCAAACTCCATTGTAGTGATCAGCCAATTGATTGACCACCTCAAACCCAATGTTGTGACGAGTATTGTTGTATTCCCATCCCACATTGCCCAAGCCAAAAAAAATAAACTTCATTTTATAAAGAGAATACCCGATTTCCCTCTTTTTATCTTACCACAAAACGGGTGATATCTGTTTTGTTTTCTGAATGGTTTACGCGCACTGTATAAATTCCAGCGGGAAGGGTTGCTGTTGGTATTTCACAGATAACGTTGTTGATGACAGTATTCAATACTGATTGTCCCGCATTATTAAAAATTTGAATGCGTTGCATGGTATTCCCCTCTGCAGATATGATCACAGAGTGAGGATGGTGTTGGACATTGAGTGAAAATGGAATTTCATCTTTTAGTATTTCTGGATCTGGACATTGTCCATTTGTACAATTTTGTAAAAGAAATGCGGTGCCGTGGAAGCTACCATTGAAGGGGATTCTTACTAGGTCACCGTTTTCAATTTTTTGATGATACCCAGGATTAACAAGGATATGTTCTTGTTCTCTTATGATATACACAGGCTGAGAGACAAGATAGTTGAGTAATGTCCATTGATGATCTTCATCTAAATGATTAATTTTTACATAAGCATATTCAAAAGTCTCTTGATCATTGGATAAGTCCAGGTACACGGGAATCACGTTTTCATTTTCCAAGGATATGGAGGTTGACATCAACATGATTTTTTCTTCAGATAGAAGAGACAGATTGAATTTATTATTGGTGAGATCATACAAATCAATTACATCCATTCCTGCATCGAAATTGGGGCTGGAGGAAAGGTCATTCGAAATGGTAGAAACATCACGAAGTGAAAGTTGATTATCTAAAAGCTGGAGGTCTACGGCAGGTGCATACGATGATCGCTCAAATAATTTTGGATTACATCTATTGACTTTGGCATTTTCCGTAAAGGTTAAACTTTGATTGGTGGTAGAGGCATGTACAAAAAAGCTTTGGCTGTGAGGAATGAATTTTCCAATACCATCCGGGTAGGACGTTGTACTATTGAATGCTCCATTGTTGGGGTTGTAAAAAAGATAATTGTTAGTTGCATAGTCAAAAACATAATACGCCCCAATATCCGAACTAGCCGCTTCAACGATATCCCAATTGATTTCGCTGGGATAAGGGTTGGCCAATAAATTTCTTCCAAAAGATTCGATTTCACCAGAAGGAGTGTAAGTCATGGGGATATTTACGGTTCCTTTCATGAAAAATCCAGAAGGGTTGACCGTAAGAGCAGGTGAATTGGCATATACATTAAGCCCCAATTGAGGATTGATGACTCCTGTGCTCGGATTGATTACGGTAAATCCAACATTTGACCCTCCCACTAATGTTTCGTTATACCATTTAATGCTGTTAGAAGTCATGGTAATAGTGGGGTAGGTAATTCCATTGACAGTTGCTGATGACCAAGCAGCGTTGGGGCTAAGACCTGTTGTCAGAGCAGCATTGGAATACAAAGGACAAGATAAAAATAACCAGCTTGCTCGTGACTCTGAAGGGATGTATCGCTGCAGGGTAATGGGCCCCACGACATCAGAGTTTGCACCAATACTTTGTATGGAACCAGAGCAGCTCGCATTCGATAACAGGGCTAAACTTCCTCCTGTTCCATTGGTAGTGAGGGTGCCCGCTGTGGGTATAACGGCAGCTGTGACAAAGACTGGAGCGTTGAGGGTAACACCAGCAGCATTGTTGATTTGAAGTTCCATGAACCGTGTTCCTGAAGAGCCTCCGATTGTTTGAGCGTTCGTTCCACCCATGATGACACGACAACCTGCCGTACAACAAGTGGGGTCAAAATTACCATTGAAAGAAGCGGAGTTGTTGTTGTTGGTCCAATTTCCAGTGAGGGTGAGGGTTTGAGCAGTACTGCCTGCTGTGAGGGTCCCACCAGCATTTAAAGTTACATTAGCCAAGGCAAAGCTTCCGTCAATAGTGATGTTGTGAGAAATTACTAACGAACTTGAGGAATTGAATATGGGAGTGGTGGGCGAACCGCCGTTGGTCAATGACCAAGTGTTGGCTCCGTTCAAATTCCCGTTGTTGATGCTGTAATAGGTGGCGGCGGCCGCCACTTGGTTGAAACTAAAATTATCGAGGTACATGTTTCCTGCTAGCGTAGAAGATGCGGTAGCATTGGTGGGCCAACGGAGTGAAGCTCCCACAAACGAGCAGTTCGTAT
Organism: Flavobacteriales bacterium; assembly: GCA_947464415.1. Taxonomy (GTDB): domain Bacteria; phylum Bacteroidota; class Bacteroidia; order Flavobacteriales_D; family Sanyastnellaceae; genus CAMCTV01. The sequence goes on from CANHWU010000001.1 coordinate 33,849, forward strand.
GAGTGTTATCGGTGACTGGATTGGTAATGACCTCATAGGTTCCATCATTATTGAAATCGGCATAAACCGTCCAAGCAGCGCTGGCGTTTCTGATGACTTTTATTCCAATGGTGTTATAGCCAGCTGTACTATTCCCATAATTGCCACCGTAAGAAGGGCCGGGAACGGTCACTAAATCCGAGGCTGCACTATTGGTAATCCGCATCAATTTGAGTGGTCGAGCAGAGGCGGTGCTTGAAACAGGATTAACACCAATGGCATATCCATTGATTCCGTTGAGGCTGGGGACGGATATATCCACCACGTTCGATGTATTAGGCATTCTCATATTGGTACCATTGGCGGCAAGAACAATCCAAAATTTTTGGCTAGCACTCACCCCTTTTCCAGAGGTTTTAAGCTTAAACTCCCATGTCGTAGTGGCACCGGAAAGGTTAGAAGTGGCGGCGGGTATGGCTCTTGATACATTGGAGAAATTTGTACTCCCAGAAGTAGTCCCCGTGCCATTATGTTTCAATGACTTTGTTCCTTCTATGGGCGTTGTAGTGGAAGCGGTCCACTCCCCATTCACCCCGGCAGTCCAAGCGTTTACACTTTCAAAATCATCCAATATTTGTCCAAATGTCAATGTGGAAATTAATACTGTACAGATCAAGGAAATCAATTGAGGTAATGCTCTCATAAAGATACTTTTGCGCTAATATACGGGAAAAAACGTAAAGTGTTTCAGTCAAATTTGATGGTAATTTAGTTTCCTTTGTGGAAAGAATGGTTGGAGTAAAAAAGTTAGCGGTCATTGTGGCGGCGGGAAAAGGTTCAAGGCTCGGAGAATCTTTGCCGAAGCAATTCCTAATGCTTTCGGGTAAACCTGTGTTGCATTGGACAATTCAACGCTTTTATGAGGCAGGGTCAGAGGTGACCGTTGTGCTGCATTCGTCCATGTTGGAGTTTTGGCAACAATTGGCCGTGCAAAATGATACACCCCCTCACAAGTGCATTGTTGGCGGAGAAGAGCGATTTCATTCTGTTAAAAATGCAGTAAATGCGATAGAAGACCAATTGGGAGTGGTGGCCATTCACGATGCCGCTCGTCCCAATATTTCTTCGGCGCTAATTGATCTTTTATTTGAAAATGCACAGCAATATCAATCAGCTATACCATACACTTTGCCCGCGGATACTGTCCGAATAAGGAGAGAGGAAGATACTCAATTGTTGGAGCGATCGGAAGTGATGATGATCCAGACTCCACAATGTTTTTGGCTGGCTGATTTGAAAGAGGCCTATCAACAAGATTATCGGAAATCCTTTACGGATGACGCAACTGTTATGGAGGACTATTTAACTGCTCCCCTGCATTTTGTGGAAGGGGAAAAACTGAATTTTAAAATTACCCATCCATCGGATTGGGAAATCATGCAAAAAATATTTAAGCCTTAGATTATGTCGGAAACGCCTATAGCTGCTCAAAAAGAGCATTCCATTACTGTCCATGGAGATGTAAGAAACGACCCCTATTATTGGATGCGATTGTCGGATGAGCAAAAAAACGCGGTTGAAAAAGACGATCAAACGCGCAGCGTATTGGCCTATCTCGATCAAGAAAATGCGTTCACCAAAAAGTCCTTGGCTCACACCCAAGATTTTCAGGAAAAGCTATTCCTTGAAATGAAGGGGCGCATCAAAGAGACGGATCAGAGTGTTCCGGTTAAAGATAATGGTTATTGGTATTATACGAGATTTGAAGAGGGTAAGGACTATGCTTACTATTGTCGTAAAAAAGAAACTTTGGAAGCGGCAGAGGAAGTATTGATCGATGGCCCTAAGTTAGCTGATGGTAAAGCTTATTGGGCATTAGGAGGTATGACCATCAGTGAGGACAATCAATGGATGGCTTACGGGGTGGATGAAGTGAGCCGACGGGTGTATCAAATTCAGTTTGAAAATTTAAACGATCCATTATTTCATTCAGAAGTTTTGGAAGGTACTTCCGGCAGGGCCACTTGGGCAGCGGATAATAAAACCGTTTTTTACACAAAAAAGGATCCTCAGACCTTGCGCGATTTTCAAATTTGGAGACATGTTGTTGGAACGCCACAAGCGGAAGATGTTTTGGTTTTTCAAGAGGATGATGAAGAGTTTTCTTGCTATGTTTTTAAAACAAAAAGCGAGGCTTATATTATCATAGGAAGTTCTCAAACATTGATTAAAGAGTATCGTTATATCAAGGCCAATGAGCCGTTGAGTGAGTTCAAAGTTTTTTTAGAAAGGCAGGATGATCATGAGTATGGGATTGACCATTATGGTGATCATTTTTTCATTACTACGAACTGGGAAGCCAAAAATTTTCGTTTGATGAAATGTCCTTTGGAGGATACAAGGCAGTCTCAATGGCAAGAGGTGCTTCCGCATCGAGAAGAGGTATTATTGGAAGGTGTGGAGATCTTTAGAGACTACATGGTAGTGGATGAGAGGATCAACGGGTTGACCTGTTTAAGAATCATGCGTTGGGATAATACGGTGGATTATTACTTACCCTTTGCCGATGCTGCTTATGCTGCGGGAGTGGGCGCTAATCCTGATTTTAATACAGAGATATTACGATATGGTTATTCTTCCATGGTAACCCCTGCCTCTACTTTTGATTTCAACATGAGGACTCAAGAGAGTTGTCTTTTAAAGCAACAAGAGGTGGTGGGCGGTTATGATCGCAATCAATATTATTGTGAAAGAGTGATGGTGACGGCTCGTGATGGAGTGCAGGTGCCAATGTCTATTGTGTATAGAAAAGATTTTAAAAAGAATGGCGAACAGCCGGTATTATTGTATGCCTATGGAAGTTATGGTCATAGTATTGATGCAGGTTTTAGTTCGGGCAGATTGTCGCTGTTAGACAGGGGATTTGCATTTGCTATTGCCCACATCAGAGGGGGGCAAGAGATGGGAAGACAATGGTATGAAGATGGGAAGTTGCTAAAAAAAATGAATACTTTTCACGATTTCATTGATTGTGGGCAATTTTTAGTGAATGAGCAATACACCTCAGAAAATGGACTTTTTGCTATGGGGGGGAGCGCAGGGGGCTTACTCATGGGAGTAGTCGCTAATCAAGCTCCGAGTTTATTCAAGGGGATTATTTCAGCTGTACCCTTTGTTGATGTTGTTACTACTATGTTGGATGAAACGATTCCCCTCACCACTTTTGAATTTGATGAATGGGGAAATCCGCAGCACGAAGAGTATTATTGGTATATGAAATCCTACTCTCCCTATGATAACATTGTTAAACAAGATTATCCTAATATATTGGTCACCACGGGCTATTGGGACAGTCAAGTGCAGTATTGGGAGCCGGCAAAGTACATTGCTAAATTGCGAACCCATAACACAGGAAAAAATCCAATTCTATTTTGGTGTAACATGGATGCGGGTCATGGTGGGAAGTCGGGACGATTTGAGGCCTTGAAAGAAGTGGCGATGGAATACGCCTTTATGCTGGATTTGGTGGGAATTACAGAGTAGTTTTTACTCCTACAGAAGCGAGCAACTCAAACAAATCCATACCGGGTGTTAAGTGAAGACCAATAAGCCCTGCCTTCTGAGCGCCTTTGACATGCTGTATAGAGTCGTCTACAAAAACAGTTTCTGATGGATGTAAAGCATGAAGTTGGCACACATGAAGAAAGGTTTCAGGATGTGGTTTCCTTTTTCCAAGAACTTGACTATAGTGAATAGCTTCTAATGCATTTTCCATCATTGCCCACTCTCCATTTTGTTGCATCATCTCTTCAAAAGCAGGAGCATGAATGGCATTGGTATTACTCAGTAGGAAGGTACGGTAGTTTTTTTTAAGTAATGGCAATTGTGCTATTCGATGGGAAATAGGATTTAAAAGGATACTATTCCAAGCGGCTGCAATTTGAGATCGGGTAGCCGTCGGCATACGAGAGGAGAGATAATTCCAAAATTCTGCCACTTCAATTTTCCCTGTTTCAAGTAAATCATATATCTCATTCTGAGAAGCTTGAGAGTAATCTTCGTTGAAATTTTCCCATCCTAATTTTGCAAACTCTCTGTGAGGGGCGTGGTAGTCAATGTCAAAAAGTACCCCTCCGAAATCAAGAATGACATTTTTTACAGACATGAATTATCTTTTTGTCCAAGCAAAAGGATCTACTTGAGCTACCTTTTTTCTCAAATTGATCTCTTCTTCTTCTCCGAAGGCCTCTCCGTAGCAGGCATAATATCTTCCATCAAAATCAATCACTTTTGCTCCTGTGAAGCCAATGCTCTGAAAAAGATTTACCTTTTTTACAGCGTTGTCTTTTATTACAAACACACCTCCTACAACCCAAGTAGTTCCAATGTTTACTGTGGTTTTATTATTCTTGTAGCTGTTGCTTTTAGCTTTTGACTTATCAGATGCTGTTGATTCAACGGCCTTTTTGTTATTCGTGTTATGGGTATAATCTGGAATTGTGAGCAAACGCAAACTTTCTGGGCTGGGTAATACTGAATTGTTTTCAGGTAGCTGCGGGGTGGTGGGTAGATAATTAGATGGGATCTCTTGAGTATTCCAATTCCATCCTGCTGTATCCGTATGGTGAAGTGATTGTTTCGTTGCAAAAATCCCTAGACCTAATGCTAATGCAAGACCCGCCGCTACTAGCCATTTTTTGGTGTGTGGATAGGGAGACTTTTCGGTGGATTGAATCAATTTGTGCGGTTGGGTTACCTGTAGTTGAATGGTAGGTAAACCAAATGAGGACTTTAAAAAAGTATTATGCTCACTGGGAATAAATTGGATTTGTCCATTTACATCTTGGGCAAAAACGCCAATTTGAGCAAGGAGAATTTTTTCTCCATTCATTAATTTTTGATGATGCTCTTTCACCCAATTTTGGATGTGCTGCTGAGCCTCTTGAATACTGATAAATAATTTTTTGGCAATATGACTTTGCAGCAGTCCGTCTTGTTGAGTCAGATGCTTGTTAAAGCTTAATTGTCTTGAGGGTGGAAATAACTCATGGGTAATAGGATTTTTTTTGGCGGATTGATAATTGGCTATAAAACCACCCCAACCGGGTAATATGACACAGTCATGTTCCCACAATAATTCTTCTATGAAAAGGGCCAAATTCATCCCCACAAAGATAACCAAAAATCAACGGTGGATGTGTTTCAAAATTTCGGATATGTCAGAAGGAATGTCTACACTGGGTGTTTCTATTTCAGTTTCAGTGGTTTGAATGGCTATGCCGCTTTCTAACCAGCGTAATTGTTCTAAAGATTCGATTTTTTCAAGACCTGAAGTTGAAAGTTGTTTGATTTTTGGCAATATCTCAGCTGAAAATCCATACATCCCAATGTGTTTCCAAAAGAATGAAAAATTTTCTGGTTCTTGAAATGGAATTCCGGATCGAGAAAAATATAAGGCCTTACCATTGGAATCCATTACCACTTTGACTCGATTTTTGTTTTGAAAATCCTCCCAAGAATAATTTTTTTTCACCAAGGTTGCGATGGTAGCTTTTTTTTCCGTCAAGCTCTTGACCAAGGTATCGATTTGTTGGGCTGCAATCAGCGGCTCATCTCCTTGAACATTGATCAAATGGCTAAAGTCGCCTTCCCTTTTTTCGAAGGCCTCGATACATCTATCGGTCCCGCTTGGATGGTGGAGTTGAGTCATTATGGCTTTTCCCCCAAATGCAATTACTGCTTGGTAAATATGCTCATGGTCGGTGGCTACTTTCCATTCATTGACCAATTGAGATTGTTGGCAATTTTCCCAGACCCATTGAATCATGGGCTTGTTTTGAATCATCGCCAATGGTTTTCCCGGGAAACGAGTGCTTCCCATCCGTGCGGGGATGATGCCTAAGATCTTCATAGGTTGATACTGTATTGAACGGCGAAATTTCGGGTATCTTCCAAGGCGAGTGGTCGCATGGAGTAAATTCGATTTAAAACATTATTCACTACCAAAGAAAGTGAGGAGTTTTTAAATTGTCTACCCAAACGCAAGTCAAATACATAATCTCCCGTTGTATGTGTATCGCGCCACTCCTGGATGCCGGGGTTGAATAAACTGGGAAATTGCCTTTCCAATTCTTGAAACGCGATGTCAATATTTTGCATGTGACTGTTGTATCTGAAGCTGATTCCTGTATTCCATTTTTTCCATCTAGCCGCAATGTCCCAACGGAATAAATGTTGCATGCGATATTTTAAAATATTGTTTTGTGATTGGGAGGATGTGCTTAAATAACTGGGTTTGGCTAAAAGCGGAATGTAATAAATGTTGACGCTGTCTTGCTGCGCATATTGCATAGAGGGTGTAAGTGAAATGGGTTGTGTATAAGTATATCCTCCCAAAACGTCTATCGAGAATTGTTCATTGATTTTTCCAGTACCCATGATACTGCATTCTGCACCACGCACTCTGGCCTTGCCAGTGTTAAGACTTTTGAATCCAAAGCCGAGCATGTTGTCAATATTGGGATCAGGTCCCCATTGTCCGAAAGTGAACTCTATAAAATTTTCAAAGCGTTGTTGAAATAATGCGACATCTAAGAAACCCATGAATTCGCCCAACTTAAATCCTTGCTTGATACCGATTTCCATGTTGTCGGAAGTTTCTGCTTTGATATCAGGGTTAGCAAATATTTTAATTGCTCCCAAGGAGGTGACCACAAATTTTTCGGCAATACTCGGAAATCGATATCCTTGGCCATAGGAGGCCCTCAGAAAAGTAGCTTTGGCGAGCACATAGTTAAGGCCAGTGCGGAAAACGGGTCTTCCTTGTTGTTCCGCATTGACAGTGAATTGCTCATAGCGGCAGCCCGCAGAGTAGCTGAGTTTCTTTTTTAGTTTACCGTCGATTTGCAAATAAGCAGCACGATTTTGAGCAGTATTCTCTCCATTGGCATTGCCCCCCGTGAATATTTGTCCTCTTGCGTCGGTGTAGCTATTCACTATCCCCAATGTTGAAGTAATGTTGGGGATTCCCCAATTTTCCCAGTCTTGTTGATATTGATATTCCGTATAAAATACATCACTGAAATTTCCTTGTTGGTTATTGTTGTGGTTGTCAAGAGACTGCCATCTGGATTTGAAAGTGTGCTTATTTCCTCTGCTCCCAAAGTATTCCAAGTAAGGATCAACCGTGGAAAGCAATTGAACGGTGTGAGTAGTACTACCTTGATAGGAGCCGTACAAACCTTCTTGTAAGTTTTCCCAAATCATGGTTGCGTTGTATTCACTCTGAGCGATGATGGTATTGATCCCCCAAGAGAGACCTTTGATCTTTTTAAATCGGTTGCGCAGTTGAAAATTGAGACGGGCTCTGTTTTCAGCGTCATAGCGATCAATGGTGAAGGGATTTTGATCATAACTGGTGAGATTTCCCAAAGAATCCTTTACAGGACCTAGTGATCCATCGTCTCCTTGGACAGTAGTGGCGATCAGCCAATCCCATTGCCCTTTTTTTTCGGAGTGTGAGAAATAAAAACCCGCTTTTTTCCCGTTTCCCTTCCAATATTTTTGTTTTCCTTTTGGCGTCTCATAAGCACCAAACCAAGATTGAAATTTGGTGATGGGTTGGTTGGTAGCGTATGCAGTTCTGAAATGGATCACTCCACTCAATGCAGAACTTCCGTATAAAACACTGCTTGCTCCTTTGATGATTTCTACTTGTGCAATATTCTCCAATGGTAAGAAGGCCCACGAGGCTTTTCCTGCGTCACCGCTGAGAATAGGAATGTCATCGATCAAAACTTGGACTCTGGACCCAGCGCCAAAACTATAGCCGCTTCCGCTCCTGATTTGAGGTTCATTATCTACAATGGCCACCCCAGGTGCTTGTTGCAAACCTTCGTCAATCGATGTGATATTTTTGTCTTGAAATAATTTGGGTTGAATGACCTCCATACTCACTGTTACTTCTTCCAGGCGTTGCTCGTGTTTTGAAGCAGAAACTACTAAAAAACCGAGTTGAATGTCCTTGTTGGTAAGGATAATATTCCCGAGATCAATATTCTTTTGAACATCTATTTCAATTTTCCGATTGAAAAAACCCATCAATTCCAATTGTATGATGTTTTTCCCTTTGGGTAAGCTCAAAACGAAATTCCCATTTTGTTGGGTTTTTGTTCCAATGCTTCCCGAAAAAGCCAGTACATCGGGTATGGTTTTGTTGGAAGTGCTATCGACAACGGTGCCGGTTACAGTATAAACTTGAGCACTCAGACTCATGGACAAAATACAAAAAATAAAAAGGAACAAATGGTTTTTGATCAGCAGTCTCATATACATGACGTCTTGAATTAACATCGGCAAGATAATAATTTGAGTGTTTTTTAACCGATAATTTCAGTTTTTTTCTTTAATTATGCAACAAATATGGATTCCTTGGCGTAGACCACGTATCTTATAGATTTGCTTATGAAACAAAGTATATTATTAATCATTGCGTGTCTCTCATTTTTTGGAGTGTCGTACGCTTATGACCTGAAACAAGGATTCGTTGAAAATAGAGGTCAGTGGATGACCTCTGATCGAGAAGTTTATTTTGAAAATCATGATCACCAGGTTTCGTTCCGGATTACCAGTTTGGGATTGGAATATGAATGGGCAAAACCCAATGGAGCGTCTTTGGATTTAAATAGAGTTTATCTTGAACCTTTGGGGGGCAAATTAGGCGCCTTTCAAAAAATGGAGGCGGTGAATGATAATTTCTATTACACCTCTGGTCGTGAAGTAGTAGCCAAAGCGTACAAAAAAATAGTACTCAAAGATCTTTATCCGCTCATAGACTGGGTGATCTATGATACTGAATGGGGGATAAAATATGATTTCATTGTGCACCCGGGTGGAGATCCTCGGGATATTCAATTGAATTGGAGAAATGCAGAGGGTGTAAAGATTACCGGAGATGGCGGTATGACAGTGGATGGTAAACTAGGAGAAATTTCGGATAAGGCTCCGATCGCATTTCAAGGAGATCAAAAAGTGTGGGTACAATATGTTTTGAAAGGAAAGAGATTTGGGTTTGATCTTGGTGATTTTGACCCCAAACAAGATTTGATTATCGATCCAGAAGTTATTTGGTCTTCTTATTACGGGGGAGAAGTTTTTGATGATATCACTGGAATCACTTCTGATGTGGATAATAATATTTATATCACAGGAACCACCACGAGCACAACGGTTATTTCTGGGAATGCAGTCGGAGGGAATATACATCAAGCCAATATGAATGGAAGTCGAGATGCGTTTATTGCCAAGTTCAATGCGCAAGGCCAAAGATTATGGGCTACCTATTATGGTGGAGAGGGTCAAGATGAAGGGAATACGATTGCCATAGATCAAAATGGATTTGTTTATATGGGGGGCACTACTACATCCACTATGTTGGTGGCATCATTTGGTTTCCAGCCCACCTTGAGCGGAATACGAGATGGTTTTATCGTGAAGTTCAATGGGAATGGTCAACGGGTTTGGGGAAGTTATTTGGGAGGTTCTGGCTCTGAATATGTATTGGGAATTACGGTAGATAATGAGGGACGAGTGCTTGTTTTGGGTGAAACTACTTCCAGTGATTATCCGGTGTTTGGAGGAGGTGATAATGTTTATGGCGGTCAAGGTGATGTTTTCATTACTTGTATCAATGGCATGGCTTCTTTGTATTGGAGTACGTTTTTTGGAGGAGAGAATATCGAAACCGCAGGAGGAATTGGCTATGACGCGCTGAACGATAGAATTTATATAACCGGCAGCACAGCTTCTGTGACGGGAATAGCAAGTTCTGGGCAACAAACTACCTATGGTGGCGGTTTGAAGGATGGATATATTGCGGCTTTCAATGAGTTGGGGGTGATGTCTTGGGCCACCTATGTGGGAGGCGTGGGAACAGATATCGCTGAGCAGTGCAGTTCTGATATTTATGGTAATATTTATTTGGTGGGGACCACCTCTTCCAACGGTTTTGCAACGGTTGGTGCCTTTCAACCTTCCTTTGCCGGTGGGGTATCGGATGCGTTTATGGCAAAGTATTCCAGCACGGGAATACTCAATTGGAGAAGCTACTTTGGTGGCCCAGGGGCAGATGTAGGATCGTCTATGGTGGCCGATGCAGTGGGAAATATATATTTTGGTGGACAGACCAACTCTGCAGGTTTAGCGATCAATGGATTTCAAACTTCGGTGCAAGGGGGTACCGATCTATTCCTTACTAAGTTTACTGTAGAAGGAACACCACAATGGGCCACCTATTATGGAGGAGCAGGAAATGAGGAGTTGAGATTTTTAAGCATTGATCCTATGCAGAAAATATTGTTTGCGGGATCTGCGGCATCTCCGCTTTTGGCCTCTAATGGCTGGCAATCTACCCTGAATGGAGGACAAGATGGAATTTTTGGAAGAATAGAAGATTGTCCTAATCCCTATGTAACCATTGCCATAGATGGTGAATTGGAGTTCTGTGAGGGTGAAATCGTCACCATGGCGGCAGGGGGAGCCGATAGCTATGTTTGGAGTACAGGGGATACCACAGAATTCATCGAAGTGGAGGAGACGCAGTGGATTACAGTTCGAGGTTTAATGGACGGTTGTCAAGGAATTTCGGCTCCATTATATGTGGACGCGAAGCCGCTTCCGGAAGTTTCGATATTCTTTGTGGGTGAAACCGTTTATTGCACTCCTGACATTTATCTGGAATTATTTCCTACTGTTACTCCTGATTCGTTGGTGGCTTTTTGGGAGTGGACACATGATAACTCTCAATCGGATCCTCTCATTGTTACGGAGGAGGGTTCATATACGGTCAGTGTAATGGCGATCAATGAATGTGAGGCTTCTTCTGGCGTGAGTATTTCTTTAGCGGAAACGCCTGATGTGGTAATGGCATTGGCTACGGACTCTATTTGTGTGTCGGCGCAGCCGCTTAATTTGGTTGGTTTACCCTTGGGAGGAACCTTTGTTTCTGATGGAGGGGGAATCCAAGGCAGCACATTTAATCCAGGTTTGGCCGGAGGTGGGGCTCATTATATCCATTATGAAATCAATGATCCTGTTTCGGGCTGCACAGTCAGTACGCCTGAAGAATTCATCGATGTGTTATTTGCGCCTACTGAGCTTTTCCTCCCCACAGATACTATTTGTTTTAATGGATTTCCCGTTCTTATGACGGGGGTTCCCGCGGGTGGATTTTATACTGGTATTGGAGTGTCCGGAAATCAATTTTATCCCAATATTGCGGGTTCAGGATGGCATGCCATCACCTATAATTATGTCGACCCGCAAGGTTGTACCAACAGAGCCGTCAGAAATATATATGTTGATCCGTGCGGTGTTGGAGTGGAGGAAACGGAACTTTTCCATTGGACGATCTATCCCAATCCTGCACAAGGGGTGTTATATGTGCAATCTGATTTCTCTCAGAAATGTACATTTCGGATTGTGAATGGCTTGGGTCAAATTGTGCATGTTGGTCAGTTGGGTGTTTTTAATACATTGTCCATAGATGATTTGGCTTCAGGAATTTATACCTTTGTTGTTGAAACGGAGGAACACAATATTCAGGCAAGGCACTTTGAAAAACAATAGGCATCTCATAATATTCGGTTTCATCATGTCAGTCATGATGATGTCTTTTTCCTGTACAAAAGGAGGTGAGCAGGACCCAGATGATTCCAACTCATCGGATTCCACCTACATTCCACCAGTCGTTACTTCCAATAGAGCTCAAATGAATTTCATTTGGATGGCCACACCAGATTCTTCCCTTCAATCCATGATTGGTGCGAGTTTAGAAATCAGGAAAAGCAATGGACCCACGCTGTTCTTTGCTCAAGATGTCCGATCTCTCACCGATGTTGTGTTCGATTGGTATCCTGATTTATCTTGTTCGGTAGATACTTTATATGAGTTCCGATTGATGGATCCGGGTGGAAATCAAGTGGACATGGTGGCTTTTAATCCGGCTACAGCAGTAGATCAAGATGAATTTGTTATTACTTCGCCGAAGTGTACTTATTTTCTTCAATTGACGTGGTCTGTTGAGCAATAAAAGTTCGAGCATCAGAGAACTTTCATCGTATTTTTGTGTTATTAGTTGAATTCGTCCATCATGAATAATCCATATATACCCGGTCAGAAATTGGCCAACATCAATACTCCTGATGATCTCCGTAAACTTTTCCAAGACAAGGATCTAAAGGATATTTGTGCAGAGTTGAGACAGTATATCGTGGATGTAGTATCAGAGAAGGGAGGTCATTTTGGCGCGAGTTTGGGTGTGGTGGAATTGACCGTAGCCCTCCATTATGTTTTCCAAACTCCCTACGATCAATTGGTTTGGGATGTGGGTCATCAAGCGTATGGACATAAAATTCTTACAGGTAGGAGAGATTTATTTTACACCAATAGAAAGTATAAGGGTATCAGCGGGTTTCCCAAGAGAAGTGAAAGTGAGTTTGATACTTTTGGTGTCGGCCATAGTTCTACCTCCATCAGTGCTGCAGTGGGTATGGCGGTGGCCTCTAAGTTGAAGAAAGAGAAAGATCGTCATGTGGTTGCGGTGATTGGAGATGGAGCAATGACGGCAGGGTTGGCATTTGAAGGCTTGAATCATGGCGGTATCACGGACTCCAATATTTTAGTAGTTTTAAATGACAACTGCATGAGCATTGATCCGAATGTAGGGGCATTGAAAGAGTACTTAACGGACATTACAACGAGCCATACTTACAATAAAGTAAAGGATGATGTTTGGCAGTTGCTGGGCAAAGTGAGTAAGTTTGGACCAAATGCTCAAGCGGTAGCGCATAAAATTTCTGAGGCCTTAAAAGGTTCTTTGATCAAAGAAAGCAATTTATTTGAGTCATTAAAATGGAGATATTTTGGCCCGATTGATGGTCACGATGTAGACCATTTGGTGAGAGTAATGAGGGATTTGAGAGATATTCCGGGTCCAAAAATTTTGCACTGTGTTACCAAAAAAGGAAAGGGTTATGAGCCTGCTGAAAAGGGTTCACCCACTACTTGGCACGCCCCAGGGATTTTCAATAAGGACACGGGTGAAATTGTGAAAGTAGTCCCTAAGGCCCCACAGCCCCCGCTATATCAGGACGTTTTTGGACATACCATTATTGAGCTTGCCGAGAAAAATGATAAGATTGTAGGGGTAACCCCTGCAATGCCTTCAGGAAGTTCATTGAAGTTTATGATGGAGGCGATGCCACACAGAGCTTTTGATGTGGGCATTGCGGAGCAACACGCCGTGACGTTCAGTGCAGGGATGGCCACCCAAGGATTGATTCCGTACTGTAATATTTACAGTTCATTCATGCAAAGAGCTTTTGATCAGGTGTTGCACGATGTGGCCTTGCAGAAGTTAAATGTGGTGTTTTGTTTAGATCGTGGAGGATTGGTGGGGGCGGATGGCCCCACTCACCATGGTGCCTATGATATTGCTTATATGCGTTGCATCCCTCACATGGTGGTGTCTTCTCCCATGAATGAGAGTGAGTTGAGAAATTTGATGTATTCAGCACAAGCCAATCCTCAGGGTGCCTATACCATTCGATATCCGAGAGGTAATGGGGTGTTGATTGACTGGAAAACCCCTATGGAGGAAATTAAGGTAGGAACAGGAAGGCGTTTGGTCAATGGAGGTGATATTGCCTTTTTAACATTGGGCCCCATAGGAAATTACACCACGAAGGCAGTGCAATTATTATCAGAACAAGGTGTTGATGCCGCCCATTATGATATGCGTTTTGCCAAGCCGTTGGATGAAGTAATGTTGCATGAAGTATTTGGAAAATTCAAATATGTCATCACGGTAGAAGATGGTTGTATTCAAGGCGGAATGGGATCTGCAGTATTGGAGTTTATGGCAGACCACGGTTATCAGTGTAAGGTGAAGCGTCTCGGTATTCCGGATGCTTATATCGAACACGGTACACAGGATGAGTTGTATAAGGAATGTGGTTTTGATACTGCCGCTATGGTGAATGAAGCTTTGGAAATGTTGGGTCAGGCAGTGCAGACTCAAACAGCATGAGTGATGTCATCATCAATAAAGTAGCCAACAGCGGACTCATTACTGTCGATTTAGAAGAATGGGTGAAGGATGTGCATTTTGAATGTTTCGATTTAACCCCTTTGCTTTGGCAAGGGTTGGCGCTTCGAGAGGCAGATCTAAGAGATTTTTTGAAGAAAACACCCGTTGATTTTTATAACAACCAATGGGTATATGTGCTCATACCTCGGGATATAATTATTCCCCAGTGGGCTCATTTGTTGATAGGGTCGCATTTTGGTAATCATGCCAAGGGCATTTTTGTAGGAAATTTGGACAGCGCAAAAGAGCAATGGCTTCATCAACGGATTCAAGCATTGGATGTTGCGGACTATGATGGAGCTCGGGTGATTATCAAGGGTTGCACAAGTCCGTTTGTTACTCGACAAATACAAATGAGTTTTATGTTGAAAGTGCTGCCAGTAGTGAAGTCGTTGATGTTTGGTGAGCCGTGTTCTACGGTGCCACTTTTTAAAAGATAATTGTTCAATACAACTTCGTCTGATACAACTAAAAGGTAAGTATATTTGAAAAAAACTAATTATATGAAAAAATTTAAATTGGCATTAGTGGCGATGACATTGGTAATGTTGTGGTCATGTGGAAAGTATGAAGACGGACCCGCTATTTCATTGCGTTCAAAAACAGGACGCCTAGCAGGAACTTGGGTCTATGACAAAGTGTTACAGAATGGTGTTGATGTAACAGCCCAATCTACAGAAGGAGAAACCTTTGAATTTACCATTGAAAGAGACGGTACCTATAGTACCGTTTTTTCTTATACATTTTTAGGTCAAGTGATCAGTGGGGAGGATAATGGAACTTGGGAGTTTGGTGATGATGAGACATTCACAACGAAGAGTAATAACTCTAACTTCTCTCAAACGGTTACCATAACAAGATTGACCAATAGCGAATTTTGGACGAAGTCTAAAGATTCCAATGGGGATGTAACAGAAGTTCATTATAAATCGAAGTAATAGTAATAAATACAAAATGAACCCGCTACGGCGGGTTTTTTTATGCGTATAATAATAGAATATCATCTACCTTGGAATATCTGTGTTGATTGAAAATGGTGGCGTATGATGGAATATGCCTTGCTTAGAGGTTACTTGTCACCAAGTGAGGAGCTTCGCAAGTTTGCACCATGAAAAATCCAATAGCTTTTTTCCCCTTTACTGAATATCGATTATCTCTCAGCTTATCGGTCAGTCATTCGTTTAATGGAGGTGCACTGACTTATCAGGAGTTTATTGATCATGTGAATTATTGGTTGTGTCAAGATTTTTTGGTGTTGGCTTACGTTGTATTGCCCAATCAATGTCATTTTATTGTGCAATCTCGTGCGATGCACTCAGAGGAGACCGTGCGGGATTTCTCAAGTTCCTTGCGCAGATCTATTTATCAAACCTTTGGGTATTTTCAATTGGATGAATCCTCTGTTCAACCTATTGTTTTACCCATTCCTCAAGAGGGAATTGATCGGGTGCGAATTTTGAAATCGAGCATTGAGCATTTTCATTCGTTACCCATGCGGATGGGCTTGATTGATGAAAATGAAACATGGCCTTATTCGAGTTGTACTTGGATACAAAACGGGAAGGTGATTCATCCCTTGTCAAAGTGGTTGCATGATTTTTTGTGTTGAAGTAATGGCTCAGTTTTTCAAGTTGATGTATCTTTATGCGACCATGGTTAAACTCAATATTTATCAAAGCAAGCAACGCTGGAAGTGGGTGTTGGTGGGATTTGCAACTTTATTGGTGTTTTTGACTTTGGCCTACACCCAGATCATCATTGATCGTATCAGGGCGGATGAAAAAAATAAGGCTGAATTATGGGCCCAAACCATAGTGCGTAGCGCCAAGTCAACGCAGTATATCGATTCATTGCTCACCCTTTTGCGTTTGGAGGAAGAGGCCAAGGGAAGGTTGATGGGCAAAGCGTTATCTGTTATTTCCAATGGTGATCCCAATTTAGATTATACTTTTCCTGTCGAATATCTAAAAGACAATTCCACAATACCTATTCTATTATACGATAAGAATGGTCAGTTTCAGCAAGGTAGAAACCTACCAAGAGGACGAGAACTGGATGTTCAGTTTGCGGATTCACTGAAAAATGAAATTATTAAAAAGTATCAGCCTATCAGTATTCCGGAGTTAGGGATGAAATTGTATTTTGACGATAGTCAATTGTACAAACAAACTGAAAAAACACTGAATGAATTGAATCGGGCTTTCATTGATGATAAGATTGTTGCTTCCACGTCGGTTCCCATTGTTATCATCAATGATAAGACGCAAGAGATCATCAGTTATGCACGATTGTCACCTGAGGAGGTAGCCAATGTGGAGCGATTGGAATCTATAAAATCAGCCAATCCAGCCATTAAGATTGAAAAGCCCGATGGAGTGCCCGTTAGTATTTACTACGAGGATTCTTTGGTGTTGCAACAGTTGAGGTATTTTCCGATTGGGCAATTATTGTTGGTGACGGTGTTTTTATTCATCAGTTATTTAATTTTCTCTACTTATCGAAAGGCAGAGCAAAATCAAGTGTGGGTGGGCATGGCCAAGGAGACGGCGCATCAATTGGGAACGCCTTTGAGCTCATTGATGGGATGGGGTGCCCTCTTGGAAACGCAAAATGTTTCTCCTGCATATATCGCTGAGTTAAATAAGGATGTTCAGAGATTGCAAATCATTACGGAGCGGTTTTCAAAAATTGGTTCTGAAGCGGAATTGAAAAATGTGGATATCAGGAAAACCATAGATGAATCTTTGGATTATGTGAAAAAGAGAATTTCTTCAAAGATTCAGGTGACCTTGCAACTTCCTTCAAGAACCACAACTGTGGCAATCAATGAAGCTTTGTTTGGATGGGTGATTGAAAATTTGGTGCGGAATGCTGCTGATGCCCTTGAGGAGAATGGCTCGATAGAGGTACTCGTAGGAAGTGAGCTTAGTAAAGTGATCATTGAAGTAAAAGATTCGGGAAAGGGAATCCCCAAGAATAAATGGAAAACCGTTTTTAAACCAGGTTATACTACCAAAGCACGCGGTTGGGGATTGGGATTATCACTGGTTAAACGAATCGTTGAGGAGTATCACAAGGGAAGCATTTTTGTGAAAGAATCTGAATTGGGAAAGGGAACTACCTTCAGAATAGAACTGAAATCAAAGGAGTGATCGGTGCATGATGTAGTCGTTCATTTCAAACCCTTCTCCAATAGAGATATCTACTGACCTCATGATTTGAAATCCATTTGCAATATAAAATGCTAAACTTTTATTGTTCCGATTGACATTTAAAGTGACACTCGTTTGATCATGGGAGCGACAGTACTCTAAAACGAAGTTCAGCATTTTTTTTCCTAATCCCTTATGATGTTCTTGTTTTTTAAGATACAATTTATGCAATTGGGTATTTCCTTCTTTACCTTTTTCAAATGAAGCAAATCCAACGGGCGTTTGATGGTCATATAGAACAATGAACTGATGACCGTTTTGCCATTGTTCTTCCAATGATTGTAGGCTATACATTTTGTTGAGCATGTACTGAATTTGTTCAGTACTGATCATGTAATCATATACTTCTGGCCAAATTTCATTGGCTAAAATCTGAATCAGAGGTAGTTGTTCTTTATTACAAATTTCAATTTCAACCATGAATCGTCTCTTTTTTGCCGTATTTCTCCATGAGTGAAGCTTCGAAATTTAGGAAATCTTGCCAGCGTTGATCAACATTTATTTTTCCTGCATACTTTCTGGCAAATCCGATGAAGGTGGTGTAATGTTCTGCTTCACTGATCATCAGTTCGTAATAGAATTGCCTTAACTCGGAATCGGCGATTTCTTGGGAAAGTAATTTAAACCTCTCACAACTTCTCGCTTCAACCATTGCGGCAAAGAGCATTCTATCTACAAATTGTTGTTCCTTGCTACCGCCGCCACTTCTGATATAATCTGCTAAATCTTGGACATATTCGTCTTTTCTCTCTCTTCCAAGACAAAGACCTCTTTTAAGTAGTTCTTGATGTACTTGCCCAAAATGGTCCATTTCCTCTCTTGCAATTCGCACCATTTCTGTCACAACATCAGGGTATTCCGGAAATCTGATTATACATGAAATAGCGTTAGATGCGGCCTTTTGCTCGCAATAAGCGTGATCAGTGAGAATTTCTTGGATATTCATTTCTACGATATTCACCCATCTGGGATCAGTGGGCAGTTTTAGACCGAGCATTACTTTTTCAGACATAGCGCAAAATTATCATTTTTGGTCAAAAAAAAAGACCGACGAATCGGTCTTTTCTCGAAAAAATAATTTCCTTTAGTGAGCAACAACAAAACGCTGTTGGAATTGACTTCCGTTGTTGTCAACATTCATGAAGTATACTCCATTGGGAAGTTGAGTAACATCTAAAGTGAAAGTTTTGCTCGTGATTTGGTTTACTTGATCACGGTTTACCAAGCTTCCAGTTGCATCAAAAATGCTGATAGTTGCGCTACCTGAAACGGCTTGATTGAATTGTACATTGATATTGTCATTGGCTGGACTTGGATACACTACCACTTCTTTTTCTCTGTTGACCATATCATTGATATTGGTTTGAGATTGTCCGTTGACAGTCAAATTCAAGGCATCCAACAAAAAGTTAGTTCCACCATTTTGGTATGAGGCAAATGCGAAATAGTGTACACCACCATTTGCGTATTGCGAAATATCAATGGTAACTGGTGTATACAAAGGATAGGCAGCAGTATCAGCGCCAGTAACGCTGAAAATAGGATTGCCATCGATACTCATGATAAATGTATCATCGGTGGAACCATCACCACCTACATTACCAAATTGGAATTCAATGGTAGCAGAGTTTCCAGCTGGAATGGTCATTTGCTGAGCCATTAAAGTTTCTTCCAAGTCACCTGCTGTTGTACCTCCCCAATAATACCATACCCCATCATAGGCTAAGGTTTGTCCGCCAAGACATGCGGCATCACAAAGGGGAGTTCCATAAACTGCTGAAAACTCTGTCCAATAGGCTCCAGGCCCTGATTCAAAGCTAGGATCCACCAATTGAGCGGAAGCCATACCTATGCTGCCGCAAGCTAAAATAGAAAGTAAAGTTTTTTTCATATAATTATTGTTTGGCTCAAATATATCAAAGAGATTTTGAAGATGAACAGAATTGTTATATAAATATCAATCTTTCATTTCTCATAATTTGTGCTGTACCTTCGTTGTTATGATGAGTAGAAAGAAAAAAAAGTCCTCTGGCGGATTCAAAGCGCGTCTTGCCGAGGAGGTGTGGAAGGTGTTAGAGGCCAAACCCACACAGGGTTTGAATTACAAACAAATTGGCGCTGCCTTGGGAATCAAGGATTCGGGTGATCGTGTGTTGTTGATGGAAATTTTGCACCGTGGGGTTGCAGATGGAAAACTCAAAGAAACGGAGAGAGGGAAGTTTATATTGAAGGAAGTAAAACAAGTTACCCTCATCGGGGTGATTGATGTCAGTAAATTTGGGAAGGCCTATGTTGCTGTACCTGGTGTGGAAGAAGATTTTGTGTTGGAAAAAGCTACGTTCGGAACGGCACTTTCAGGAGATAAGGTGGAGATTCAAGTGCAAAATTTGGGTCGTCGTTCACGGGCCAAATTTATCAGGATTGTGGAGCGTTTTCGTTCACAATATGTCGGTGTATTTCACGATAAAGGGGGATATGCGGAGGTTATTCCAGTAACCAAAAATTTGGGAATTGTATTTATTGTAAAAGGTCCTCAAAAAGGAACGGCAAAGGAAGGGGATAAAGTTTCGGTAAGAATTACAGAATGGACGGACCCTAAGCGAATGCCATTGGCAGAGGTAGTGCAAGTTTTTGGGCAACAAGGTGTTCATGATGTTGAGATGCATGCTATTATGGCGGAATTTGAGCTACCCTATGAGTTTCCTGAAGAGGTTTTACATTTTGCAAATGAAATCAAAGACGGTTTTACAGATGATGAGATCAACAAGCGAAGAGATTTTAGAACTATAACCACATTTACCATTGATCCTTTTGACGCGAAAGATTTTGATGATGCGTTGTCTTTTAGAGCATTGGAGAATGGAAATGTAGAAGTGGGGGTGCACATTGCGGATGTGTCTTTTTATGTCCAGCCCGATTCTATCGTCGATAAAGAGGCACAAAGAAGAGCTACCAGTGTTTATTTGGTGGATCGTACCATTCCGATGCTGCCAGAGAGGCTTTCCAATGAGTTGTGTTCATTGCGACCAAATGAGGATAAAATGACTTTTTCTGCGGTTTTTGAAATGGATGTATCGGGTAATATTCAAAATGAATGGTTTGGAAGAACCATCATTCATTCCGACAGAAGGTTTACTTATGAGGAAGCTCAAGCCATCATTGAAGGAGGAGAGGGCGATTTTAAGAATGAAGTTTTGACTTTGAATGGTCTTGCGCGAAAATTGCGCAAGAAGAGATTTGATGAAGGGAGCATTGATTTCAGCAGTGAGGAGGTGAAATTCAAATTGGATGATAAGGGCAAACCGGAGGGTGTTTACATCAAGGTGATGAAGGAATCCAATCAGTTGATTGAGGAGTTTATGTTGTTAGCGAATCAACGTGTAGCAAAGTTTGTCGGAAAAAATGCGCAAGGTCAATCGCGACCTTGTGTATATCGGGTGCATGATTTGCCGAGTCCTGAAAAGATTCAATCTTTGCATAATTTTCTGAAGCATTTAGGGTACAAGCTTCCCAAAGCTACGGACAGCGTTGGTGGAAAGGTGATCAAAGAATTATTAGCACGTGTAGAGGGTCAGCCGGAGGAAAGCATGGTGCAGATCATGGCGATTCGCTCGATGGCCAAAGCGGAATATTCTACCAAAAATATTGGTCATTATGGATTGGCCTTTTCTGATTATTCTCATTTTACTTCACCGATACGACGATATCCCGATGTGTTGATACATCGATTGTTACAACGTTATTTAGACAATGAGGGGCCTGCCAATGAAACCTTTTTGGAGCTACATTGTAAGCATGACTCCATCATGGAGAAGAAGGCAGCGGAGGCGGAGCGAGCCAGCATTAAATACAAGCAAGTGGAATATCTCTTGATGCACAAAGGTCAAATATTAGAGGGGATGATTTCCGGTTTTTCCTCCAATGGTCTTTTTGTGGAAATCAAAGGAAATAAATGTGAGGGATTTGTTCCTATTGATTCGCTGGATTTTGGTAATTTTCATTTCGATAAGCAATCGTATATCATGGTCAATAATAGAGGAGAAGAAATTCATTTGGGTGACGAGGTCATGGTGAAAGTGAAGTCAGGAAATTTATTGGAAAGACAGATAATTTTTGAAGTGGTTCAGTAAACATGGAACATTCAGAATTATCGGTAGTGATTATTACCTTCAATGAAGAAAGAAACATCCAGCGATGTATAGAATCTGCATTGAAGGTGACAAATGATATCGTCATTTGGGATTCTTTTTCTACTGATAAAACAAGGGAGATTTGTGAGCGATATCCTGTGCAGTTTTTTCAACATCAATGGGAGGGATATTCTATTTCAAAGAATAAAGCCAATAGCAAAGCGAGTTATAATTGGATCTTATCTTTGGATGCAGATGAAGCTTTGAGTGAGGAATTAGTAAAGTCTATAAACGATTTAAAGATGAGGGGATTGGTTCCAGCGCAATTTGCTCGTCTCACGAATTACTGTGGAAGTTGGATCAGACATTGTGGGTGGTATCCTGATCAAAAATGGAGAATTTTTGATAGACGAGAAGTGGAATGGAGAGGAGTGATTCATGAGGCACTCACATGGAAATCTGCCGGTGAAACCAAGAGAATTGAATGGATAGTGGGTGATTGCTTACATTATAGCTACTACACGCCAGAGGATCACTACAGGCAAGCGGATAAGTTTGTAAGAATCATGGCAGAGGAAAAGGTGAAGGAGGGAAAAAGAACTTTCTGGTGGATGAGAGGGTTGTCTCCTATTTTTAAGTTCATTCAAATGTATTTTTTAAAGGGAGGTGTTTTGGATGGTTGGTCAGGATGGAAAGTATGCTCACGTTCCGCATGGGCAGCGTATAAAAAGTACCAATATTGGTATGAATTGCAACATCTAAAGCATTCCAATCAATGAGAATTTTGATAGCCAGGACAGATAGTATAGGAGATGTGATGTTGACATTGCCCATGGCGTATTATCTGAAAAAATTGTTTCCTTCCTCTTGCGTTTTCTTTTTGGGTAAATCCTACACAAAGGATATCATAGAAAGATGTTTGTGGGTGGATGAGTTTCTCAATGCTGATAATGCCTATTTATTGGAAGATCAAGTGCGATGGCTCCAGCAATTAAAATTGGATTTGATCATATTTGCCCTGCCCGATCCGCGCTGGATGAGGGCGGCGCATTGTGCCGGTGTACCAAAGCGAATTGCGACAGGTCATCGGTTTTCTTCTTGGAGGTGGGCCAATCAAAGGCCGATGTTTGGTCGGAAGAATTCGCCTTTGCATGAAGCCCAATTGAATTTAAAATTATTAACCGGTCTTGGATTCCATTCCATACCCTCTATAGTGGAGTTAAATACTCTTCCCTTGTTGCGATTTAATACAACCCATTCTAAAAAGAGAATTATTATTCATCCCTTTTCACAGGGAAGTGCACTCAATTGGACGCTGGATCAATATGATGAATTGGTGGGTTTATTACATCACCAGGAATACGAAATTGTGATATCCGGAACGAAGAAGGATCAAGAGGTATTATCCATGTACCAAGGCTCTCATCTACAACATATTGAGTCTGTGTGTGGGAAATTTTCATTGAGTGAGTTGATTGATTTTATTGCAGAGAGCACGGCACTCATTGCTTGTAGCACAGGTCCTTTGCATTTGGCCGCTCAAGCTGGGATCCACGCGGTGGGCTTGTATGTGAATCGAATCCCTATTCATCCCGGCCGATGGCAACCACTGGGAAGGAAGGTTCATATTTTAGCAGAGGAGGATAGTGGTCAAGAAAAAATTACAACGAGCCCAGCTTCGGTCGCCACTTTTCTGAGGTCCATAATGGAGCACCCAACCACCAAGCGCTGAAGAAAGCGGCAAATGTTACACCCGCTTGAGTCTCAAGCGTATCCTCAGAAAGAAAGGAGAGCAGTAGAATCAAGGTGAAGATAAGTGCCATCAGAGAATAGCGTTTCGATGTTTTTATTAAAGTGAAAATCATGTAAGGGATCAATAACCAAGCGATAAGGCCAAAAGTGAGAATCAGGGTCAGGTATTGGTTGTGTGTTCTGAGTTGATAGGTACTTTCCAGTCCATCATTTTGCTTTTGGTATTGCTCATTGAATGCGGTTTGAATATCCCCGGTTCCTACTCCCAGCACCCAGTGCTCTTTTATGATGAGAAGCGCATTTTTCCAATAGATGAAACGCTGGAAGAGAGAATGGCCATTAGGGGGATATCCTAATTGCATCATTTGAAATTCAAAAAAAATCCGATCTAACCTTCGTCTAATGCCATTCATCTCTGGATAAAGGAAATTGGGAATACCCCATTCAATGTTTTGGATATCGGTTTGATTCAGTGAGGCAATTCCAATACTGTCCTTTGTCACTCCTTTTGAAGTTAGATAACGAA
>CANHWU010000002.1 GCA_947464415.1 Flavobacteriales bacterium
TACACCGAGCTATCAGTGGAAGGTGAATAGCACCAACGTGGGTACCAATAGCGCAACGTTCACCAGTACTACCTTGTCGAACAATGATGTGGTGAGCGTGGTGATGACAGCTAATAACACTTGTCAAACAGCCAGCACCGCCACTAGCAATACGATCACCATGACCGTTACAGGTAATGTAACGCCAAGCGTGAGCATGGCAAGCAATGATGCGGACAATACTATTTGCGAGAGCACGAGCGTGACATTTACGGCTACTCCTACCAATGGAGGTACTACACCGAGCTATCAGTGGAAGGTGAATAGCACCAACGTGGGTACCAATAGCGCAACGTTCACCAGTACTACCTTGTCGAACAATGATGTGGTGAGCGTGGTGATGACTTCTAATAGCACATGCGCCACTTCAAGCACCGCCACTAGCAATACGATCACCATGACCGTTACGGGTAATGTAACGCCGAGTGTGAGCATTGCAAGCAATGATGCGGATAATGCGATTTGCTCAGGCACCAGTGTGACATTTACAGCTACTCCTACCAATGGAGGTACTACACCGAGCTATCAGTGGAAGGTGAATAGCACCAACGTGGGTACTAATAGCGCAACGTTCACCAGTACTACCTTGTCGAACAATGATGTGGTGAGCGTGGTGATGACTTCTAATAGCACATGCGCAACTTCAAGCACCGCCACTAGCAATACGATCACCATGACGGTGACGGATAACGTTACCCCATTAGTGACAATAGCAGCCAATGATATATCGATTTGTTTGGGAGCAACTGTAACCTTTACATCAGCTTTAAGCAATGGTGGCAATGCTCCAATTTATCAATGGAAGGTGAACGGAAATGATGTTGGGAATAATGCGAGTGTTTTTTCAACCTCGAGCATTTCCAATAATGACGTCGTAACTTTATTGGTTACTACCAACGCCAATTGTCAAAATTCCAGCGAAGCTTTGAGTAATCAAATCTTAATGACAGTGACCAATAGTGTTACTCCGAGCGTGACAATACAGAGTAGCGAATTAGACAATGATGTATGTGATGGCGCCGAGGTATTATTCACAGCCACAGCAAGCGGAGGAGGAACTTCTCCTGTTTATGATTGGAGAATCAATGGTGTAAGTGTAGGTGTGAGCACAGCCAATTTCTCTACCTCAGTCCTTGAGGAGGGCGATGTGGTGAGTGTGGTGATGACTTCTAATAGCACATGTGCAACTTCGAGCACTGCTACTAGCAACACGATCACCATGACCGTTACGGCGAATGTGACCCCGAGCGTGAGCATTGCAAGCAATGATGCGGATAATGCGATTTGCTCAGGCACCAGTGTGACTTTCACAGCTACTCCCACCAATGGAGGCACTTCACCGAGCTATCAGTGGAAGGTGAATGGAACCAATGCCGGCACTAACAGTGCGTCGTTCACTAGCACCACTTTATCCAACAACGATTTGGTGAATGTGGTGATGACTTCAAATAGCACATGCGCCACTTCAAGCACTGCGACGAGCAATACCATCACTATGAACGTCTCGGATAATGTAACGCCGAGTGTGAGCATTGCAAGCAATGATGCAGACAATATTATTTGCGAGAGCACTAGCGTTACTTTCACCGCTACTCCCACCCATGGAGGCAGTGCACCGAGCTATCAGTGGAAGTTGAATGGAACCAATGCCGGCACTAATAGTGCGTCGTTTACTAGCACTACTTTAACGAACAATGATGTGGTGAGCGTGGTAATGACGGCCAATAACACTTGTCAAACAGCCAGCATCGCCAACAGCAATACGATCACTATGACCGTTACGGGTAATGTAACGCCAAGCGTTAGCATTGCGAGCAATGTTCCAGATAATGCGATTTGTTCAGGCACGAGCGTCACCTTTATCTCTTCTGTTATTAACGGAGGAAATACTCCGGTTTATGTGTGGATGGTCAATGGAGAAGAGATAGGGGTCAATTCTCCCAATTTATCGTTGAATCAATTGGAGGGGAATGATCAAATTTCATTGGAGGTCGCAGCCAGTAATACCTGTCAGACAAATACAATTGCAACTAGCAATATTATCACGATGACGGTGACGAGCAATGTTACCCCGAGCGTGAGCATTGCGAGCAATGATGCAGATAATGCGATTTGCTCCGGCACTAGCGTTACTTTCACCGCTACTCCTACCAATGGAGGTAATGCACCAAGCTATCAGTGGAAGGTGAATGGAACTAATGCTGGGACTAACAGTGCTTCGTTCACTAGTACCACATTAACCAACAACGATGTGGTGAGTGTGGTGATGACATCCAATAACACTTGTCAAACAGCCAGCACCGCCAACAGCAATACGATCACCATGACCGTTACAGGTAATGTAACGCCGAGTGTGAGCATTGCAAGCAATGATGCGGACAATACTATTTGCGAGAGCACGAGCGTGACATTTACGGCTACTCCCACCAATGGAGGCAGTGCACCGAGCTATCAGTGGAAGGTGAATGGAACCAATGCTGGCACTAACAGTGCGTCGTTCACTAGCACCACTTTAGCGAACAACGATGTGGTGAGTGTCGTCATGATATCTAACAATATTTGTCAAACTACTAATACAGCTAACAGTAATGTCGTTGCAACGAATGTTACGAGCATTGTAACACCGTCCGTCAGTATAGAGGCAGATTTTAACTTGATATGTCAAGGAACCAGTGTTCAGTTTTCCGCATCCTCTAGCAATTTGGGCGACAGCCCCGTTTATCAATGGAAAGTGAATGGAACGAATGCAGGTTTGAATGCTCCAACTTTTGCAGCGAGTAACTTAGAAAACGGAGATATTGTAAGCTTGAGTGTTACGCCCAATAATACTTGTCAAACTACAGATCTTGTGAGTAGTAATTCGGTATCGATGCAAGTGATTAGTAACGTTACTCCTACTGTAACCATAGTTGCCTCGGAGACTTCCATTTGTTTCGGAGCTGAGGTTCAGTTTTCTGCAAACGCGCTGAATGGTGGGGTTTCTCCTCATTACCAATGGAAAATAAATGGATTGAATGTGGGTTCAAACACATCCTCTTTCAATACCTCTTCATTGTCTAATCAGGATATAGTTTCCTTGGTGGTAACGGCCAATAATAATTGTCAAACCACTGCTACAGCTTTGAGCAACAGCATTACTATGGTGGTCAATCAATCAGTTGTTCCATCTGTTACCATCAATGCTGATGATTTGATAGTATGTGCAGGAACCGTAGTCAATTTTTCTGCGACTCCACTTAATTGTGGTTCAAATCCTCAATTTGAATGGAAAGTAAACGGAATTGCCACAGGTGTCAATGCGTTGCTTTTTTCTTCAAACCAATTGAATAATGCTGATGTTGTAACTCTGGAAGTTTTACCTGATAATGACTGTCAGGCGCTGAATCAAATAACGAGCAATGCTCTTAATGTCTCAGTTATTCCTAATATTAATCCATCGGTATCCATTAATGCTTCGAGTAATTCAATTTGCGAAGGTGAAAATTTGGTGTTCAATGCGACCACGGTGAATGGAGGAAATGCTCCGGCCTACCAATGGTTTATCAATGGAGTTCCTAGCGGCGACGGCTTTGCGTTTTTATCCTCCGATAGTTTTGTGGACGGTGATGTGGTTTCAGTTCAATTGACTTCAAATCATGAGTGTCTTGCAACCAATGATGTTTCGAGCAATGTCGTGATTGTAAATGTCATTCCCAATCAGACCCCGACAGTAGTAATCAGTGCATCGACTTCCACTTTGTGTGTAGGCGATGCCCTTACCTTTACATCAGTTGCAAGCAATGAGGGTAATAACCCCATTTATCAGTGGCGCTTGAATGGTGAGAACATTGGAGGTAACTCTGGTTCATTGATGCTATCCAATGTACAAGATGGGGGTGAAGTTATCTTGACCATGACTCCGAATAACCAATGTCAGACGTCCAACAATGTCATCAGCAATACTATTATCATATCGGCTCTTCCATTGATCACTTATTATGCAGATGAGGATGGGGATGGCTTTGGAAATGTTAATTCCACAGTTTTAGATTGTGAAGTTCCTGAGGGTTATGTTTCCAATGATGATGATTGTAACGATGATGATAATATGATCAATCCCAACGCAGAGGAAATTTGTGGTAACATTATCGATGAGGATTGTGATAATCAATTTAGTGAAGGATGCACTGTGGGTTGTACCAACATCGCAGCTTGTAATTACTCGGCATCGGCTACTGAAGATGACGGAAGTTGCTTCTTCGCTGTTTTGGAAATATGTAATGGAATAGACGATGATTGCGATGGACAAATTGATGAGAATTTACTGAGTGCCTATTATGCAGACTCGGATGGTGATGGCTTCGGCTCAACGAGCTCTGTATTAGCATGTAATCCGCCTGCGGGTTATGTCTCTAATGATGATGATTGTGATGATGAGAATATCAATATAAACCCCAATGGAATAGAAGTTTGCAATGCCTTGGATGATGATTGTGACAATCTAGCGGACGATGGTTTATTCAACAGTTATTTTACAGACGGAGATGGAGATGGATATGGAACCGAACCTAGCGTTGAGTCATGCAGTCAGCCGGATGGATTTACGACTAATAATCTAGATTGCAATGACGAAGATGCAGGCATAAATCCAACGGCGATGGAGATTTGCAATAATATAGATGATGATTGTGATTCGGATGTAGATGAAGATGTTTTGCTCACATTCTATCAAGACAATGATGATGATGGAGTGGGTTCTTCAATTGAAATCAATGCATGCTCTGCTCCTGATGGGTTTGTTTCCATCAATGGAGATTGTAATGATGAAAATTTTGCAATCAATCCCAATGCCCTTGAAGTATGTAACAATATTGATGACAATTGTAATGGTTTGATTGACGAGAATTTATTAAACACATATTATTTGGATTCTGATGGCGATTTGTTCGGTTCTGATGAATCTATCCAGGCTTGCACTGCCCCTCCAGGTTACATTGATGTTAATGGAGATTGTGACGATGAAAATAGCTCAATCTATCCCGATGCAACAGAATTGTGCAATAATGAAGATGATGATTGCGATGGAGACATCGATGAAGAGTTGTTAAATGTGTACTTCTTAGACGCAGATGGTGATGGATTTGGATCAACAGAATTTATTTCCTCTTGTGAGTTGCCTGATGGTTATGTAGAAAATAATGAAGATTGCAATGATGATAATAGTTCAGTAAATCCTGGTGCTTCTGAAGTATGCAATGGTGAGGATGATAATTGTGATAGCAATATTGATGAAGGTTTGTTTGCGCAGTATTTTCAAGATTTGGATGGAGATAATGTCGGTGGTTCAATAGATTCATTGGCGTGTTCTGCACCTTTCGGCTATGTCTCTTCGACAGGTGATTGTGATGATACTGATTCTGAAGTATACCCTGGTGCGGTTGAAGTGTGTAATGACATTGATGATGATTGTGATATCGATATTGACGAAGGTTTGTTGTTACCATTTTATTCGGACTTGGATGGTGATGGTTATGGGGATATCAATAGCATAAATTTTGCTTGTGAAGTGCCTGATGGCTTTGTTTCGAACCCTGATGATTGTGATGATGATGACACTTCAATAAATCCGGGAGCATCTGAAGTTTGTGGAAATCTCTTCGATGAAAATTGTAATGGTCTGTTCAGTGAAGGTTGTACTTCTGGTTGTATGGATCCTATGGCTTGTAACTATTCTGAAAGTGCCCAAGAGAGTGATGGATCATGTTTTTATCCATCAGAGGAAATATGCAATGATCTTGATGATGATTGTGATGGTGAAGTGGATGAAGGTTTATTGCTAGCTTTCTATGCAGATGCGGATAATGATGGTTTTGGAGATTCTAATTCATTGATCCAGGCCTGCACCACTTCAGAAGGATATGTCGCGGATTCCACCGATTGCAACGATGGAGATTTCAATATAAATCCAACCGCTTCTGAGATTTGCGGAAATGCTTCGGATGAAAATTGTGATGGGGTTTTGGACAACGGCTGCATCATCGGTTGTATGGATGTGGCGGCATGCAACTTCAATAGCTTTGCGGTAGTAGAAGATGGTTCATGTATCTATCCATCCACTGAGATTTGCAATGAAGTAGATGATGATTGTGACGGTGATGTAGATGAAGGTGTTCAGAATGTTTACTACGCGGATGTTGATTTAGATGGATTCGGCAACGCAGGAGATAGTGTTTTAGCATGTATGGCTCCGGACGGGTTTGTTATTGATTCAACGGATTGTGTAGATTCTGATGCAGCCATCAATCCATCTGTAATGGAAATTTGTGGAAACAGCATTGATGAGAATTGTGATGGTCAGACCAGTGAGGGATGTCTAATAGGTTGCATGGATCCATTGGCGTGTAATTATGTGGAAAGTGCTTTAGAAGATGATGGATCCTGTGTGTATTCAGCGGAAGAAACTTGCAATGATGTAGATGATGATTGTGATGGAACAATAGATGAGGGTTGTATTTTCGGGTGTACCGACTCCACTGCATTCAATTATGATTCTTTGGCGACAATAGATGACGGAACTTGTATTGAAACCATCATAGGATGTTCAGATAGCTCTGCATGTAATTTTGATTTCAACGTGAATGTCAATGACTCTTCTCTTTGTCTTTTCCCACCGAACGATCCAGTAATTTTATCTTCAAGTCAAATAGGTTGTGGTGAAACACAGGGTATTGTCGTATTGGAATCACAAGGTGATGCTTTGATATTGGTAAACGGTGTAGAAAATGAATCAATTGATACTTTGTTGCTCAATGAAGGTATATGGATGATTCAGGCAGTAGACACTAACTATACTGGATGTTTATCAGATACTGTTATCGTTGAAATCATTGTTGTAAATGATTGTAATCCACAAACGGTGAATGATACATTGATGATCAATGAAGATGAAATGGGAAGTATCAATGTTGTATTGAATGATAGTGATGGGGATAACAATTTGGATGTAGGATCAGTTGATTTAGATCCCGAAACTCCTGGAGTTCAAACCGGTGTTGTTACAGAAATCGGGTCTTGGAGTGTGGATAATGCAGGAAATGTCTCATTCGTTCCATTTGTCAATCTCAATGGCGTGGATTCCGTTGCATATACCATTTCCGATAGTACAGGTTTGATTTCCACAGTGGCTTGGATCTATGTGATAGTAAATCCAGTAAATGATGCACCAGTTTTGCCTCTGGAGTTCGCATCGCTAACGACATCAATAGATACTCCGATCACAATTTGTTTAGAGGCTTCAGATGTTGATGGGGATTCTTTATCGGTAGGTAGCGTAATAGGCAACCAGAATGGTGCGATTTCTGGATTGGGAGATACAGACACCTGTTTTGTTTATACCCCTAATAATGGATTCGTTGGATTAGATTCGATGTGGGTAACTGTCTGCGATTCTGCCCTCTGTGATACTATTTGGATTTGGATCAACATAGAAGATGTATTGCTGTTAGATGCAGTCAATGATGCAGCGGTATCTGACTCTGGATCAATTGAGATCGATATCTTGGCAAACGACCTGTTCACAGATATAAATGATGTTACCATAACCATAGTTAGTACGAGCAGCAATGCTTCAGTAGAATTCTCCAATGGTGTTCTCGTGTATTCGCCTAGTCTGGATTATTGTGGACTTGATTCCCTTTCTTACTCTATTTGTAACGGACAAGGGCAGTGCGACACTGCTTGGGTTTTGATACAAGTAACCCCCATGGATAGCGATGGTGATGGAATTCCGGATTACCTCGAAACATTAACTTTAGATTCTGATGGTGATGGAGTGTTAAACTATCTAAGTATCGATAGTGATGGCGATGGATTGTTGGATAGCGCAGAATCTGGTCTTCAAGATATATGTTCTTCCATTTTAGTGGATTGTGA
This sequence comes from Flavobacteriales bacterium, assembly GCA_947464415.1. GTDB lineage: Bacteria > Bacteroidota > Bacteroidia > Flavobacteriales_D > Sanyastnellaceae > CAMCTV01. The sequence goes on from CANHWU010000002.1 coordinate 7,951, forward strand.
CGAGGACGGAGTGCCTGATTATTTAGATGAAGATAAATGTGAAGAGGAAGTTGTGATTCCCGAAGGCCTATCTCCCAATGGTGATGGTGTCAACGATGATTGGATCATTCCTAATATAGATCAGTATCCCGACAATGAAGTGGTAATTTATAACAGATGGGGTAATGTCGTTTACCAGGCACAGCCATATAAGAATGATTGGTCTGGGGAGTTTAACCAAGCAGGGTTGGTAGGTAAAAATTTACTTCCTGAAGGCACATACTTTTATATTGTGCGATTGCGACGAGAAGAGGATGTAAAATTGGGTTACTTGTATATCAAACGCTAAATCAAGAAATGATGAAAAATTTATCGATAGTATTAATTTCTACTTTACTTTTTGCCTTTACCCTCAACGCTCAGCAAGAGGCAATGTACACGCATTATATGTTTAATACATTGGAGGTGAACCCTGCTTATGCGGGAAGTCGCGGGGCGATGTCTTTTGTGGGATTGCACCGCAGTCAGTGGGCTGGTTTTGATGGGGCCCCTGTAACACAAACTTTTTCGATGAATACACCTGTTTTTGGTGATGACTTTGCCGCGGGGATAAGTTACAATGGAGATCAAATCGGTCCAATAAAATCTAATGTTTTCAATGTAATGGGAGCTTATCGAATGAAGGTAAATGAGAATATTAAGTTGTCTTTTGGATTGAATGGAGGTTTTCATAGTTTGATTTCAACCTTTGATCAGTTATCATTGACCAGTGCCACTGACGAGGCGTTTATCAACGCAAATAGAAGTAGATTAACTCCTAATTTTGGCTTTGGAACTTATTGCTATACAGAAAAATGGTATGCCGGTCTATCCTCACCCAGAATCATAGAGAATTCTTATTATGTGAAAGGATCCAGGGACACCAAAATACTGAAGAACAAGAGACATTACTATTTCATCGTAGGAGGATTGTATCCGGTGAATGATCAAATTCAATTGAAGCCCTCTGCTTTGGTCAAATCAGTTCCTGGAGCACCTGTTCAATTGGATTTGACGTTACAGGCCATTTACAATGACTTGTTTTGGTTGGGTATAACCACCCGTAGCGGCGATGCAATGGGGATGATGATGGGTTTTAATATCAACAGCAATCTGCAGTTGGGTTACTCATATGATTTTTCCTATTCATGGAGGAAATATTCTTCTAGATCCGGAAGTCATGAAGTAGTACTTAGATATGACCTTCAGTACGGAAGTCCATTGAAAGTGAAGTCACCAAGATATTTTTAATTTATGAAAAAGACATTCATCTTTTTGTTAGTTGTTTTTTGTTACAACAATTTTTCAGCGCAATCTAGAATTGAGAAAAAGGCGGATCATTACTATGACCACTACTCATATACTTTAGCTTATAAACATTACCAGTTTGTAAAGGAGAAAAGCACATCCGTAATGAGGAAGATGGCGTTTTGTCAACAGTTTTTAGAAAATATTCCGTTGGCCGATACCCTTTGGAGAAAAGTGTGCGCGTCTAGTGACGCAAATGGAGAAGATTATTATCAGTATGCTCAAGTTTTGAAGATGTCGGGTAGATGGGAGGAAAGTGAAAAGTTTTTGAAGAAAGCTCAGTCGACTTTGAATGAAGAAGCAAAAGTCAATAAGTCTTTCCAAGCCTACGAGGAGTTAAAAAACCTTCAAAAGGACAATGGACAATATGTGATCAATGCGCTTACCATCAATACCGCAGATCAGGATTTTGCTCCTTATTTATTGGATAGCACATTGATGTTCTCTTCTTCCCGCGATGGGGTTTTCCCGCTTAGGAATAAATGGAATGGAAACGGAAAACCATTTTTAGATTTGTTTGAGGGTAAAATCAATAGGCAAGATCAAGTGGAAACAGTCAAAAGGCGAACTAAAACTTGGAGAGGTAAGTTTCATGATGGGCCTGTAGCTTTTAATTCAAAAGGCGATTATGCTGTAGTAACCAGAAACAATGGCAATAGAAAGAATAAAGAGCTTCTAGGCCAGTTGGAATTGTTCGACACGAGGTTGGTGGAGGGTGTTTGGAGTGATTTGAAAAAAGTTGAGTTGAAGGGGTTTGAGGAATGCTCTGTGGGACATGCCTCTATCAGTAAAGATGGAAATACGATGTACTTTGTTTCAGATAAAAAGGGAGGAGCAGGGGGAACTGATGTGTATCGTGTAACTAAAAGTGCGGACGGATCGTGGGGATTGCCGGAAAATATGGGGACATCGATAAATTCGGAAGGGAATGAGCTGTTTCCTTTTGCCTATCAGGATGATTTATTGTTGTTTTCTTCAAATGGACTACCGGGCATTGGAGGTTTGGATATTTTCGTTGCCAAGATGGATAATGGGAAGGTAAGAAAAGTAATCAATGCAGGCGCTTCGCTGAATTCGAATGGTGACGACTTCTCGATTTTTCTCAAATCAAATGAAATGAAGGGTTATTTCTCCTCCAATCGATCAGGAGGAAGGGGAAGTGATGATATATATAAAGTGACTGTTTTGACACCATGGGTGTTTGATAAAGCAATAAATATTTTGGTGAAGAACACAAAAGGAGAGCCATTGGTGAATGCTGAAGTATTGGTTAGGAATGAGAAAGGGGAGGTGATTGAGACTTTGAAAACCGATAACAAAGGGGAAGCGCATACGCTGAGCACGCATTGGGAATTGTCGCAGTTGGAATGCAACTTTCCTGAATATGAAAGTGCAGTTAAAAGCTTTGATGTAAGATCGGTGGACAATGAGGGTTGGGTGGAGTTAGTAGCAGAAAGAATACCTCGTTTTAAAATCGTGGGTAATGTTTTGGATTTAAAATCTTCCAAAGGCCTTGAACAGGTAAAGGTAGATTTTGAAAACAAGTACTCTAATAACAGGGCATTATTGTATACAGATCAAAACGGTCAGTTTGGATTAGATGTGGAGAAGGGTCCACGAATTGGCGATAAAATAAAAGTTTCCATCAGTTGTACCAAGAAAGGTTATCTTCCTTTAGAGGAGACTTTTACTGTATCGTTGGATAAAGAAGGAGAGGTGAATATCAATTCATTCATGGATTTGCGCTTGGAGAAAATAGAAGTTGGTAAGGATTTGGGAAAAATGTTGGATGTGAAACCTATTTATTTTGATCTTGGAAAATCAGATATTAGGCCCGATGCTGCAGCTGAGTTGGACAAGATTGTGGCGGCTATGAATGAGAATCCCACCATTGAAATTGAATTGGGTTCTCACACAGATTGCCGGGGAAGTAAAGCATCGAATGCGAAATTATCAGACGCAAGAGCGAAAGCCTCGGCGGAGTATGTTCAGTCACGCATTACCAACCCTAAGAGAATTTTCGGTAAAGGTTATGGGGAGAGCAAGCTGGTGAATGGTTGTGCTTGTGAAGGAAAAAAACCATCCACATGTACAGAAGAAGAGCATCAAGCCAATCGTCGAACGGAATTTAAAATTATCAAAATATAAAATTCAGCTTGCTGAGGAAATGTATAAAAAAGAGGACTGTTGAGTCCTCTTTTTTTTAGTTCATGATTTCCTTTATGATCTTTAAAGCCTCATCAACATCTTGTTGAGAGGTGTATCGGCTAAATGAAAATCTGACGCTTGCTTGGCCTGGTTGCAATGCATCGATGGCACTCAATACGTGGGAGCCTTTGGTAGCCCCGCTGCTACATGCACTTCCCCCTGATGCGCAAATACCCTTTAAATCTAAAAGGAATAAAAACATATCTGCATTTTCGTGAGGTGGAAAAGTGACGTTGAGTACAGTGTACAAACTTTCTTCAGACGCTGAGCAGCCATTGAACACAATGGAAGGGAAAAGCATTTGAAGATTACTTCTCATGTATTGCTTTAGATTTTGAATATGAACTTGGTGCTCTGATAAATGGGAATAAGCCAATTCTATTGCTTTTGCTAATCCAACAATGCCTGCAATGTTTTCAGTACCCCCTCGGAGTCCTCTTTCTTGCCCACCTCCAGTAATATGGGGTTGTATTTTAATACTACGATGGATATAAATGAAACCTGTTCCTTTTGGACCATGGAATTTGTGCGCAGCTGCATTCAGCATACTGATGGGTGTTTTTTGCAAATCAAATGCATAATGCCCCATGGTCTGAACGGTATCACTATGGAATATGGCATTGTATTTTTTACAAATTTCAGCCACCTCTTGTATAGGTAATAGGTTAGCAATCTCATTATTTCCATGCATGAGGGTAACATAGCAATTCTCCTTGTGTGCGAGCAACGCTTCAAGCTCACTCAAACTGATATTGCCATTTTCGTCTAATTTTAAAAGATGTAATTCAATTTTGCCCTGATCTCTTAGGATTTCAGCGGTTTTTATGATGGCGCTATGTTCAATGGCTGTGGTGATGATGTGTCGGCATCCTAAATCTTTCACGGCCGCATGCATGGCAAGATTGTCTGCCTCTGTTCCTCCGCTCGTGAAGTAAATTTCTGATGGAAGACAGTTGAGGGCTTTTGCAATCACTCGTCTAGAAGTCTCAATTACTGCCTTGGTTTGCCTTCCCAGGTGATGCGTGGACGATGGGTTTCCATAGTGATCTCTAAGGTAGGGCACCATCGCCTCAAAAACTTCAGGGGCAATGGCGGTGGTTGCAGCATTGTCTAAATAAATACTTTTCATTGAATCGAAATATCATTGATTTTTTGAATCCAATTCTCTGCCATTTTATCGGCAAGAGATTGCGATTGAGCTTCTGTGTATATTCTGATAATAGGCTCAGTGTTGCTTCTGCGGAGATGTACCCAATAATCTGGGTAGTCTATTTTTACACCATCTGTTAGGTTGATATTGTCATTGGAATGCGCATCAGCCAATGCCGCTAAAATCTTTTCTGAAGGTTTAGTGGGATCTAAATCAACTTTTTTCTTTCCCATGTAATACTGAGGATAAGTGTTTTTAAGTTCTGACATGGTTAAAGACATTTCACAATAGTGGCTCAGAAAAAGGGCTATGCCTACCAATGCATCTCGACCATAATGTAAGTCTGGTACAATGATTCCTCCATTTCCTTCTCCACCAATTACGGCATTCACTTGTTTCATTTTTTCAACCACATTTACTTCTCCTACCGCGGCTGCGAAATATTCTCCTCCATGTTTTTCGGTAATATCTTTAAGCGCCCGCGTAGAGCTCAAATTGGAAACTGTGTTTCCCTTTTTATATTTTAATACATAATCTGCAATGGCCACCAATGAATATTCTTCCCCGAATAGCTCGCCGTTTTCATCGATAAACGCGAGTCGATCTACATCAGGATCTACCACAATTCCCATATCAGCATTCTTTTGCTTTACTATCAAGCAAGTTTCTTGCAGATGCTCTGCCAAAGGCTCAGGGTTGTGAGCAAAATGACCCGTGGGTTCTGCATTGATAACAAAGACTTCTTCTACTCCTAGAGCATTTAATAACAACGGAACAAAAATGGCTCCAGAAGAATTGATTCCATCTACCACTATCTTTAGTTTTTTAATGGCTATCAATTCCTTTTTGACCAGAGGCATCGATAAAATAGGACCGAGATGGAAATCAAAATCTTTTTGTTTTTGAACCTTACCAAGCTCCATAACGGAAGCAAATTCTACCCCTTTCTCGGCAAGGGACAAAACATTTTGGCCCATTTCTGCAGAAATGAACTCCCCTTTTTCATTGAGCAACTTCAAGGCATTCCACTGGGCAGGATTATGGCTTGCCGTTAAAATGATTCCGGCCTGAGCTTGGTAGTGAACCACTGCCATTTCTACAGTTGGGGTGGTGGATAATCCCAAATCAATGACATGAGCGCCCATCGCGATCAAGGTATTGGAAGCCAGTTGGGCAATCATCTCGCCAGAAATACGAGCATCTCTGCCAATGATAATGGTGATTTCTTTTCGTTGATTTTTTTCTTGGTGGACTGCGCAAAATGCTGAGCAGAATTTAACTACATCCAACGGAGTTAAATTGTCTCCGGGTAGGCCTCCTATGGTACCGCGGATTCCAGATATGGATTTAATCAGTGTCATAAATTAGATTCCAAATATAAGCTGATTGGGGAAAGGGAAAAAACTTTACCTTTCGTCCGAAAATGAATAAAAAAAGTACATTATTTGTTCATCCCGTGAAGTGGTGTTTTATACATCTGCTCATTTTTGTTTTTTACGCGTGCTCGACGAACATTCCGGACGATAAAAAAAACGCGGACTGGGATGGTATTCAAAGTAGAGATACATTGGTGGTGCTCACTGAGAACAGCGCCTCCACTTATTTTCAATTTGGTGACCAAGCATTAGGTTTTGATTTTGAATTGATAAAATCGTTTGCGAAGGAGCAACAATTGCATCTGAAAATTAAAATCGTAGATGATGTGGACTCCATGTTTCGAATGCTTGGTAACGATCAAGCGGATATTATTTGTTCTAATCTTACTTATACTGCTCTGAGAGATAGTTTTGCAGATTTTACCCAACCCATTTATGCCACGCGTCAGGTATTGGTCCAACGGGCCTTTGATATTGAAAGGCCGAAACAGAAATTTCCCATCATAAAGGATACTTCAGAACTGCATAACCTAATGATTTCTATACATGGTTATTCTGTTTTTCATGAGCGAATGAAAGAATTAGAGAGGAATTTAGGATCGTCTTTGTTGCTCCACATTGTGCCGGGAAGCTATTCAACGGATGATCTAGTTCGCTTAGTTTCAGAAGGAAAACTAGCGGCTACTGTATCTGATGAAAGTTTGATGGGAATACTGTCAGAGGATTATCCCAATTTAGACTATCATTTGGAAATTTCAAGGCCACAGCCCATCTGTTGGGCGTTCAGAAATAACTCTCCAAAAATGAAACAAGTTTTAGATGAGTGGTTGTCTAAGGAAGCAACAAAAATCAAGGTGAATCAATTGAGAAAAAAGTATTTTAAAGTAAATACCACCTCAATTGTGCATAGTCACACTTCTCTTGTTTTGCCAAGAATAAAGGGAAGTACTATATCTCCCTTTGATGATTACTTCAGAAGCGCGGCCAAAGAGGTGGGTTGGGACTGGAAGTTATTGGCCGCACTCGCTTACCAAGAGAGTAGGTTTGATTCCAACGCGGTGAGCAGACATGGCGCGTTTGGTGTGATGCAATTAATGCCTGAATCAGCCTCTAAATTTGGTTGTGATTCATTGGATCTTGTCCAAGGAAATATCCAAGCGGCAGCGAAATTGTTGCAAGAATTGGATCGAAGTCTTTTGAGACGAGTGCGCAATAGAGAGGAAAGGTTGAAATTTGTTTTAGCAGCTTACAATGCAGGTCTTGGTCATGTACAAGATGCGATGCAAATTGCACGAAAATTGAATCAACCCGATTCGATTTGGTACCAAAATGTCGAGAATACCTTACTTTTAAAGTCTCAAAAAGAATATTATTCTTTGGAAGGGGTTAGAAATGGATATTGCCGATGTCATGAGACCTATCACTTTGTGTATAGGGTTCTGAGTTATTACGATCATTTTAAAACAATGAACATTCAATGAAACAGGTGAACATATTTCCCTTAATCGCTTTATTTTTTTTAATGTCTGGATGTGATAGACAAGAGTCTAATTGGTGGATCAAAGGGCAGATTAAAAATGACTTGAATGGTGCCGTTATGAATGGAATCACCATCAGAGCCGAAGTCAAGAAGTTGCAATCAGGGGTGTATAATGATATCATTTCTACCGTTTCTGAAGACCAAACGGATGGGGAGGGTCAATTTGAATTGAGTTGGAAGCGAGAGAATATTTCCTTTTGCCGATTAGTGGCAAGTAAATCGCAATACTTCGATGCTATCGTGGAAGTTAGTCCTGATGATATGCGTCCGGGTGAACCATTTGTGCAAAATGTACACATGACTCCACGATCCGATGTATTGATTAACCTGTCCTCAAGTGATCCAAGTGCGTTGATTAAATTCAGTGTTTTTTCAGCCGATGATTTTTGTAGTTGCAATGACGAAGCGGAATACGAGGTGGTGGGTTTGGTAGATACTACCATCGCATGCATGACAGGTGGAGGTAAGTGGTTGAAGTATCAAATTCAAGCTTTTGGCTCTGGAGGGAATGTTTATCACCTAGATAGCGTATTTTGCGAACCATTTGTAACGACACAAATTCAATATTCATACTGATGAAAAAGTTATTTATTTTTTTAGTTGCTGCATTTCATTTTCAACTGCAAGCTCAAGATTTGCCTGTTGGATTCACTAATGAAGAATGGGATGCCTTGATGCATGGCCAATATTTAGTAGAGCATAATGGAAGTAGAGGAATAGCCACACCACCCCCTAATTCTAATATCCGTTGTATGGCGGAGTGGGAGGAAATCCAGTGTCTCACCATTGCTTGGATTTCTTATCCTACCATATTAAAGCAAATTGTTGCCAATGCGAAAAGCCAAACAAGAGTGATCATTCTTTCCGAGGATGTAGCCGCTACAGAGGCGTATTTACTGGCCAATAATGCAGGTGGGCCTGCGCTTGCTAACCTTGACAACGTGACGATACTCGATGCTAGTTTTGATTCGGTATGGATGAGAGATTATGCGGCTAATCCCGCTTACGGAAATGAAGTGGACAGTTTGGTATTAGTAGATTGGATTTATAATCGACCTACCCGACCCAATGACGATGCTTCACCAGAATATATCGCAACAGAATTAGGCATTCCGCTCTATGAAATGACAGTGGCGCCAGAGGATCTCGTCAATACAGGCGGAAATTGGATGAGTGATGGATTTGGTACCGCCTTCGCTTCCAACCTGATATTAGAGGAAAATGCGGTGGGCAATCCATATGGAGTGACAGCTAAATCTGAAGCAGCTATAGATGGTATTGTAAATGATTACCTTGGAATAGACCGTTACATTAAGATGCCGACGCTTCCCTATGATGGCATTCATCATATTGATATGCACATGAAATTATTAGATGAAGAAACTTTGTTGGTGGGAGAATATCCCGAAGGGATTTCTGATGGACCTCAAATCAATGCCAACATCGAGTATATTTTATCTAATTTTCAATCAAAATGGAATACTCCATATAGAGTAATTCGCATTCCCATGCCTAACTCCACAGGGGGTAATTGGCCCAGTAACGGCGCCTCCTATCGCACCTATACGAATGCAGTATTTGTCAATAAAATGGTGATTTTACCACTATACCGAACTCAATACGACACCACGGCCTTGCGCATTTGGAATGAAGCTTTACCCGGTTTTGAAATTGTGGGGATTGACTGTGATAACAGTACAGACAATATCATCGCGGCCAGCGGAGCCATTCATTGCATCACACATAGTGTTGGAGTGGAAGATCCTCTTTTGATTTCCCATCAATCTTTAACCGATACTGATAATACCATGGATCCTTATTCGGTAGTAGCATACATGAATCATAGAAGTGGTATTTCACAAGCTAAGTTGTATTGGAAGACCACTCTTACGGGTGCTTATTCAGAAGTGAGTATGGTGAGTATGGGAGGAAATAATTGGCAAGGTTTTATTCCCGCTCAACCGGCGGGAACGCGTATTTATTATTATGTGGAAGGTATTGCCAACGCCGGTAAAGTGCAAGTGCGTCCGATGGCGGCGCCGCAGGGGTACTGGCATTTTGATGTCGTGGATCAGTTGGTAAATACCAATGAATTGGTGTTGTTAGAAACTAAAGTTTTTCCGAATCCAGCTTCAGCATTGACTTGTTTGCGATTACAGTCTTCTTACAACACGGAGGCTCAAATCAAGCTCATGGATGTGATGGGCAGAGAAGTTTTGGTCTTGTGGAACGGTGATATTGCAATTGGGGAGAAGCAGATTTTCTTTGATGTGACGGATATACCTACAGGAAGTTATCACATTGTCATCACTCATCAAGGGGGCATTCAGCATCAAAATTTGATTGTGAGATAAATGAATACGAGACGAAAATTTCTTCAATCGTTTGCAGCTTTAGGGGCTCTTCCATTGTTGTCTTTTATGCCAAATCTAAAAAAGAGGCAAAAGAAGTATACAGAAGGTTTGGTGGTGAGTACTTGGAACTTTGGAGTAAAGGCCAATACAGCGGCAGTAAAAATAATGAATGATGGGGGCAATGCCCTGGATATGGTGACCGCTGGAGCCATGGAAATGGAAAGCGATCCAACAGAGTTAACCATAGGGTTGGGCGGTTTACCCGATCGTGAAGGACATACAACGCTTGATGCATGTGTGATGGATTCCATTGGCAGAGCGGGATCTGTTTGTTTTTTGGAAAAAATCAAACATCCAGTGGCCGTGGCCAGGGCGATCATGGAGAAAAGTCCACATGTCGTATTAGTGGGCGATGGTGCTCAACAGTTTGCCCTTCAGAATGGTTTTCCCAAGGATGAATATCAAAATCCTGAGGCACAAAAGGCCTATCGGGAATGGCTGGAGAAGAGCGAATACAAGCCAATTATCAATATAGAGAATCATGATACCATCGGTATTTTGGCGATGGATAAAAAAGGTGATCTAAGCGGAGCATGCACAACGAGTGGACTTTCCTATAAAATGCGGGGCAGGGTAGGTGATTCGCCTATCATTGGTGCCGGTTTGTATGTTGATAATGAAGTAGGGGCGGCTACCGCGTCGGGTTTGGGAGAAACTATTTTGCGATCATGCTCATCTTTTTTGATGGTGGAGTTGATGAGACAAGGGTATTCCCCTTTGAATGCATGCAAAGAGGCCATTCAGCGATTGGTGAAAATCAACTCTTTTATGAATATCGGTGATTATCAAGCTTGTTTTATTGCAGTGAGCAAAGAAGGTGAGATTGGAGCGTACAGTGTTCACCCAGGATTTACATATTCAGTGTGGAAAAACGGAGAGCACCAGGTGCTCACTGCAGGATCGTTACTTTCCTGATTTAGCAAATGCAGCGTTGATTTCTTCTGCCAATGTTGCGGGTCCACCGTGGTGTTCAAAAACCAGACTAGCGGGAAACTTCTCTTCTTTCCATTTCAGCATTTCAGAAAAATCATTAGGATTGACTGCTCCTGTGAACACGAGCATATCAAGGTAGGTGTGCTTGTATTCTTCTGTGGCCTTTTCCACCTCATCAAAGCCAACTACTTGGTATCCTTCTTTGCTGAGGATATTTTGTAAATTGTCCACCATGTATTGATGTTTACCTAAAATGAGAATGTGCTTGCTATTTCCTTCTTCCATATGATTATTCAAAGCGGTGCAAAACTACGCTGAATAAAGAGTAGATTTACACTGTTTTTGTCAACTATGCGGTGTAAATGTTGAAAACAATGGCAATTGTTCGACCTATCAATTTGATAATCATATTATTGACCATGATAGTGGTTCAATCAAATATTTATGCACATGCCGGTCAAGAGACGCGATTGGGATTCCAATGGTGGTTGAAGCTGTTGATAATGCTGATTTTGGCCGCATCTGGAAATGTTATCAATGATATTTGGGATCAAAAAGTAGATGCCATTAATAAAGGGTCAAAGCAACTGATCGGAAGAGTCATCACTCCTTTACAAGCCAAGCGGTTATATGGGATACTGATTTTTTTTCTTTTCATATTGTCCTTCCAAATTTATTTAGTCACTCAAAAGGCAGTGTTGATCTACGTTCCACTTGCAATGGCCGTGGGATTGTACATCTATACGCCTGTATTGAAAAGATTCACATGGGTAGGGAATATTTGGGTATCCGCTTGCATTGGTTTTGTTCCTCTATGGGTGACGATGGGTAAATGGAATTGGACTTTTCATTCCGACATTTTCATAAGGATATTTTTTCTGGCGCTCATGGCTTTTTTTGTGAATTGGATCAGAGAGATTGTGAAAGATATGATGGATGCGGAAGGAGATGAGCAATGTGGATATCAGTCATTGTCCATTGCATATGGTAATCCATTTGCGATAAAAGTGGTGCGTTTTTTTCTAAGTGTATTATTCCTGTTGATTGGGGTTTATACTTTCTGGAGTGAGCAACGGAATGGGGGGGGCTATGTAGCCATTGTGTTGTTATGGATTCCTTGTGGGATGTTGCTATGGAAGACTGCAAAATCTTGGTCTACAACTACCCCCAAAAAAGTGTCCTTTTTTCTTAAGACTTGGATGCTATTGGCGTTGATTCAGTTTTATTTTTCTTAAATCAATTTCAATATTTCGTGAACCTTGTGGGTGGGAAATCCCATGACATTGTAATAGGAACCTTCCAGTTTTTCTATTCCAATATAACCGATGTAGTCTTGCACTCCATAACTTCCTGCCTTATCGAGAGGTGAGTAGTGTTGAATGTAGTATTCAATTTCTGCGACCTCTAATCTTTTGAAATGCACTTTTGTTTCATCAATAATCCTCCATTGTCGCTCTCCATTTTGAATGAACACAGCAGTAAAAACCTGATGGGTTTGACCGCTCAATGCGGATAGCATATTGAAAGCTTCTTCTGGATTTCTCGGTTTATTGAGTGCCATTTCTCCAAACCAAACGATGGTATCGGCTGTGATCAGAACAGTTTTATGGTTCACCAAGTGTTGAAAATATGCTCCCTTTACTTGAGCTAAATATTCGGGAATAGCAGGACCCAGAAGCTCCTCGGGGAAATGTTCATCTAAATCTGCACTGCAGGTTTCAAACTCTATTCCCATGCCTTTGAGCAGTTCGATTCTTCGGGGTGATTGTGAGGCGAGAATCACCTTTTTATCTCTTAAATTATTCCAAATCATGCGCTAATGTATGCGCATAGACATTACCTTTGTGCATGCATCAGCAAATTTTAATTTTGGACTTTGGATCTCAGGTAACGCAGCTGATAGCGCGTCGTTTAAGAGAGCTTAATGTATACTGTGAGATTCATCCTTGGAATAAAGTACCTTCCGATTTAAGTGCTGTCAAAGGAGTTATATTATCAGGTAGTCCATTCTCCGTCCATCAAGAAAATGCTCCTCTGCCCGATTTATCCGAGTTATACGCTCAATACCCAGTTTTGGGTATTTGCTATGGAGCGCAGTTGATGGCGATTCATAATGGAGGAAAAGTAATGCGATCCACCCATCGTGAATACGGTAGAGCTTTTTTGCAAGAAGTTTCCTCTCATCATCCACTTATGAAAGGCATTGCTCAGCAAAGCCAGGTATGGATGTCGCATGGCGATACCATTGAAAGTGCCGGAGAGGAAGTGGAGATCATTTGTAGTACAGATCAAGTAAGCTTTGCTGGCTATCATTTCAAAGGTACCCAAAGAATGGGAGTGCAATTTCATCCAGAGGTGTATCATTCATTGGATGGAAAACAGCTATTGTCCAATTTTGTAATGGATATATGCGGTTGTGAAGGCGATTGGACGCCGGGAGTGTTTGTGGATGAGACGGTGGCCATGCTGAAGCAGACCATTGGAGATCAACAAGTGATCATGGGCTTGAGTGGAGGTGTAGATTCTACTGTGGCAGCGGTGCTTTTACACAAGGCCATTGGTGACCGATTGCATTGTATTTTCGTAGACAACGGATTGCTAAGGAAGGATGAGTTTGCCAACGTCATGAAAGATTATGAGGACATGGGGTTGAATGTGAAAGGAGTAAATGCCAGTGATGTATTCTACTCAGCCCTCAAAGGATTGACTGATCCTGAGGCAAAAAGAAAGGCGATTGGGAAAACATTCATAGATGTATTTGATTCAGAATCCAAGAAAGTGTTAGGTGCCACTTGGTTAGGACAAGGTACTATTTATCCGGATGTCATTGAGAGTGTCAGTGTAGGAGGAGGACCTTCTCAGACCATCAAAAGTCATCACAATGTAGGTGGCTTGCCGGATTACATGAAATTAAAAGTGGTAGAGCCTTTGCGTTCTTTGTTCAAAGATGAAGTGCGTCGAGTGGGGGCGAGTTTGGGAATTAAAGAACAATTGTTGGGAAGGCATCCTTTTCCTGGTCCTGGATTGGGAATACGGATTTTGGGTGAGGTGACTCAAGAGAAAGTAGCGCTGCTGCAAAATGCGGATGCAATTTTCATTCAGTTGTTAAAGGATCAAAACCTGTATGATAGTGTTTGGCAAGCAGGTACCATCTTACTTCCCGTGCAGAGTGTGGGAGTGATGGGAGATGAAAGAACTTACGAACAAGCTGTGGCTTTGAGAGCGGTTACAAGCACAGATGGAATGACAGCGGATTGGGCGGAGTTGCCCTTTGCTTTTTTATCCAAGGTGAGCAATGATATCATCAATCAAGTAAGAGGGATCAATCGTGTGGTCTACGACATTAGCTCTAAACCACCGGCTACCATCGAATGGGAATAATGTCAAAAATGCATAAATACTTTTTTATTTGTCTTGTCTTTTGGTTGTTTTTAAAAACAACAACTGCGCAGATTACCGCTCCAATTCAAAAAATCAATGGGGTGGATTATTATATGCATAAAGTGGAAAAAGGTCAAACGCTTTATGGCATTGCAAAACAATACACCATTGGGGTGAAGCAAATTCAGTTGGATAATCAGTTGAATGAGTCAGGAATTTCTGAAGGACAGATTTTAAAAATCAAAAAGGAAAGTGTGTTGGCGATGAGTAATCCTACTCAGCAATTGGTGGTTCCCGATAGGAATCACCCCATATCCCCGGCTAATCAGGATCACCATTTAGTGGTAGCGGGTGAGACATTCTATTCGATTTCTAAAAAGTATCAAATTTCTGTAGAGGAGTTAATGGCAATGAATCCTGCACTACAAACGGGATTGCATCCAGGGGATTTGTTATTGATCAACAGAAACGTCTCTGAATCAATACCTTCCAAAAAAATGGGGAAAGACGATTCATTGCATGTCGTTTTGATGTTGCCTTTTTTTGCAAGTGTGGAGGACTCTCTGATCACTCCTCGTCAAAAAGTAATCCGACAAACAGCTTTGCAAATTTACAGAGGGATGTTGCTTTGTACCGATACCTTGGAAAGGATGGGCGTCAAAGTATCGGTTCGAGTCATAGATTTTGAGAACAATGTTGAGAGATTGAAATCGCTGATAGCAGTGGGCGCTCTGGAAAATGCGGATGTTGTAATGGGTCCACTGTTCAAAGAGTCTATTGAAATAGTGGCCGATTGGGCTGAAAAGAATGACAGTTGGGTGGTTTGTCCTGTGCCGATTTCTAACAAAGTTTTAATGAATAATCCAAGATTGATTAAGGCTTTTCCCAGTGATGTTTCTTTGTGGGCGTCTACAGCGAAGTATGTTCTGCAGCATAAGTCGAATAAAGTTCCTGTGATGATTTACAAGGGAAAGTCAGAGGCAGAAAGGAAGAAGGCTGAGGCGTTTATAACCTCATATCAGAAATCAGGTGGACAAAACTTAAAGGTTTCGAGTAACATGGACTCTTTATTCAACGCAGTAGCTAGCATGAAAGACTCATGTATTTTGGTGGTCCCTTCCAATGCCAATGGAGCATTCGGAAAATTGAATAAAAAGTCGGCCTCCATGTTGAAGAAATGGATCTTTGGTGTTTCAGAATGGCAGGATGAAGTGATGCAGATTGAAGATATTGAAGATCGATCTACTTCTCAATTGGAGTTTTATTATCCTCGAGCATTTGATTACGAAAGGATGGATGACCCTCTTTTAGATGAATGGATAAAGCAATACCACCGTGAGTATTTCTCACAACCCAACGAATACAGTACTTGCGGTTATGATATTTTGTTGGCTTTGTGCACCTATGCTGAACAAAGAGCATTGAATTTTTCGCAGTATCCACTTTATTTTAAGGGTATTTCGTCCAATGCAGATTGGCTGCAGGTAGGCAAAGAGAACGGATTTGAGAATGTAGGATTGGTGATTTTAAAGTCGGATGCGGGAGTGGTTGAGAGAGTAAAGTAATGTTGAGAAAGTAAAGTAATATGGATTTTAAAGAGAAGGTAAAGGGGGCTTTTCAAATAGCTCAACAGAAAATTTGTAAAGCTTTGGAAGAGGTGGATGGAAAATCCCATTTCTCCGTTGAGGAGTGGAGTCATATTGAAGGAGGGGGAGGAATTACAAGAGTAATTCAACGGGGTAATGTATTCGAGAAGGGAGGTGTCAATTTCAGTGCGGTGGAAGGCAAAATGCCTGGATTTATGAAGTCTCAAGTCAATGCAGATGCTAATTTGTTTTTCGCTACTGGAATATCCATCGTTATTCATCCTGAAAGCCCCATGGTTCCCATTATTCATATGAATGTTCGTTATTTTCAAACGGATGCAGGAGATTCCTGGTTTGGTGGTGGCATTGATCTTACTCCCATTTACATTGTAGACGAACAAGCCCAATTTTTTCATGGTGAATTGAAGCGAACATGTGATCAGTTTGATATTGAGTATTATCCAAGATTTAAAAATTGGGCCGATGATTATTTCTTCAATGAGCACAGAAATGAGACCAGAGGCATAGGTGGAATATTCTACGATTACATCAAGCCAAACGAATCAATTTCACAAGAACAATTATTACAATTTTCCATTGCATTGACCGATACTTTTGTGGATGTGTACGTTCCTATAGTGCAAGAGAACAGAAATAAGCCCTTTACTCCATCTCACAAAGAGTGGCAGTTGATCAGGCGAGGAAGATATGTGGAATTTAATCTAGTGTATGATAGGGGGACCAAATTTGGTTTGGAGACCAAAGGCCGAATAGAGTCCATTTTAATGAGTCTACCCGAATTTGCTTCATGGAAGTATCAACATCTTGTGGAAGTGGGGAGTGATGAAGAATATACACTTTCTAAATTAAAGAAGGGAATAGATTGGTTGAATTAAAAGACAACATGATGAGGCGGGTGATTTTTTTATTTTGGTTATCAGTAGGTTATATTGCAAATGCACAATTGACATTTGATTTTCAAGCTTCTCAACCTTTTCTTTTACAGGTGAATAAAAATGATATCAATGTTTATCCATGTGAGCGGATCGTATTTGATGTGAGCACATCAGAGTTGAAGTGCATTCTTTCAACGAGATTGTTGGAAGGTGCTCAATTTGAACAAACGATTACTGCTAAAGCTGGTTTTAAGCAGGAGTTTCAGCTGGGGAAGGATAAGAAGAATAATTGGAAGTGGATGTTGGTGGGGGAGTCTGAAATGAAACTGGATACTGCTTTGCTCAACGCTATTCCTTCATTGGGAGTCATTTATTCGGGAGAAAGAAGGTGCAATACCCCTATGGAGACCACAGATTTTGAGTTCATGTTGTCGGAATGTAGGACCATTCATAAAAGTGAAGCCAGATTGAGTTTCATTTTTAATAAAACGCGAGAGGTTTGTTGCTCGGTTCAGCAAATCATGGATATTCTGTCATTGGTGGAGTTGGAGGATGATAAGTTAGAGGTGTTGACAGAGCTCATCGGTCGGATTTATGATTGGGATGAGCGTCAACGCATAGTGGATTCTTTTTTCACGGAGCGTGCTCAAAATAAGGTGAGGCAATTGCTTCAATAGGAAGTGATTTCTTGCTTTTTTTATTCATTTGAGATGACTACATTTGTCGAAATCAAAAGAGTATGCGTTTTCAACCAGGAGTATTAACGGGTGATCAAGTCACCGAATTATTAAATGATGCAAAGGAGCGTGGTTATGCCTTACCAGCAGTGAACGTCACGGGCACCAATAGTATTAATGCAGTTTTAGAAACAGCCAGAGAAGTCAACTCTCCCGTGATTATTCAATTCAGTAATGGGGGTGGTGCGTTTTACGCTGGCAAGGGATTGAGCAATGGAGAGCAACAATCTTCCATCGCAGGATCTGTGAGCGGTGCTCATCATATTCATATGATGGCGGAAATGTACAAGGTACCGGTAATCATTCATACGGATCATTGCGCAAAAAATTTACTTCCGTGGATGGATGGAATGTTGACCCATGGCGAAAGATTTTTTGAAAGAAATGGCAAGTCTTTGTTTTCCTCACACATGCTTGATTTTTCTGAGGAATCACTTCAGGAGAATATTGAATTGAGTGTCGAGTATTTTCATCGCATGAATAAAATGGGTATTACCTTGGAAATAGAATTAGGAGTGACCGGTGGGGAAGAGGATGGTGTGGATAACAGTGATGTGGATAGCAGTAAGTTGTACACACAACCTGAAGAGGTGGCTTATGCTTATGAGCACATGAGTAAAGTAAGTCATCGTTTTACCATTGCAGCGGCTTTTGGCAATGTGCATGGTGTTTATAAGCCAGGAAACGTGAAATTGCAGCCAATCATTCTGAACAACTCTCAAGTATTTATACAAGAGAAGTTCAATACGGCTTCCAAACCCATCCATTTTGTTTTTCACGGTGGCAGTGGATCCTCGCGTGAAGAAATCAGAGAAGCCATTTCGTACGGTGCCATAAAAATGAATATTGATACGGATATGCAATGGGCATTTACAGAGGGAATAAGAGATTACATGTCTGGAAAATCGGCATATTTGCAAAGTCAAATCGGCAATCCAGAGGGGGCTGATAAGCCCAATAAAAAGTACTATGATCCTCGTGTTTGGTTGAGAGAGGGCGAGAAAACTTTTGTGAGTCGATTGAAGATGGCTTTTGAAGATTTGAATTGTCTCAATAGAAATTTATAACGGGTGAGGTCGATGGAAATGTGAATTTTCAAATTACAGGTTTGGGTGGCTTGGGGCTGGAAGGAATTATTATGTAAAAGGAACCAAATTACAGGACTAACTTTTATATTGATTTTCAACGAAAAATTTAAATTGTCGGAGAATGGCTTGCCATCCATTTTGTTGAAGCTCAATGGGATTTTCGGTCTCTGGATCAAAGGAAACAACGATCTCCGTGCCTTCGGGAATATTACTGAATACAACAGTGGCATTGCGACCTCCGAACGTATAGGTAAAGGATTTCATGGGCTGCACGTTGGTGTATACAGCCTCGAAATCAAATCCAAAACTACCATCTTTGGCTTCCATTCTTGCTAAATACGTTCCGCCGACACGCAAATCATTTTGAGCAGAAGGGCAATGCCATGAAGGATCTGCAAAATTCCATCGCGTTATATGTTCTGGCAAGGTGTACGCATTCCAACAAACTTCTAGAGGGGTGGAGGTAATGATTTTTACGGTGATTTGCATTTTAGTTCAATTTTATGGTACAAATATATTGATTGCATAGGAAAGAGGTAAGGTGATTATTGATTCAGCTTTCCCTCTCGCAATAATTTGCTCCTTTGAAAAAGTAATGTCGGTTTCGGGCAATTAAATCATAGAAAAAGTCACGAAACCATGTAGGCAGCCATAACAAGGGTTGTAGCATTTTCCATAAAGGATGAAGTTCGAAAAGGATCCTGAAAACCGCATTGGATTTTAAATAAACGTTGTCATGGGTCATGAAAATGATACCATCATAGTTCTTGGGTAATGGTATTTTAAATTGGGAATCATTTTTATTTTTTAAATGCTGAAGGGGTATGAATTGAAAAACAGAACTCCTTTTTTTGTTTTTAATCCATCGCAATATGCCATTGCATAATCCACAATCTCCATCAAAGAAAATGATTTTTGAGCTTGCGGCGTCCATGGTTTAAAAAGCTTCTCCCACCATGAAATAAAAATATCCACCTTCTTTACCATGGGCATAGTCAAGGCGAATATTTAATCGCTCCGCTGGATTGACCAATAAACGCAATCCACCTCCTACAGAGTATTTGAGTCGGTTGAAGGCAATATCATCAGGGGAATGAAAAACATCCCCTATGCCTGCAAAGGTGGTGGCCCCCAATCGCCAAAATAGGGGGAATCGATATTCCACCTGCGAAGCAGCAAAATGATGATCCCTGAATCTATTTTTGGGATAGCCTCTCAAAATATCGTCATTACCCAAAGTGGACATGTCCAAAAAAGGAACTTCCCCAAAACTCAATTTTAATTTACTTTGAAAAGCCAATATGTGTTTGGGTTTGATTTGCCAGTATTGTTGATAGAGTCCGTTGCAGTTGAGGAAGTGGAAACTACTTCCAAGCTGCTTTGCAAAATAATAGGAGGATAGCTCGATGAGTTTTCCTCTGGAGGCATTAATGATGTTATCTCGGGTATCCAGAATGGAAACAAGGCCAATGGCTGATCCTATTCCACCTTTATATCCCTTGATGTTTCCACGGGCCAATTGCCCATTGGGGTTGAGTTGGAATTGATATTCTTTTTCGAGCTCGTAGTCTATTCCAATGAAAAAATCATGTTGGATTTGTTTCAAAAACATAGTTTTGATCTGCAGCAGGTTGTATTCATATTTTTCAACATTATCCTTGCTGGTTTGGTTGCCAATTCCATAGAAGCGATCGGGGAAATTTCTAAATCGAATATCTCCTTTGAGCAAGAAGTTTTCATTTCTGGTAAACACATTCCAACTGGCCCACACATCGGTTTGTCGATTCTGAGTGTAGTCTGCAAGAAACTGAACAAAGTTGGTGCGGGTTTCTTTTTCGTTATCGTTTTTGGGGGAGATTTTGAAATAATATACTCCTGCTGCTCCTGCTGCCCAACGGGTGTCTGGAGTGAAGTACAAGAGGGGTAATAAAAAAGTTCCTTGTTTTTCTTGTGTTACAGTATCATCAAGAGGAGCAAATCCCATTATTTTTCTCTTTTGGGCGGCTCCATTCAATGAGATTGCAATGAGGACTAGACATATTAGCGGCGTGAAGGGCGTTTTCTTTTGGGGCATCGGGGTAAAATTAAGTCAACAAAAGGTTAAATGAGTGCATATTGTCGATGGTGCGGCAACTTTTTTAAAATGGGAAATGTCCTTATTTGTATGGGGCTTGTCATGGATGTTGTAAATTGGACACGGTTTTAAAAAAAAATGCAGAAATCATTTCGCTATATCATTGGGCTCATTTTGGTTATGATCATTATTATGGCATGTGATAAAGATGAGCCAGAAGCGGATACCTGTCCTATGCCCAGCACGGAGGTTCATTTTGATTTAGCCAAATGGCCATTTCAAAAATTATCGGATTATCGTTTTTTCATAGATACCATCTCGCATTTGAAGCCGAATGATGGCGTATTACCTTATGATGTAATCACTCCGTTGTTTTCAGATTACGCGAAAAAGAAGCGCTTTATTTGGATGCCTGACGGCCGATCAGCCAATTATGTAAATGATTTTTCAGTTTTGAATTTTCCTGAGGGTACGGTGATGATCAAGCATTTTTATTACGATCATGTTTTGCCCGAAAACAAAACAAAGTTGGTGGAGACGCGATTGATTTACTTAAGAAATGGGGAGTGGGAATTTGCTGATTACGTTTGGAATGAGGAACAGACGGAGGCCTATTTTGATTTGGACGGATCTTACCGAAACATCGTTTGGATGGATGATGGGGGCGCCAGTCGCGAAGTCAATTACAGGATTCCAAGTGAGGTAGAGTGCTACACTTGTCATAAGTTCAATGATCATGCATCTCCTATCGGTCCAAAACCACAGAATCTAAATAAGACATTCAGTTATTCTACTGGGTTGAAGAATCAGTTGGATAAATGGATAGAATCCGGATATTTGACACCCAATCTGCCCAACAATATTGAGACGGTTGCGGATTGGACGGACGTCGGTGAAACGCTTCAAAATAGGTGGCGCGCCTATGTAGATATGAATTGTGCTCACTGTCATAGAGAAGGAAGCCACTGTGATTATCGGTCATTGCGTTTAGCCTGGAATGAAACCACTAACCCTGACCATTTGGGAATTTGCATAGCCCCGGAAGAGCCCATTGCTTCTCAATTGACGCATATCATTGCCAGAAGCAATATCAATCGTTCCATGATGTATTATCGTCTCAATACTACGGAAGAGCAATACAGAATGCCGCTATTTGGCAGAACCGTAATACATCAGGAAGCGGTGTCCTTGCTCAATGAGTATATCAATTCATTAAATCCAACCTGTCCTTAATCTATGATGAGTATGAAAAAATCAATCAGTTTATTATTTGTTGTCTTGTTGTCTTTTGTTACAATTGCTCAGGACAATTGTGCAACCGCAGTTGACATTGTTCCAGGTACTTATGTGGTGGATCAAGTGAATGGTGCCGAGCCACCTACTATTATTTGTGCGGGAGTCAATTTGGCGGCCTATGGTGAGTGGTATCGATATACACCCGATAGCGATTATTATATTACAGTCAGTTCTAATGTTGCTAATGTTACACCGGTGGATACCCGTCTTCATATTTATACTGGAAGCTGCGGCGCGTTGCAATGTGCAGGAGGAGATGATGACAGTGGGCCAGGGTATAGTTCGATTGCATCCATGAACGTGGAGGCAGGGATTACTTATTATTTTGCTTGGGATAGTTATTGGACGGCCGCTGGATTTTCATTTACCCTTTCTGTAGCGCCTCCTTTGGTGAATCTATTGGATTTTGTTCCGATGGCAGCCACGGTCAGTGCGCAGGCGGTGATGGATATGAATGGTGATTATTTGGATGATTTGGTGGGGTATGATGGTAACAATGGACTTCAAATTGCTTATCAGCAGCCCAATGGAACTTTTGATACCCAAACGCGTCCTATTGCTGATGGAGTGTCGCATTCTCCTTCTTGGAGTATGTGCGGTGGTGACCTAGATGGGAATGGCTTCAATGATTTACTATTTGCTGGAGGAGGAGGCGCTAGTTTCATTTGGTCCAATGCCGATGGAACGATGTACAATGAGGTGAGTGATGAGAATTACATTTTCTGCCAGCGATCCAACATGGTGGATATGAATGCCGATGGTATGTTGGATGCTTTTGTTTGTCATGATGTAGCCCCTAATGTTTGGTATATGAACAACGGTACTCAATTTTTTGATTGGAATCAGGGAGGAATGGGTGATACACCAGACGGTGGTAATTACGGCTCTGTTTGGATTGATTATGACAATGATTGTGATATTGATCTGTTTATAGCAAAATGCAGAGGGGGAGATTCTCCAGCCAACATTAATCAAATGCATAGAAACAACGGAGATGGAACTTATACGGAGGTTGGTGCGGAGATAGGCTTAGCGGATAATGTACAGACATGGTCATCCGCTTGGGCAGATTATGACAATGATGGGGATATGGATGTCGTGGTGGGTGCAAGTTCTTTTGCCAATGGTGGACACAAAGTAATGATCAACGATGGGAATGGATTTTTTACGGATCAAACTGCCGGTTCAGGATTTGATGTCAATCCTAATTTGAGCATTGAATGGGCTCCGGGTGACTTTAATAATGATGGTTGGGTAGATGTGATGGGAGGTGGACAAATTTTGATCAACAATGGAAATCTCACTTTTACGCCCACACAGGTAGCTTTCAGTGCAGGACCCATTGGTGATTTGAATGAGGATGGATTTTTGGATGTGGTAACGGGTGGAACGAGGTATATGAATACCCCTAACGATCATCATTTTATTAAACTCAATATGCAAGGGACGGTGAGTAATAGAAATGGCATTGGAGCGAGGGTTACACTATATACTCCAAGTGGTGAGCAAATACGCGATGTGCGCAGCGGAGAGGGCTTCCGTTATATGAGCTCATTGAATGTGCATTTTGGATTGGGTATGGATGAACAGATCAGCAAGATCACCGTCTGTTGGCCCTCTGGAATTACGGATGAAATCTTAAATCCACAGATTGATCAAACACTTTTGATAGTAGAGGGTCAAAACGAGGTGGGCACGGATGAACGCAATACCTCATCGCTTCAATTACTTCCCAATCCTGCTCAGCATCAATTGGCTATTATTGGAGCAAAAATTATTCAACCCATCGAGGCATTGGATGTCAGTGGAAGGAGAATAAATCTGCCTCTCAAACAAGGCAATAATTATTCGGTGGAGCACTTATTACCCGGAATCTACTTCATACGAGTGGCGACAGACGAAGGAATTCAGACCGTGTCATTCATCAAGGAATAGTAATTACAGCAAATAGCCTTTAAGAAAGTTCTCAAGGGCTCACCAGATTGAGGGAAAGTTGGGCATACCACGTTCCATTCATTTTGTTTTCTTGCAAATAAGGCTGATCTCCAGTAAACCCTCTGAAGAATTCTTTACCATCGTTGTATTGATCAAGATTGAAACTATATCCGTAGCGGTATCCCACTTGTAAGGACATCCAAATAAACTGATAGAGTGATGCCTCCCATGTGGCGCGGATTCTGAGTTCGCTCCTTCTTAATTCGATGTTACTCAAATTCTCCGTGCCGTTGGTTAATTGGTGATGTAAAATTCGATAAGAGTTTCCTTCTAATTCATATCCGAACAACAGAATATTGCGGGGCGAAATGGTTTTTCTGATATTCACTCTAGCTGGGGCGAGCATTTCTACTCCCCATTTTCTACTAGGGGCAGTCCAGTTTAATAGCATGACGGGTATGTAGTTCAATTCCCCCACGCGGTAGGTTCTGGACAATCCGAAACCGATCATTTTTCGATCGTGCTTCTTTTTACCAAAAATGATCGCGCTGCTATACCTAGTATATTTAATGGGTGTGATATTCTTGGTGGCGTAATCTCCGTTCAAATCAGCAGAGGCTTGCACAATCATGAAGTGCTCTTCATTGAAGGGTTTGAACAAGGTAGTGCTCAAACCAGCTGTTGATAATCCATTCTCTTTGAGCGTTGCATCGAGTGGATTTAAGTTCCGATTGGAGTTAGCGTAAAAAGCGGTTCGTGCATAGTTGATTCCAGCCTGAAGCACAACATTTGTCTTTGAAATTACGGGAATGTTGGCGCTGATTCTTAATCCTCCTGCACCTTGAAAGTCTCCTTGTTTTAAATCACTGAGATGATTACCATTTTGATCTTTCCAATGTCCGTAATCGACATCAAATGCGCCTTGATGATCAAAGCCAATGGAAATTAATTTGGCTGGACTTAGATCAAACACTTTGGGTGTGCAAAATCGCTTGGCACCTTCATCTGCAAAGTTGAGATTTTCATACATCGAAAAGTCTTCTTCCTGTTGCAAGGAATCGGTCTGTCCAAAGCCCATCAGACTGATACAGCTCAGACAAATTAGAATATTAAAGCGCATGGGAGCGAATTATTTTTTTAGATTGAGTCGCTTCCAAACATCTGTCCTACCCAATGCTTCTACTCCAATATACCCTCTGATGTCAAGGGTGTTATTGTCGGTCATTTTAATGATGCACTTGTAAGTGCTGCCATTTTCTGGATCATAAATGGTTCCATTGTCCCATTGGTTACTGCCCAAATATTTGAAATCTTTGAGCATTCTATATCCTTTCAAAGGAACAGTTCTAAGACTTGCGTCGGGATTGTTTTTATCCACTTTTGGTTGGCCTGTGTTGGGGTCGATAGGTTCTTTGAGCCAAACGATTTTACCATAATATTTTTCTCCAATTTTTTCAATTTTCACGCGGGCTTTACCATTGCTAGGTTCCCAGACACCTAGTAACTGATCAGCTTCTGTATTTTGAGCAAAACCGATAGAGTGTGAAAGCCAAAGAAGGCTGAGTAATAAAAGCTGTTTCATGATTCTTATTTTTTATAGGTGATTTCAAATTCAAAGTTGCCCTGATAGGTCAGGTTATTTTCCGAGTCCCCTTCAATGTCAGCATCCAAGATGAGAATGATCTCTTTTTGTTGGAAGTTATCCAACAACTCGCTCTCAGCGGAAGGATTCAGGGTGACCTCTTTTAGGTTTTTTTCAACGGGATTCAAAACAGCCACTTTTTCCATTTTGGCGTCAGAGGATGTCAGCTGTAATACAAAGTTTCTGATGTTGTTAAAGCCAATGCTATCCTGGGTGCTGATGTTGGCTTTGATCAATTTAACCGCTTCAATTTGATCTGCTTTTAAATTGGGCTCGATTGCATTTAGATCAATTACATGGGTGGCCTGAAGAGTATTGGGTCCGTCAAACAAGGGCCCTTCGACGGTCAGGTCGATTTGATTTATTCTATAGGTTTTCTTAGTGGCTTCTCCACAAGAGCAGCACAATATCAAAAATGATATTGATAAGAGAAAATAATGTTTCATTTTTTTTTCGTTTGGGTAAATATATGGAATATGGAAAACCACATAACGAATTGTATAGAAAAATTGTTTACATGAATTGTAAGTTAATCTTACTTACATCTACTAAGAATTTTTTTCCAATGGTTTTTCTCCCTAGCAAAATAGGGTATTTCATACCTGATCGATCGGTTAAAGATATCTCGCTTCTGATGCTTTTTAGGCCAATTTTCACAATGGTGCGCAAGCAGAATCTTTCTTCTGTTTGTCCAAAGCTGTTTTTGATGATTCTTTTTTTGTAGTCTGAAAATTCAAATGAGTGGACTTGGCCATTGTTCTCCCAATCAAAAATCACCTTCAGCTTGGTGCCTTGTGGTGTTTGTATTTCAGTACAACTTTCACAATGAACGGCCGTTCTGAAAGCACCGGTATCGATTTTGGCGGGCACAAAAAAACCTCCCCATTCAGGGAGGTGAATCATTTCTCTTCTTCCGATGATCTCCATCTTATTGCGCTAAGCATTTTTTAACCATCTCACTGATGGCTTTTCCATCTGCTTTTCCACTCAACACTTTGGCTGCCCCCATCACTTTTCCCATATCACTCGGGCTGGTGGCTCCTACTTGTGCGATAATCTCTTTGATGGCTGCCTCCAATTCCTCTGGGGTAAGGGGTTGAGGCAAGTAAGACTGAATCACAGCGGCTTGTTTCATTTCTTCAGCAACAAGATCTTCTCTGCCTTGTGATTGATAAATTTCAATCGACTCAGTGCGTTGTTTATTGAGCTTGGTAAGAATGGCCATTACAGCACTATCCTCTACTTCGGTGGAGCCATCCTTGGTGGCTTCCAACAAGATTTTACTTTTGATATCACGCAAGGCCATGAGTTTTTCCTTGTCTCCACCTTTCATGGCGTTTTTAATGTCTTCGTTGATGCGATCTGTTAGTTTCATAATTGTTGTATTTTAAATCAATCCAAAATGTTTTTCAGCCATGTCCACAACATTGTCTCCAATAGCCAATGAGGCCGTTGCTGCGGGTGAAGGTGCATTGAGAACATGGATGCTTCTATCGGTGTATTCTATTCTAAAATCATCTCTTGTATCACCATCCTCTCGGAGGAGCAGTGCCCGCACTCCTGCACGCCCAGGTACAATATCATCCATTGTTAAATCGGGAATCAGACGCTGTAAAGTTTTTAAGAATAATCTTTTAGAAAATGCCCTTCTGTATTCGTCGATTCCATATTTCATATTGCCCATGAATAATCGCCATGTGCCAATGTAGGAAAGTGCGTCAATTGTATCTTTCAAGCTAAAGTCTGTTTTGCCATAACCCTCTCTCTTAAATGTGAAGACGGCGTTGGGTCCACATTCAATGCTGCCATCTACCATCCGGGTGAAGTGCACTCCCAAAAAAGGAAATTCGGGGTTCGGAACGGGGTAAATCAAATGCTTTACTTTGTGTTTGGCATGTTCTGCAAGATCATAATAATCTCCTCTGAAACCCACCACTTTCTCTTTTAGTGGAATGCCATCTTTTTTGGCTAGGCGATCGGCTTGTAACCCTCCGCAAACTACGAGATACTTGGTGATATAGCTTGCTTTTTGTGTTTTTACTCGGGTATATTCTCCATCTCTCTCAAATCCAATTACCTCTTCTCCCAAATGAACTGCACTTTGATTTTGAATACCCAAACCCAATTCGGTCATCACTTCTGTAGATCTTCTGAAATCAATGATTCCCGTGCATCCAACATGCACTGCGTCGATTCCTTTGACATGGGGCTCAATTTCTCTAATTTCAGCAGGACTAACCCTCCTCATTCCCTCAATTCCGTTATTGATGCCGCTCTGGTAAATTTTCTCTAAGTTGGCCAGTTCACTCTGATCCGCCGCAACGATGAGTTTTCCGCACACATCATGTCGGATGTTATGATCTTTGGCAAATTGCACCAACTCTCTTCTTCCATTTACACAATTGATGGCTTTGAGCGAACCGGGTTTGTAGTATATACCACTGTGGATTACGCCACTATTATTCCCTGTTTGATGATCGGCTAATTTGTTTTCTTTTTCTATCAAAAGAATTTTTAAGTTGGGAAATCTTCTTTGCAACTTATAAAAGGTAGCCGCACCCACAATTCCACCTCCTACGATGGTAATATCAAAATTAGCCTTCACTGCTTTCAAATTTAATTGCAAAAATAACATACATGTCAGCGAAATGTTTACATTTCCAAAATGAATAATAGAAAGAAAATTCAGAATGCCTGGGGCATGTATGATTGGTCTAACTCCACCTATAATTTGGTGATTGGTTCGGCTATTTTCCCGGCTTTTTACACGGCAGTTACTCCAGAACGAGTACGTTTTTTTGGAGCGGATGTTCATAACACGGAGGCGGTGGCCTATGTTTTATCTTTTTCGTTGTTTGTGGTGAGTGTAGTAGTGCCGCTCATTTCTGGAATAGCTGATTATTACAGGATGAAGCGCAGATTCATGCAGTTCTTTTGTTACTTAGGAGCTGCTTCGTGTTGCTCCCTTTATTGGTTTGACCCCAATCACCTTGAGATTTCCTTTATTAGTGTGACATTAGCGAGTATTGGTTTTTGGTGCAGTTATGCTTTGGCCAATTCTTTTTTGCCTCAGATTGCCACTAAAGAGGAGCAGGATGCTGTAAGTGCCCGTGCCTTTTCAATGGGGTATATTGGAAGTGTCACGTTGCTCATCATGAATTTGGTGGCCATCAAAGTGTTTGGAATGAGCGCTCGTTGGAGTTTTGTCTCTGTGGGTATTTGGTGGGCTGGATTTGCTCAAATTACTTTTTATTATGTGCGAGAAACTCCAAGCATAAATGCCACTTCTGGCATGCGATGGGACAAAGGTTTTCATGAACTGAAATTGGTGTGGAGTCAGATGGCGGATAACAAGAAATTGAAGTCATATCTGTTGTCCTTTTTTGTTTTTTCTATGGGTATTCAAACCATCATGCAAATGGCGGCTTATTTTGGAAAGGAGATCAATTTGTTGCCTGAGCAGCTGATCATTGCTATTGTGTTGATTCAGTTCATCGCCATTCCCGGGGCAATGGTATTTTCAAGAGTGTCAAGGAGAATTGGAAACTTGCCCATGTTGGGAGTGGCCTTGTTGATTTGGGTGGGAGTTTGTGTGTTTGCCTATTTTGTTGTCAAAGATGCCAATACTTTTTTTGCGGCCGCGGCGATTATTGGTTTTATCATGGGCGGTACCCAAAGTTTGGCGAGAAGTACCTATTCGAAATTCCTGCCCGAAACAGAGGACACGGCCTCTTTTTTCAGCTTCTATGACGTTACAGAAAAGATCGGTTTGATCATCGGATTGTTTTCTTTTGGATTCTTGGAGGGTGCCTTTGGAACCATGAGGGCAAGTATCCTTGCCCTGGTGGTGTTCTTTATCGTGGGGTTTGTCCTTTTATTAAGAGTCCCCAAGGAGCGATCCGCTGATATAAAGCACTAAATTTTCCCTTTCAAAAAAGTTTCTACTTCTTGGATGCTCTTGGCCTTTAATTGAAGCGTTCCCGAAGTGTCGATTACAAAAAACATGGGGGTTTTATTCACCTTGTATAATTTAGAAACGGGCGATTCCCATTGCTTTCCGCCGTATATATTGATAAAATTGAAACCTCTTTCGGTAAGTGCCTTGTCCCAATTGTCTTTTACATTGTCTAAGCTATAACCCACCAAACTTACTTTTTGGGAGTTGTATTTTTCATGAAACGCCTTGATTTCTGGGGCAGCCGCTTTGCAATGTTCGCACCATGAACTCCAAAACATGATGATGGTATATTTCTGTTTTGCTGCATGTTTTCTCATGTCGAAACTCTCATTCTTTTGCGTGAGCGCGGTGAAATTAGGGGGTTGATGTCCAACTGTAAGTTGCTGAATAGAGCTGGCCGTTTTGGTCAGTAGTTTGTGAATGTCATCCTCCCCGCAACTTTCGCCGTTGAGATGCTGATCAATGAGATAAGCACACATATTATCCATTCCGCTTTCAAAAAAACCATTGAGCATCTGATATACCGCAAATTCATATACGACATCATTGGCCTGTGCCTTGGTGAGCACATCCTCAATGCATTGTATGTAACCACTGTTTTCTCCTTTGCTAAACTTTCTCATGTACCGTTGGATGCGATCATTGAGAATGGTACATCGGGTAATGGAGGTGTCAGTAAAATCGAAGTTAGACCAGAAAGTGGATTTCCGTAATGGCAATACATCACTCTTCCATTTCATGAGTTTGTACAAATAGGATTGAGGATTGGCATTGGCAATAGAATCTCTCAATTTTACGAGCTCTAGTTCTTTTGTCTTGATGATGGTACTATCATTTCCTTCTTTCTTGTGAGCGCCACGGATAGCATTATTGATTTTGATTTCTTTGGGCATGTAGGTGGTCCATGCAATATTTTGCGCACTTTGTAAATATTTCAAGTTGTTTTCTAGCTTGACATTGTTGAATTGAAGTTCCACCACTTTTTCATTGTCCAAGATGATAGGAACATGATTGTTTTCGGTCACTCCCACCAAATACATGCCTTGCTTGAAAAAACGAGCTTTGAATTCAAATTGATTGTTTACCACTTTTGCGGAATCGACAATCTCCATGACTTTCCCCAATGTTGACCACAGTTTTACCGATTTGTAATTGCCTACTGTAAAGCTTCCCTTGATGGTGGTTCTGTCTTTGGCGTTGTGGTCAGCGAGAGCCGAAGCGTTTAACGGTGAGTACACTAACCAACTTAGAATCAATATCCAATTTCTCATAAAACAAAAATAATGCATTTGTTCTCTAACATCGTGCCATTAACTTTGTTTAATGGATTCAGATTTAGCTAAAATTTGGGGAATGTCGCCAGAGGGAGACGAGGAGGATTGGTTGGAGGAATATAAGCAACAGCTCTTCATAGCAAGAAGGGAGTTGAGAAATCTTTACCAAATACCCAAGTTATTTGATAAAAAATGGGAAGTCTATTTATCATGGGCCATCAAAGAAAAGTCGGATTGGAAATTAATTTCCAAGGTGCCTGAAAATTTGAATGGGCTCGACAGCTTTGAGAGGGATTTGATGCGTTCATTGAATAATATGGAACAGGCTGCCCATTTTTGCGAATTGGTGCAACGGTCGCACGAGTTGAGAGTACTCATGGAGGGCTATAAAAATTATATGATAGTATTTACCTCATCTTGGGAAGAGGAGTGGAAAAATGTTGAGGTGAATTCGAGGGAGTTTTTTCCTACCGGTTCATTTATTTACTCGATGAAGAATGGAGGTCAAAAGGAAGATTGGAAAATGGCTCTGCTCAAAGAGCGGAAGCGAATCTCCTTCGTTTATTGATTGAAATCCATCATATTTGCAAAAAAAATACATGAGAATCATAGAGTGCATTCCCAATATTTCGGAAGGGAGAGATCAGGGTAAGATCAACGCCATTGTTTCTGTCGTAGAGTCGGTAGAAGGGGTAATGTTATTGGATGTAGATCCAGGTAAGTCCACAAATCGCACAGTTATTACTTTTGCAGGCGAGCCGGAGAGGGTGGTGGAAGCTGCATTTTTATTGATTCAAAAAGCAGCAGAGCTCATTGATATGCGAACGCACAAAGGGGAACATCCGCGACAAGGCGCTACCGATGTTTGTCCGTTTGTTCCCATCGCTGGAGTGAGCATGGAGGAGTGTGTGGCCTTGGCTCATCAACTTGGAGCGCGCGTTGGAAATGAGCTTGGCATTCCGGGATATTTTTATGAAGCAGCCGCGAGACAAGACAACAGAAGGAATCTGGCCAATTGCAGAAAGGGGGAGTATGAAGCATTGGAGAAGATTGCAACCGCAGAATGGAAGCCAGATTTTGGTCCTGCTCAATTAACGGATACGGCCAAGCGAGCAGGCATTACCACCATTGGTGCGCGTAATTTTTTAGTGGCTTACAATGTTAATCTGAACACTACTTCCACTCGCAGAGCCAATGCGATTGCGTTTGATATCAGAGAGGCGGGCAGAACATTGCGTGAAGGAGATCCACTCACTGGAAAACCTATATTGGATGAAAATGGAGAACCCAAAAGAATTCCCGGCACATTAAAGTCGGTAAAAGGAATCGGTTGGTACATTGATGAGTATGGTATAGCACAATTATCCCTGAATCTCACGGATATTTCGGTTACCCCAGTCCACATTGCATTTGAAGAAGCTTGCACAAAGGCAGCTGAGCGGGGTATCAGGGTGACGGGCTCTGAGTTAGTGGGCTTGATTCCCTTGCAAGCGATGTTGGATGCGGCAGATTATTTCTTGAATAAGCAAGAGCGCTCATTGGGAATTTCCGATAAAGAGAAAATAAAAATTGCGGTGAAATCACTGGGATTAGATGATTTAGCACCTTTTCATCCAGAAGAAAAAATCATAGAGTATGTCTTGGCCAAGAAAATGGGCAATGCAGAAAAATTAATTTCGATGACGGCCAAGGATTTGGCCAATGAGACGGCCAGTGAGAGCCCTGCTCCCGGTGGTGGTTCGGTGAGTGCTTATGTGGCTGCATTAGGAGCGTCGTTGGGTGTGATGGTGGCCAATTTGTCCTCGCATAAAAGGGGTTGGGATGAGCAGTGGAAATCTTTTT
This sequence comes from Flavobacteriales bacterium, assembly GCA_947464415.1. GTDB lineage: Bacteria > Bacteroidota > Bacteroidia > Flavobacteriales_D > Sanyastnellaceae > CAMCTV01. The sequence continues at coordinate 40,607 of CANHWU010000002.1, forward strand.
CTGATGTAGCAGAAAGAGGGATGAAAATTCAAAAGGAGTTGTTGTGGTTGGTGGATGAGGATACTCGTGCTTTCAATAAAATCATGGAGGCTTTTAGTTTACCCAAGGACAGTGAAGAGGAGAAAAAAAATCGTGCTGCAGCGATAGAAAGTGCTTCCCAATACGCGATGGAAATCCCTATGAGAACGGCTGTGGTGGCGTATCAAGCGATGGATATTTGTGCAGAAATGATTGAGCGAGGCAATCCCAATTCGGTGACAGATGCTGGTGTGGGAGTGTTGTGCATTCGCGCGGCTGTGTTGGGCGCTATCATGAATGTACGCATCAATGCCGCGGGAATCAAGGACAAAGGTTTCACCGAAAAATTATTCACTCAAGCCCTTCAATTGGAAAGTGAAGTGCTGGAGAGGGAGGAAGCGTTGAGAAAGAAAGTGATGGAGAAGATGTAAGTTATTGTTGAACTCCATTGATCCATACCGATTCAATTCTGCTTTCACCGAAATAATAGAACAGTTCAGACAAATGTTCCAAAGGTTCTGTGATGAGGAGGTTGGCTCTTTTTCCGATGGTAATGCTCCCCACCTCGTGCTGTAATTCCATTGCGGCAGCTCCATTGTAGCAAGCAGCAGCGCATACTTCTTGAGGATTCATTTGCATTTGAATACAGGCCAAACTATTGATGACATTCATATTTCCATTGGGAGCAGAACCAGGATTAAAATCTGTGGCCAATGCAACGGGGATATTGTGATCCATCAGCTTTCTCGCAGGCGTGTAAGGGATTTTAGTGAACAATGAGCAGCCGGGCAAAGCCGTGACAATGGTGGGTTGTTGCTGAAGCGCGAGTAGGTCGTTGTCATCTAACACCTCAACATGATCGAGGCTGAGTGCACCCATCGATAATGCAGCGGGAATACCTCCAATGGAGTAAAATTGATTCAAGTGCACCTTACCTTTTTTATTTAATGATTGTGCTGCTCCAAGAATCCGCTTCAAATGGGTGACTTGGAAATAATCTCGCTCACAGAATAGATCGACAAAATCAAATCCAATTTCATGAGCTTGTGGCAGCAATTCATGGATCATGTACTCGACATACTCATCCATCCTATTTTTAAATTTTTCTGGCAACGCATGGGCTAGCAAAAGGGTGATTTTAATAGGGATATTCACCTGCTCTCGTATGCGGTGAATAACGCGCAGCATCTTCAATTCATTCTCGACATCTAAACCATATCCTGTTTTGATTTCCAAAGCACCTGTGCCATTGAGGATCATGCGGTGTATTCTGTTCAACGCATCTTGTAAAAGATCATCCTCGCTTTTTGCAGCCATGGCTTTGGCTGAATGTAATATACCTCCACCGCGTTGGGCAATTTCTTGGTAAGTGAGACCGTTGATTTTATCTTCAAATTCTAATGCTCTAGAGTTTGCAAATACAGTATGAGTATGTGAATCACACCAGGTGGGCAATAGAAATTTTCCCTCCGCGTCAATGATTTCGAGACCTGACCAATCACTGATCCCAGGCCATTCATCCATGGTTCCAAATTCCACAATAATGCCATTTTCAATTGCCAAGTAGGCGTCATGAAGAAGCCGGAAATTTTTCATCTCACTGCCCGCTATGAAGGAAGGGCTATCCTCCATAATGCCTACTAATCCTTTGATGTTTTTAAACAAAATTTTCATTGCCTGCAAGATGCATCAAATTTATCATTTAGCAATCTGCATCTTTTGTAAATTGCAACGTGCATTATTTTTATTCCAGCATATCAGTTCAAAATGGTCATTGGGAGTTGGCAGAGGAGGAGTGGCGTCATATCAAGGCATTGCGTATCAAAGAAGGGGAGCACATCATGCTAACGGATGGGATCGGAGGAAGGTGTGAAGCTATTTTTCATTTGTCCAATAAAATATCTTCCTTGGAATCATTCCATGTTTTTCCCTTGATGGAATCGTTAAAGGGACTAACGGTTGGCATTCCCGTAACACAGGACACAGATCGTTTAGAGTGGTTCATAGAAAAGTCAGTGGAGTTAGGAGTTGCAGGAGTACAGCTTATTCAAACGGAGTGGAGTGTACCGGTGAAGTATTCTTTAGACAGGTTGCGGAAAATAGCCATTGCTGCCATGAAGCAGAGTCAGCGGGCTTGGTTGCCTGAAATTCTAGATCAAATCAATTGTCAAAGGTTGTTGGAGCTTTATCCTACTGCTTCCATTTATTTTGCTCATTGTCAAGGAGGAGATAAAAAGGAATGGAGTGCCATATCCAAATCTGAAAAGGATATTTTGTTGATTGGGCCAGAGGGAGATTTTTCCCCGAAAGAAGTGGAGCAGTTGTTGTCTCAAAATGCAACCCCTGTCTCTTTGGGAGCATACAGATTACGAACAGAGACAGCGGCTCTCGCGGCGGTTGCACATTATTGTATATCCTAATGAAAAGAGTCTTGATATTATCTTTTGTTTTTTTGATTATTTTAACCGTAGCGGCATTTTTTACCAAAACGACACAGCAGGAATTTACGGATGTGGCCTTGGAACAGTGGAAACAGTATTCGGCTCAGTTCTCCTCAGATCCAGTGATGGAGGATGTAGTCGCCTTACAGAACGATTTCATGTTGAAGGCACTTAATCGATTGGTAAAAAGCTATGATTATGTGTTGTTTTCAAAATTTACACTACAACTAGCGGATGGTGAATATGAATACATCGGCGTTTTTCATCAGGTAATTCCTCTGCAGGCGGCCAATCCAATAACCCAATTTTATCCCAATGATGAGCAATAGAATTTTTTTTGTTTGCCTACTTTGTGCCATAACAATTTTAGGAAGAACCCAGTTAAATGTCATACCACAGCCTCAAAGCTGTGTTTTTAGTAAGTCCGGTGCTTTTGTTTTAAATGCTGAAACCAAGATTGTTTATGATCCAGCGTTTAGTTCAGAGGCATCTATATTGTTTAATTTATTATTGGAATCTTTTCAACTAAAAAATGAATTAGAACCTTTCAAGCAGCCCGCACGAGGCATCATTTATCTCAAAAGAAAAAATGGAGAGATGAATGAGGTGATGGCCCATGCGGAGTATTATCAATTGGATGTTTCAGAGCAGTCAGTGGTGATTGAGTCTTATAAAGGAGTGGGTATCCTTCATGGTATTCAAACCTTTCTGCAGTTGTTACCAGTAGAGGTTCCCTCCAGTGGTGTACTTTCTATTGGAGCTCTCTCGATCAAAGATTTCCCTGCGTTTAAGCATAGGGGTTTGTTATTGGATTGTGGTAGACATTTCATGTCAACGGATTTCATCAAACAAACATTGGATATTATGTCTGCGTACAAAATGAATGTGTTTCACTGGCATCTGACGGAAGATCAAGGATGGAGAATCGAGATCAAGAAGTATCCTAAGTTGACGGAAATTGGTGGATTCAGAACAGAAAATGGTCGGCAATATGGTGGATTCTACACACAAAATGAGATTAAGGAAATTGTTGACTATGCAACGAAGTTGCATATTACGGTAATACCGGAGATTGAATTGCCTGGCCATAGTTCTGCGGCTATTGCGGCCTATCCTTATTTGAGTTGTACTGGAAAAAGTATTCCGGTGGAAACCGAATGGGGGGTGTTCAAGGACATTTACTGCGCGGGCAATGATCAGACCTTACAATTTATCTACGATGTGATGGATGAGGTGTGTAGTCTTTTTCCGGGCAAATACATTCATGTTGGTGGAGATGAGGCGCCTAAGGTGCGTTGGGAGAGTTGTACTAAATGTCAAAAAAGAATCAAAGGCAATCAATTAAAAAGCGAAGCTGAATTGCAAACATGGATGATTGAGCAGGTCGCCACCCATCTTAAGAAGAAAGGAAAATCCATCATCGGTTGGGATGAGATTTTGGAAGGTGGAATACCAGCCGACGCAGCCATTCAATCATGGAGAGGGATGCAAGGTGGCATTGATGCTGCTCAAAAGAAACATGGGGTGATCATGAGTCCTACGAGTCATTGTTATTTTGATTATGGCTTGGAGGGGATTGACACTAAAAGGGTGTATGAATTTGAGCCAATACCTAATGAGTTGAATGCAGAGTACCAGAATTTTATATGGGGCGCTGAGTGTAATATGTGGACCGAGAGAGCCCCGCAGGAGACGGTTCACTCCAAAATTTTGCCGCGTATGTTATCGCTAAGTGAGGTTTTATGGACCCACCCAAAGGAAAAGGATTACAACGAGTTTGAGCGCCGTGTGAAGCAGGATTTTAAAAGGTTGGACAAAAAAGGAGTGAAGTATGGCTTCATCTCGACACCCCTTCAATTTGACTCAAAAATCAACGGAGATCAATTGTGGGTGGAATTGAAGAGATACTCAGAAGATGTTGTGTTAAAATACAAATTGAAGAATACCAAAATGGATTGGGTTGATTATAGAGGCTCTATTCCAATTCAGTCCAAACAAGTATTAGCAGTGAGTATGAAAACTTTGGGAACGGAAAATGAATCCGTTGTCGAGAGAACATACGCAGCTCATCAAGGCTTAGGAAAGGAATTAAAGTTAAATTATACTCCTAGTAACTCTTATTCAGGAGGGGGGTATAATGCCCTTTTGGATGGTAGGTTAGGAACGAGTAATTTCCGAGATGGGATTTGGCAGGCTGTTCAGGGAAAAGACATGGAAATGTTGATTGATTTGGGTGGAATTAAAGATGTGAAATCGATATCTACGCAATGGTTCCATTATGCCAACGCCTGGATATTCAGGCCTCAGCGGGTGGAGTACTGGGGCTCTGTGGATGGAAATAATTGGAAGTTATTGTTGGGTGATGATCTCCAATTAGCTGCTGAAAGTCCTGGTGAATTGATTGTATCTTCAGCTTGTCCAGTAAATGATATTCCCTATGTGATGCGATATGTCAAGGTGATAGCCAAATCCATTGGTAAATGTCCCAATTGGCATGATGCGCCGGGAGAACCGAGTTGGTTGTTTTGTGATGAGATTGTAATTGAGTAAGCATGAGAGTGCATGTCATCATGCATGGCCGGCATCAAAATTCTAAGAGATGGCTGCGGCATTGGAGTGCATGGCAAACAAAGGCAGGTTATCGGCTCTCCATTGACTATACCCAATACGCGGGTCATGCCGCTGCTTTGGCGTCTGAGGCTATCAACCAGCCAGTGGATATTTTGGTGGCAGCAGGGGGAGACGGTACTCTCAATGAATGTGTCAATGGCTATTTGAAGGCCAATGGAAAGATTCCCATGACTTTCATGGCCATGGGTACCGGAAATGACTATTTAAAAACACTGCAACAAAGTGGTCAATGGAAAGAGGTGCATGATCTAATTGTAAGGGGGAAGACTCAATGGATGGATGTGGGGCAGATGGATTTTAGAGGCTTGGATGGATCGATGCAAAATCGTTATTTTATTAATGTGATGGATGTAGGATTGGGTGGAGAAGTGGTGCAGAAAATAGCCCATTCAAAAAGACGCCTTGGGCCTTTTTTAACCTACCAAAAAGCGGTCATTTCCTCTCTAATAGAGTATAAAAGGACTGTTGTGAATTGTGAACTCGATAATGTCCATTTTGAAAGTGAGACGCTGATGTTGGTGGTCGCTAATGCGAAGTGGTTTGGTAGCGGATTGGGGATTGCTCCTTTGGCATCATTGAATGACGGCGTATTGGAAGTGATTCATATTGGAAATATAACACTTTTAGATTACCTCATTCAACTTCCTAAGGTGAGACAATGCAGGGTGTTGAAACATAAGAGTATTCATTACTATACTTCAAAGTGCATTGCTATCAGTACGCCGGGTTTACCCATAGATTGTGATGGAGAGTTCATTGGATTTACCCCTTTAAATTGCCAAGTATTGAATAGTAAATTAAAAGTTCTAGTGCA
>CANHWU010000003.1 GCA_947464415.1 Flavobacteriales bacterium
ATACTGAATGGGTAATTTCATATCCGGCAATCCCATTTGGGCTTTCATGCTGCCGTCTTCAAACTGAACCAAACTGTGAATGATGGATTGGGGATGCACAATCACTTCTATTTGATGGGGTTGCAGATGAAAAAGCCATTTAGCCTCAATGACTTCAAGTCCTTTATTCATAAGAGTGGCAGAGTCGATGGTGATTTTTGCACCCATGGTCCAGTTAGGATGCTTGAGGGCCTGCTCTTTGGTGATGTGAGATAACTCTTCTTTGCTTCTTCCTCTAAAAGGTCCCCCGCTGGCGGTGAGCACTATCTTTTCTATGGGGTTGTGCCATTCTCCTGCTAAACATTGAAATATCGCGCTGTGCTCTGAATCCACTGGGTATAGATTCACCCCGTTTTCTTTCGCCAATTGGGTAATCAATTCTCCCGCCACCACAAGTGTTTCTTTATTCGCCAACGCGATTTGTTTTTTGGCTAAAATGGCTTTGATGGTGGGGCGTAGGCCTGAAAAGCCCACCAGTGCTGTTAATACAATATCAATGGAATCCATTTCCACTACTTGCTCCAATGATTCACTGCCACCATATACTTTGATGTCATGCGGATCGAGCGCTGCTTTGACGACAGGGTATTGTGATGTATCGGCGATCACCACTGCGTTGGGCTTGAATTGAATGGCTTGCGCAATCAGCAGTTCAGCATTTCGCTGCGCAGTGAGTACTTCCACCTGAAATAAATCAGGATGTTCTTGAATTACTTCAAGCGCTTGCGTTCCAATGGACCCCGTGGATCCCAAGATGGCTACTCCTTTCTTCATTTGGCGAAAATAGGCACAACCACTCGGATTGTCTTTACTGCTTCACCACCTTTTTATGTATTACCTCTCCGTTGGAGGTGTAAATGGAAATAAAATACACGCCATCCGACCAATGTTGCGCATTGATTGGGCAATGGCCTTGGGGTTGATTATTTTGGTATATGAGTTCTCCAGTTGTATTAAAAACCAATATTCTATTCACATTGTGGTCCAATTGAAGATGAAAATAGTCAGCGCTTGGATTAGGATAAATCGTGATTTGCTCTCTTTCTACCTCTTCAGTATCAATAGTGCCGCTGTTGTTTCCATCAAAAGTGGTGGACATAGTTTGAAACATCCCAGTGCCATTGGGGAATCTTCCAAAACTAATGTCAGGTGTTTGGCTGCCATAAGTCACTTGATCTAAATATTGGGTACCATTGGTAAGGTACAAACTGCCTCCCAGTGAGGATAGGTTGAAATTGGCATGTCGAATCACTTGCCACTCATCATCATCGGCCCAAATGATAAGGAAATCATGCGGCGCAATGCGGGTGTTGATGGGGAATGACCATTTATTGGGCAAGGTGATGTCATCGGTTAAGAACAAGCCGTCCAGTGATTTGATTTCATCGGTATTATTGTACAACTCGATCCAATCATTGCTTTCAGCATACTCATCCAATTGAACATTATTACTGGTGAGTATTTCGTTGATCACAATATCTCCTGGATTGGGAAGAGTAGAGTCGAAGTAGACCTCTAGGTATTCATGTTCTGCACGGGCAGGTAGGAAGATACCCGCATTGGAATTTTGTGCGTAGAAATAGTATTGTACATAAGTACCATTGGCGATGGCTTCTGCTCCGTACACCCCATCGTTGGCGCTGCCATCATCATGCATACCATCATCGAACATGGGGAATTTGAAAAATCTTTTCGTTTTATCGAAACGATAGCCTACCCAAACTTCGCTCGCGTTGCTGGCTTCTACATAAAAGTGAAAAGTGCTCCCGAAGGAAATGGGAAGAGGACCCGCGTTGGGGTTGGTGAGGGTAGGTGCTGATTGTTGAAATTCAGTGGTGTTCTGTAAATAGGTGTTTCGTGCATCCATGAGCAATTGGATACCCGGGATAGAGCTGCCTCCACCTGGCCCCCCCCCTGTACCGGTGGTATTGGAAGTCAAGCTGCTTTGAAATTGCGCATAGGTGAAAAATTTGTAGGGGTCGGCATTGACAGCATTTCTAATATTGGCCATCATCACATTGGCAGAGTCAATATATACACCATTGGCGAAATTTTCGTTCATGATGGTTTTCATGTGGGCAATGTACATTTTTTTAAAAGTGGGATTGGCCAATAATTTGACGATCAACGGATGTGCCGCATCTGTGCTATTGTAGTTGACGCTCAAATTGGCTTGATTACTTCCTGGCGTTTGTCCTCCCGGAAATCCCCCAAAACTCATGTTCAAATCCCAAATGGTGGGAACAAAACGACTGTTCAGGTCTTTGTACAAATAATAGTTCTGTTTAAATTGACCCGAATAAGAGTCTAAATTCACCAATGCTACATTATAGGCCAACATCCACAATGCTCGATCAATGTCCATATTATTTTCAAAGGCACTGGTGAAGTTGTTCAAAGTGTCAATCATGCGCACGATGTCTGTCCATCCAAAGTCTGATTGCAACTCATAGCTGTTGTAATAGGAGGCACTGTCGGTATTGATCCAAGCCAAATTGGGACTGGCGCTGCTGCCGGGTCCTGCTCCTCCGATTGGATTGCATTTGAAGAAAGAACCGTCTGCGCTGTAATAATGGTCGCCATTAAAACGCTCATCGATGGATTGTGCATTGGAATACAATCCTCTCAATTGACCATTGATGTAAACGTTGGCAAAATTGGATTTAGGACTATCCATATATTGACCTAAAATTTGATAGGACAGATATTCTCGTATAAAGGAGGGATCGCTGAATCCGTTACCTAACTTGATGTCGGTGTAATGCTGGTAATGTGCATTGTTGTGTACCCAGTCTATCTTTATATGAAAAGGATTTTTTTGGTTATTGGCATTATAAGAGCTATTGCCTTTGTATTTTACGCCAACGCTATCGAAGGCCGTTCCATTGATTCTAACGGAGTCTGCAAGGAGGTATCCTTCAGCCCCGGATTTAGCTGTATCTAAGCGGTAATCCCAATTGCTGAAGCCAAAGAAGATCTCTATTGATTGAATATTTGTGTCTTCATAAAAGTCATTTTGAGAGAGTAGTGGGGCGTTGATCATGATCAACGCCAAGGCAGTGAGGAAATTTTTATACAAGTTTTTCATAATTCTATTGGACGCTTTTTGTTCTCAGAATACTTATTGTGACGGTAACACTAAGTGTATTTTATACACTTTGATTGATCGTAATTTTCTCTTAAATTATGGTTTTTTCATGGTAAAGAGCGAAATTCTAGAAAAAAATCGTTATGTTCGCATCCACTGAATTAAGATGCCAGAACTGCCAAAGGGATGTTCACGTGGCGAGGAGAATCTCGCCAAATTGTTTCACTTGTATGAGCAGTTTGCCGTCGGCACCTCTTTTTTTGCGTATAGAGGTGAGATGTTGGAGCATTTTACTTCGGCCATATTAGAGTTGGGAGAACAGGTGAAAAAGGGAGGTGAGGAGCGTCTGGCGCTCAAGAAAAGGGCCCCTTTTATCATGGTGGAGTGTTTTCAAAATATTCTGAGGCACGGGGTAAGTCAGAACCCCAACTCCAAGCAAGGGTACTTTGGATTTTTTGCCAATGATCAATACCTCACCATTAACACCATCAACGAAATTGCTAGGTCATCAGCAGCACCCTTGGCGCAGTTACTGGATTCCATAAATGAATGGACAGAGGATGAGAAGAAGGAAAAATACAAAGAAATCATTCAAAGAGACACTTTTGGTCCCAATGGGGGTGCTGGTCTTGGGTTAATAGAAATTTCCAGAAAGTCAGGTAATCGATTGGATTTCGAGATGGAAGATAAGCGAGATGGAAGGACATGTTTTCATCAGCAGGTTACGATAGGGTTCAAGGCCGATCAAGAATCTTTACATCGCATTTCTTTTACTCAACAAATAGAAAAGGAAATGGAGCAAGAGGCGGTGCACATGATTTACAAAGGGGAATTGGATGAGCAAAGCATCAGTCCGATTGTGGAAATCATGGCCAGCATGTCGGAGCATGGTCATTGGGAAAATTTAGGGAAAATGATGTCCACCTTGAAAGAAATTCAGATGAATCTATTCAAATCTGATCGTCAGCAAGGAATGGTGATTGTGGAGGAAAAATTAGGCCAATTGGCCATTCAGGTGGCTATTGAGGTAGTAAACGAAGCTCGGGAGCCCCTCTGTGATTTGGCCAGAATGCAGTTTAAAGCCCAACAATGGAGATCAGAAAATCCACTGCGTCCTTTCGCGGCGTGTGTGGCCAAACCATTGGATGTACAGAAAGAACTCTTCACTTTTCAGTTGGTTCCTTGATGGTTTTCAATAAAGATTTGTTTATTAAAGAATTTATTGTATATTTGCCATCCAATTTTTAAAGGAAATGGCTAATCACAAATCATCTATCAAAAGAATTCGTTCTAACGACGCAAAGCGTGTACGCAACCGTTATTTTCATAAGACTACTAGAAATGCAGTCCGCAAGTTGAGATCTTTGACTTCTAAGAAAGAAGCAGAAGGCTTGATGCCCAAGGTGTCTGCAATGTTGGATAAATTGGCAAAAACCAATGTAATCCATGCCAACAAAGCTTCTAATCTGAAGAGCAGTTTGGCGCTTTACATCAACGGTCTCAAATAATTTACATATAACTTATATGCATAAAATGCCTGAACCTCTGGTTCGGGCATTTTTATTTTGCACCGATGAAAAATTCGGTGAAAATCAAATGTCTCGAGCATGAGGATCGTCCTCGGGAGAAATTGTTAGACAAAGGAGCCGCGGCATTGACAGAGGTGGAATTACTGGCCATTATGATAGGATCTGGCTATGAGGAGAAATCCGCCATTGAATTGGCAAGAGAAATTTTAAGCGCTTATGGTCCAAAGTTGCATCAAATTTCTAAAATGGAAATCGGGGAGTGGCTTCAAATAAAAGGCATCGGAGAGGGAAAGGCCGCAACGCTGATGGCTTGCTTTGAACTGGGACGAAGGCGTCGCTTGGAGACCGCGTTAAATTTGAAAAGAGTGGAATGCTCCAAAGACGCGTTTGAATTTTTACTTCCTCATTTGGGAGATTTAAGGCATGAGGAATTTTGGGTGTTGTTATTGAATCGCGGTAACAATGTGATTGCTGTTAAAAAAATAAGTGAGGGTGGATTGGCCTATACCAGTGTGGATCCAAAGAGAATTTTCACCGTAGCCCTGCAGCATCATTCTAACTCTGTTGTGTTGGCTCATAATCATCCGAGCGGGAACTTAAAACCGAGTGATGATGATAGAAGAATTACCCGCAAGCTACAGGCTGTGGGTGTTGAATTGGAATTGTCAGTGGTGGATCATCTAATCATCAGCGGGAATGTGTATTTTAGCTTCGCAGACGAAGGACTTTTGTAATGAAAAAGATAGTAACGATTGTGGGAGCGCGCCCCCAGTTTATCAAGGCCGCAGCACTCAATAGGGTGTTTAGAAGGGATTATTCAAATGCAATAATCGAGGATATTGTGCATACCGGCCAACATTACGATGATGCGATGTCAGAGGTATTTTTCAGAGAAATGGACATTGCCCCTCCTCATGCTCATTTTTCCGTGGGATCTGGAAGTCATGGCGTGCAGACAGGTAAGATGATGATCGAGCTCGAGCAATACTTATTGGCCGAAGTCCCCGATGCCGTCTTGGTTTATGGTGATACCAACACCACCATGGCGGGTGCCCTGGTGGCCGCTAAATGCAATATCCCCGTGATCCATGTAGAAGCAGGACTCAGGAGTTACTCGCGAACGATGCCAGAGGAAATCAACCGAATTGTTACTGACCATCTCTCTACCTTATTGTTCAGCCCCACTTTACAAGGAGTAGAAAACTTGGAGAGCGAAGGAATGAAGGTGCAATTGGGGCCTTATCATGCGGCCCATCCTGGAGTATTTCAATGCGGAGATGTGATGTATGACAATGCATTGCATTACGGCAAGCTGGATCATCTGCATCCTTCCGTTCAAAAATGGAAGGACCAATCCTTTGTCCTTACCACGATCCATCGTGATCACAATACCGATGATCCAAAGGTACTTTATACTTTATTGGAAACTTTGATCCACCTTACCCGACAACATCAGTTGCAATGGGTATTGCCCGTGCATCCAAGATTGAAAAAGAACATGGAGGCCAACGCCGATATCCAAAATCTGCTGCGAGATGCAGAACATGTCCATCTGATCGAGCCATTGGGATATGTGGCCATGTTGCAATTGGAGCAAATGGCCACCATGATTGTAACCGATTCTGGCGGGGTGCAAAAGGAAGCCTATTTTGCCCAAAAGCCTTGTCTCATTTTAAGAGATACTACGGAGTGGAAAGAGATCATTGCCACCGGCAATGCGTTTTTAGTGGGAGCCAATGCCGAAAAAATCAAAGAGAAATTTGAATACTGCATGCAAAACAAAATGAATCATTGGCCGCTCTTATATGGAGATGGCAGCGCGGCAGAGCAAATCGCAAGAGTTATTTTCGAGTTTTTAGCATGATTGGAATTGTCTCACGCATTCAATCCCCGCGATACCGTTATACTTGGACGCAATGGTTGGCACCGTTGCCCGTTACCTTTCTTTCCATAGAGGAATGCTCTTCTTTTCAAGGAAAAATCATTGACCACTGTGGTGGCTATGCGGAAGCGGATCTCATCGTTCCCTTCAGCGAGGCGCATTATTGGAGTGCTGAATATAAAGACATTCTCCAATGGCAATCCAGCATCAAGGAGCTTGCGGTCAATGCATCGCTTCCTGATTTTGATTTTTTGCCTGTACTGTTTTACCTATACGCCCGGTTGGATGAGTACCTGCCCAACACCAGTGATCACTTGGGAAGGTTCAAAGCAAGTTGTGCTATACAACAACATTGGAAAGGAGTGAAGATTCCTTATGCAGATTACTGGAGAAAAGAATTGTTGGCTCAATTGAACATTCAAGATTCGTTTGTACCTCAGAAAATGCTCACCATCGATATCGATTCGGCTTTTGCTTTTATCAAAAAAGGATGGTATCGGACGCTCGGTGGATTTGTCAAGGATATCATCCGGCGGGATCGAATCCATTTCATCGACCGCTTTAAGGTGCTTTTTTTGGGTAGGCCAGACCCCTACAATACCTATGATTGGTTGCATCACATCACGCAAGAAAAAGGTTGGGACTTGATGTACTTCCTGTTAGTGGCGGATTTTGGGGAGTATGATAAAGGCCTACCCTACAACGCAGGAGCGTTTCGAGAGTGGTCAAATCAATTAGCAAATCAGAGCAAAGTAGCTTGGCATCCGGGTTTTGCCGCTCATGGGGATATCGAAAAATGGAAAACGGAATGGTCTCGTATTCAAAAAATTACCCGAAATCAATGCCGTGCTGCGCGAATGCACTACCTGAAAATGCAGATGCCACAGACCTATCATCGATTATTGGACACTGGGGTGAAGCAAGATTATACCATGGGGTTTGCAGAGGAAATTGGTTTTAGGGCCGGCACTAGCAGAGCTTTTGATTGGTACGATTGGAACAACGAAAAATGGACCGACCTTCAGTTGATTCCTTTTGCATACATGGAAGTGACTTTTAAAAAGTACTTGAAGAAATCGCCAACTGAAGCGAAAGGGGATGTGCATGAATTGAGTGAAATCGTAAAAGCCTCCAACGGAAATTGGATTGTACTTTGGCACAACGAGAGTGTCAGCAATTATCGAGAATGGGAAGGTTGGCAATCTTTATTAGAACATACTTTAAATACCTAGCAGATGGCAATTTGGATGGCGTTGATATTAGTGCTGTATTTTTTTACCTTATGGGGAATCTCCATATACACAGCAAAAAATGCTAACAATCAAAGTTTTTTCAGGGCCAACCAAAGCGCTCCATGGTATGTGGTGGCATTTGGAATGATTGGCACTTCTTTGTCGGGGGTCACTTTTGTCTCGGTGCCCGGCACAGTGGGCCTTGGCGGCTGGCATTACTATCAAATGGTGATTGGTTTTTTTATCGGCTATTTTGTGGTGGCTTTTGTTTTGTTGCCGTTGTACTATAAGCTGAATCTCACCTCTATTTACCGCTATCTCGAGTATAGATTGGGCTTTTCTGCCTATCAATGGGGGGCAGGATATTTTATTTTATCCCGTACCATCGGGGCTACGGTCAGATTGTATTTGGTGATCAATGTGCTACAACTTTTTGTGTTTGACGAATTGCAGATTCCTTTCTGGGCCACTTCTCTGCTCATCATGTCGATGATTGTGGCCTATACGTTAAAAGGGGGGGTGAAGACCATCGTATGGACGGATACTTTGCAAACTTTATTCATGTTGCTCGCTTTAGTGGTTTGCATTTTTGCCATCCAATCTGCCATGGAGATGAGCTGGTCCTCATTATTTGCAGACATGGAGCAAAGAGGCATGTTCCAACTGTGGGGAACGGATTATCTTCGAAAAGACTATTTCCTCAAGCACATCATTGGAGGTGCTTTTATTACCATCACCATGACGGGCTTGGATCAAGAGATGATGCAAAAAAACATCAGTGTAAAATCCCTGAAGGACGCGCAAAAGAACATGATCAGTTTCAGCTTTGTTCTGCTCTTGGTCAACGCATTATTTCTGTTATTGGGCGGAATCTTATTCCTGTATGCCGCTGAAAACGGATGGCAATATGCGCCTGATGATTTATTCCCTTCCATTGTCCAAGAGCATTTACCGCCGATCATTTTTATTATTTTCATCATCGGGTTGATTTCTGCTTTATTTCCCTCTGTCGATGGCGCCATTACCGCACTAACGGCTTCTTTCTGCATTGATATTTTAGGATTTCAACGCAAGGAGAGTGCGGATGAGCAAGCACAAATTGCATTGCGCAAAAAGGTGCATTTAGGTTTTGCCCTGCTCTTCATTGCCTTGGTGTTTTTCTTCAAGTGGGTCAATGACAAAAACATTGTCGATCTCATTTTTAAAATCGCGGGATATACGTATGGTCCACTATTGGGCTTATTTGCCTTTGGGATTTTAACTTCTTGGCAGGTGAAGTCGCAGTATTTAGTGGTGATTCTTTTGAGTTCACCACTCTTATGCTGGATATTGGATAAGTGGAGTGCGGAATGGTTGGGAAATTATCAGTTTGGCTATGAGTTGTTGATCCTCAACGGAGCGCTTACTTTCTTGGGTTTGTGGCTTATCAGAAAGCCCGCAGTTGGGGCTGTATAAAAATCTTTGGGGGCGCCTGCCACGATCGCTGCGCTTCCGTGGCACCGCGCTATCCGCTCTATCTTGGGCGGGGCTCAAAGTCACTCCGTTCCTTCAGCCCCGCCCAAGGATGCCGCTCCTATCGCTGGCGCTCGTCCTTGGATGGCAATGGGGTGCGCAATACTCAACAGGATCAATCCCAATAGTTCTGTTCCGTGCCCAAACTGCCTCGGCGTTGGATTTTGAGATCTTCTAAAATCGAAGCTTTGACATTCAATTGAGCAAAGTAACTCTTGCGTTCGCCAAAAGGCACCATGTTAAAAGAGAACTCCCAACAATGCAAATCCCAGTGCAATCCCACAATGGAGGGTGTGAATTCTTGCATCTTAAAATCATATCCACTGTTCACACTGATGGCCCATTTTTTAAACAACGTCACATCCCCCGCAAAGGTGACCCCTTGCACAAATCCGAGCGTGTCTTTTTGTTGCTGGGCATCCCAAGTTTTAGTGAGTCGCAAGTTGTAGTTGACGCGCAAATTCCATGGAATCGAGTAATCGATATTTTGACCATTGTTGGCGAGACTCACATTTTGTGGATTGTTCTGCAACACATTTCCTGTGTCTTGATTACCGGATTTCCCCTTTCCCCTAAAATTCAATCCAATGGCCAGATTCCCTCCTTCCATTCGGGTGAGTCGCTTTTGTGTTTTCCAAAGCATTTGATTTACTTCCTTGCCCAGCGAATCTCGCTCATAAAAACTATGGGTGCTGTTGTAATTCAAAGTAATATTTTGACCAATCGTGGTGAAGGCACTCACCTGAAGGTTGCTCCAATTGAGTGAGTCGGCCAAAGTGTTGTAGGCCGTGGAGGTTCTGAATCCTTCCAATAATTTTACTTTTTTGTAGCTGATTTTACCCCCTTCTTCATTTCTTACTTTGGCCTCTATGTTTTGATTGATACCGAAATTGATATTGGCTGCCTCTTTGGTAGTGGAGGGTGCATAGCGGGCGGCTTGGAAAGGTGAGTAGGAAATAAAAGTGCCATCTGCGCCATAAGGACCATTTCGGATGTAAGATTGGTTGGGGACATAGGAAACGCCCATGTTGGGTAAGATCACATGACGGATGGCTTTGAGCTTTTTGGGATTTTTCATCACCCATGTGCCATATACTCTCGAGTTAAGTGAAAGCGAAGCATTCCAATTTTGGCCCAACGAAATTTTAGGGATGGTATCGAGTTGCGCTATTTGGGTTTCAGGATCGGGCAAGGCCTCTACTGTTCTAAAAGATTGAAACAAGCTATAACTCGCGCTGGGGTTGATCGTAGCAATGGCGCCCAATTTCCACGAGGTAGAGGCATTGGCGTTGTACCTCAATCCATGTGAAGCTCCACGGAGTAAATTTCCTGCATTCCTCGCCGCAAATGCAGATTCTGGTCCGGAATACAAGCTCTCTGCGTTGATGTTTCCAGAAATTCCAATGGGGGCTTTGGGAAAAATTTTCTTCAATGCATTGATGCGCTGCACGTTCAACGCCACAGAAGGCAGCGTGAGTTGCATGATTTGAGTCTGGGTATTTTGTGTGTGGTTAGCAGATACGGCCAAGTTGAAGGGCTTCCCTGGAAAACTCTTGGTCCATTGAACCGAGGAATTAAAAGTCCCGGCAAGATAATCTTGTTGGGATGCGTTGAGGTTGTTACGGAAGTTTTGACTGGATCCCAGATTCACATTGGCAGAAAATTGTTGATCGGGTCGTGCTTTCACATCCTGTTGGTGCGTCCATCGTACATTGAAAGTCTTCTGCACAAAATAGCTCGGAAGTTCTACCAATCCGAGTTTATTCACCGTTCGGCTGATATTAAAACTCCCACTGTACTTGTATCGTTTTTTATAGTTGGTGATATTCCGAATGCTCCACGAACCTCGGGTGTATAAGTCAAACAAAATGCGGGTATCGAGATGGGGTGGCAGAGGCAAATAATAACCCAGGTTCTGAATAAAAAATCCTCGTTCTCCACCATTTCCATAACCAGGCAAGAGAATTCCAGAAGTGCTTTCCTTTTTGTTGGGAAAAAAACCAAAAGGCAAAGCCAATGGTGTGGGCACTTTCCCCACCTTCATGTAAAAGGGACCGGTTACTACTTTGTCATTGGGAATCACCACGGCTTTGGTCAATTTGAAGTGGTAATGGGGATTTTCTTTGTCACAGGTAGTGAGCATTCCGTTTCGTACACTGATGCTTTCATCTGCTTGTCTTTTGGAAGCGCCTGCAATCAAGTAAGCTTCGCCCTCTTGAGTTCGAGCGCCGTAGGATATTCCTTTTTTGGTGTCGAAATTATACAGCAATGAATCGGTGGCAAATTCATTCTCAGCATCTTTGAAAATGGGTTTACCCACCCATTGTTGAGTGGAGTCTTTTTGTCCTGAAGCAAAAACCAACTTGGTATTAAAAGAAAATTGAATGCGAGCGGCTTTGAGCTCCATGCCATTGTAGGATACATAGGATCCAACTCCGTACAAATAGATCAACTCATTTTCCAAATCAAAAACAGTACTATCCTCCCCGTAGTAATGCACCGGGAAATCAAATCCGGCTATTTCAGAGGTGTCCTGGGGGATGTCGATGGTATCCGCTTGGGCATGCAGAAAAATAGGGCAGATTATCAACAACCCAACAATGAAAATTGGACAAAACCAATGACGCTTAACCCTCAACCAAAAATATTTTTGTAACAATGCCGTTTGAAAGTTCAAAAATAGGACGAACCCATGAATAATTGGAAAAGATTTCATATTCGTCAGCACTGGCTAGGTCTTTGGATGCTCATTGGGGTGATGGCTTTGTTTTATTCTTTTGCGGACCAAGAACGGCCTACTCCTCAATTTGTTGTGGTGTTGGATGCTGGACACGGCGGGAAGGATCCTGGTAATCTAGGAACTGGCCGATTGAAGAAAACGGAAAAGGATGTTACACTGGATGTGGTTTTGAAAGTGGGAAAGATGATCCAAGAGAAGTTTCCAGACGTTCAAGTGATCTACACAAGAAGCGGGGATACTTTCCCCACCTTGAAGGAACGAGTATCCATTGCCAACAAAAACAAGGCGGATGTATTCATTTCCGTGCATTGCAATGCCAACGCCAACGCGAGTGCTTATGGCTCGGAAAGTTTTGTGATGGGTCTCCACAAGAGTGAAGAGAGTTTAGCAACCGCCATGCGGGAGAATGCTTCCATTTTTTTGGAAGAGAACAAAGGAGCTGATTACGATGGATTTGATCCCAATAATCCCGATACCTATATTGCATTGTCCTTGAGAGAAAATGTTTTCTTGGAGCACAGCGCCGATTTAGCAAAAAATGTTCAAGATTTATTCAGAGCGCGATTGGGGAGGAAAGATCGCGGGGTGAAACAAGCGGGATATTATGTGATTTCTTTTACCAATATGCCCAGTATCCTGATAGAATTGGGATTTTTGACCAATGCCCAAGAGGAAGATTATTTACAAAGTACGGAAGGTAAAAATGCGCTGTCGAAATCCATTTTCGATGCTTTTGTTGAATATAAAAAGAGTAGGAAGGGTGAGGGAGCGAAGTCCGGTTCAGTGGAACAAAAAGACGAGACAGTTCCTGTGGTGGAAAATCCAACAGTTCCCGTGGTGGAAAATACAAGTCCTGTCAAGAAGGAGGGTTCTGATGTGATGGACGCCATGATAAAAGAGGATATCGAGAGCCAAGTGATTTGGAGAGAAGGGGATAAAAAAGGAATTTGGTTCAAAGTGCAGATTTATTCCTCCAACAAGGAGTTGAAAAGAAACCAACCGGAGTTGAAAGGGTTGAAGAAATTTGATAGCTATATTTACGGCGGTCAATTCAGGTATGTGGTGGGTAATACCCAAAGCTTTGAAGAGGCCAAGCAAAACATGAAATGCATGCAACAATGGGGATTCACAGATGCTTTTATTGTCGCCATGCAAGATGGAGAGCGAATGGACCTAAAAGAAGCGCTAAAAAAGAAAAAATAGAATGAAGATTTCCCGCGAGTTCTGGTTAGGCGCTTTGGTGATTTTGGTAATTGCAGTGGGTTTTTTTGGAGTAAATTATTTGAAGGGGGTTAATCTTTTCTCTTCTAGTAGGCGATTTTATTCTTTGTATGAAAATGTAGCCGGAATTGATCCTTCGAGTCCTATCGTTTTAAATGGATACAAAATTGGTCAAGTCAAGGATGTGCATATTTTTGAGGAGGATCAAACTAAAATCATCATTGTACTCAACATCAATGATGAGCACGTAAACATCCCGAAAGACTCTGAATTTCAAATCTATGATTCCGATTTATTTGGTGGAAAGGCCGTCCGTTTGATTCTCGGCGATTCCAGTGCAATAGCGATGCACAAGGACACCCTGAAGGGGAGCTTGGCTTTGGGATTGACAGAGTCCATTAAGCAAGAGATTGAACCATTAAAGGCCAAAACGTCTGAGTTGTTTTCCACTTTGGATAGCATGATGTTGAAGCTCAACAAGGCGTTGCAAGATCCAAGAACCAAGGAGATTCCAGAGCTATTTTCCAACATCCAACAAACCTTGCGCAATCTGCAAGCTTCAACGGGAAATTTCAGTGCGGTGATGAATGAAGGTGGTCCCAAGATGGTTGAAGTCTTGTCCAACGCACAAAGTATTTCAGAAAATTTGAAGGCCAATAATCAAAAGCTCACCACCGTGATTGGAAATTTTGAGTCGATCTCTGATTCGCTCAAAAAGGCCAACATTGGGGCCACCGTTATGAAGGTCAACCAAGCAGTAGGAGGTCTTCAACAATTCGTGGATGATGTCAATCAAGGGAAAGGATCTTTGGGCAAACTCACGCAGACGGATGCTTTGCATACCCAATTGGTGGAGGCCAGCAAAAGTTTGAATTTGCTCATTGACGATATCAATAAGAATCCAAAGAAATATGTTCATTTCTCCATGGTGGGCAGAAAGGATGCCGATGGATTTTCAGACAAGGAGTTGGAGCAAATCAGAACGGAAATCAACAAACTTAAAGTAGAAGAAAAGAAGCCATGATAGCACAATTGATATTCATTGCCTTGTTAGGAGTGGGAGGATTTTTGGCGTACAAGCGTTTTTTGTTTGTCAAAAGAAATATTTTGATGGGACGTGATGTGGCTATGGAAGGCAACGCTGCTGATCGTTGGAATACTATGTTCCGCGTTGCTTTGGGTCAAGGCAAAATGTTCACCCGGCCTATTGCGGCGATCTTTCACTTGTTCTTGTACTTGGGCTTTGTGATCATCAATATAGAAGTAGTGGAGATCATATTGGATGGTATTTTAGGACAACATCGTTTGTTTCATGGTATCGGTGGAGTGTATAATTTGCTCATCGGTGCTTTTGAAATCTTGGCCTTTTTGGTGATCGTGGGATGTGTGGTGTTTTTGATTCGTAGAAATGTAATGAAGATTGCCCGTTTCCATTGGCGAGAAATGACGAAGTGGCCCAAGTCCGATGCCAATATCATTTTGATTACCGAAATTGCTTTGATGTCGGCTTTTCTCAAAATGAACGCGGCGGAAAGCATTTTGGCTGCTCATGGAGTGGAGCATTATGTGAACATGGGCAATTTGCCCATTTCGCAATGGATTGTTCCATTTTTGCAAGGGTTCAGCGATGGTGCCTTGGTAGCCATCGAGCGTTTTTGTTGGTGGTTTCATATCATCGGAATTTTGGCTTTTATCGTGTATTTAAGTTATTCAAAACATCTGCACATTTTATTGGCATTTCCCAATACATACTACAGTAAGTTGCATCCAGCGGGTCAGTTGAGTAATATGTCCAATGTGACCAATGAAGTGAAACTCATGATGGATCCCTCTGCCCAAGTAGTGGAGGATCCTTTAGCGCCCAAAAAGTTTGGAGCCAAGGATGTGGAAGATTTGACTTGGGTGCAGTTGTTGAATGCCTACAGCTGCACGGAGTGTGGAAGATGTACCTCGGTGTGCCCGGCTAATCAAACAGGGAAGCTATTGTCTCCAAGAAAAATCATGATGGATACGAGAGATCGAATGGAGGAGGTTGGAAAGTGCAAGGATGCAGGGTTGGAGTATAGCGACAAATCGCTACTCGGCGACTACATCACTTTTGAAGAACTATGGGCGTGTACCTCTTGCAATGCTTGCACAGAGGCCTGTCCGGTGAATATCAACCCCCTCGATATTATCATCGATCTCAGGAGATATTTGATGATGGAAGAATCGCAATCACCAGAGAGTATCACCACCATGTTAACGAACATTGAAAACAATGGTGCGCCGTGGGCGTTTGCGCAAGCAGATCGTGGTAATTGGACAAAAGAATAAAGGTATGGCAGAATTTCAAGTGAGAACAATGGCCGATTGTATGGCCGCAGGAGAAACTCCAGAAGTGTTGTTTTGGGTGGGTTGTGCCGGAAGCTTTGATGATCGTGCCAAAAAAATCACCAAGGCCATTGCCAAGATATTGCACAAGGCCAATGTGAGCTTTGCTATTCTGGGTTCAGAGGAGAGCTGCACGGGCGATCCCGCCAAGCGAGCAGGGAATGAGTTTTTGTTCCAAATGATGGCGATGCAAAACATCGAGGTGATGAACGCTTATGAAGTGAAGAAAATCGTCACCGGTTGTCCGCATTGTTTCAATACTTTAAAAAATGAGTATCCTGCATTGGGCGGAAATTATGAAGTCTTGCACCATACGCAATTGATCCAAGATTTGATTGCGCAAGGCAAGTTGAGTGTGGAAGGCGGAGAATTTAAAGGAAAGAAGATTACCTTTCATGATCCCTGTTATTTAGGTCGTGGAAATGGCGAATACGAAGCGCCAAGGGTGTTGATTCAAAAACTGGATGCAGAGCTGGTGGAAATGAAAAGATGCAAGACCAATGGTTTGTGTTGCGGGGCCGGCGGGGCACAGATGTTCAAAGAGGCGGAGAAAGGAAACAAGGAAGTGAATGTAGAGCGCACGGAGGATGCATTGGCCATCCAGCCCGCCGTCATTGCCACGGGCTGTCCCTTCTGCAATACGATGATGACCGATGGAATTAAATTGGCAGATCAGTCGCATGTCATTGCGGTCAAGGATATCGCCGAGTTGATTGCAGAGGCGGCCGAGTTGTGAGCGTTGCAGAAAAGAATTAGTTTTGTAAGGTGATTCGTTCAAAACAAGATATCATCGATTGTATTTACCAGGTGGCGGTCAGGTATCCCCTGAAGTCATTGGCACTTTTTGGTTCCATTAATACTGATCGTTTTTCAGATACGAGCGATATTGATATTGTTGTCAACTTTAATGCAGACTTGGACCCTTTGGTCAGAGGCGAATGCTTGCTCGACTTACAAATCGAATTAGAAGATCAGTTGCTGCGCAGAGTTGACATCTTGAATCACAGTTATGTGACCAATCCCATTATGAAAACAGCTTTGCAAGAGGCAGTGGTGATTTATGGAAAATAAGATGAAGAAGTACTTTCTGGATATTTTGGAGGCCATTGAGAGGATTGAAACTTATTTCGATGGATGTCAGGATTTTTTGCAATATGAGGGGAACATGATGCTAAAAGATGCGACTGAGCGTAATTTGGAGATAATTGGAGAGGCAATGAATAGAATATTGCAATTGGATCCCTTGACCAAAATCTCTGATGGTCGCAAAATCGTTAATACACGCAATAAGTTAATTCATGGTTATGATTCTGTTGATAATGCCGAGGTATATGTAATAGTTAAAAAATATCTTCCTGTTTTGAAGTCTGAAGTAAAAGATTTTCTCCGTTGAGTAAAGTGAATTTTACTCAATCAATATCCCATATTGATCGAGCAAGCCATGAATATCAGATTGAGAAAATTGCGCCTTTTTGATCTTGTTTTTTTCGGGATGAATAGAGTAACGCACCGATGTCCTGAAGTCCACTTGCTCTAAATTCGTGTTGTAAAAAATCGCTCCAGCGAAATCGCATGCTTGAAATTGCGATTGGGTAAAATTACTTTCTGTAAAATCCACTTCGCAAAGTTTGCAAGCGCTGAATAGGGTTTTTTTTAGGGTCAATTGAAAAAATGAGGCGTGGGTCAAATTGCAATGCTGGAAGGTCATTTGTATTCCCAGCGCATTCGCATTTTCAAAATGAAGGCCCAGCATTTTACAATTTTCAAATCTCACTTTTCTAAAGGCTGTTCCTTTGAGGTGGCATAAGCTCAGATTGCAATGGGTGAATTTGCAGTTCGAAAATCTGACCTTCATCAATGAACCTTCGGAGAAATGGCAAAAGGAAAAGGTGCAATCTTCAAAGTCATGGGAGGGCAATGGTTGTGCAGTGAAATCGAGGTGTTCAAAGTGTTGATCAAAGAGGGCCATGCGTAAAATTTTGGGTGAATATAAAAAGACTTCATGCGCTTTTGAACATCTGATGCGTTCAATGGTTTGGTGATTATGAAATTGATCATTATTATCCTCTCGGTAATTTTATTCTCCATGCTCATGATACAAGCCTATACTTCCAAGAGCTCCAATGATATTGAGCAATATCGATACAAAGTTGTCCAGAAGTTGGATGAGGTGGAGATACGGGCCTATGAGTCCGCGGTGTTTTCTAGCGTAAAAATGTCCAAGGCTACTTATGATGAAACAGCCAGTGGGGGCTTCAGAATTTTGGCCGGTTATATTTTTGGCGGAAATGAGACCGGTGAAAAAATTGCGATGACCTCTCCTGTCGTCATGGAAATGGGAGATAGTATGAAGATGTCCTTCATGGTTCCCAGTGATAAAGAGGTAAATGCCTTGCCCAAGCCCAATGACCCCAGGGTGTATCAAGAGAAAAAAGATTCCACCCTCATGGCGGCCATCGCTTTTGGTGGTTGGGCCAGCGATGAGAAAATTCAAGAGCACATTGAAGCGTTGAAATCGACTTTAGCGAAACACCACATTGCCTATGAGGGTCCTTTCTCTTACCTAGGATATAATCCGCCGTATCAATTGGTGAATCGTAGAAATGAAGTGGTGGTGAAAGTAATTTACCCGTAATTTATTCTCCAATGCGAGGCGCATTTATTTGATGAGGAGAATTTTCTCTTTCAATAGTAGCGTGTCCGCTTGTTCTAACATCAAAAAATAAGTCCCGCTCGGTAGGTTTTCTCCCGAAATGGATAGGGTACTGCCTTGAATGTGTTGAATGCATAGAAGTTGATTTCCCAGCAGATCGTAAAGGGTCAAGGTGGCGTTCTCCATGGGAGATGAGGCTTGCAGTTGGGTGGATGCAGTAAATGGATGGGGACAAAGAGTGAATGAGATAGGCGTGATTTCCTCTTGATGCGACGGCAATTGTCCTGTTAGGATGCAATTGTTGGGGCTGCTTTCATAAGCGTAATCTAGCACGGTAAAGGAAGTAGATCCCGTCACTACACTCAGGCGTACCCATCCGAAGTAAAATGGGTCATTGCTATTCAGTCGCAAAGCAAGATAGCGTGGATCGGCGTTTACCCAATTCCCGATTGTATCGCTCCAGGCCATGATGCCGGGAGTATCCGCGCCATACCAATTGAGGAGGGAGTCGCAGACATAGGAGTTGTCAATCAATGCGTGTGCGAGGTAATCATTTTCCACTACCTCACCCGCGTAGGCATGCTGGTCTTGTGGATAGCACATGATTTTATCCAAGGCGTCAAATTGAATGATAAAATCCACGGCGCCGTCGTTATTTAGATCCAAGGGAAAAGAGGCATTGGGAGTGGCGTCGGGTATATCGGTGTAGAGAATTTGGGCGAGTGAAAGGTTGCTGAAGGTGAAGCAAAGTAAAATCAATGGCAGGTATTTCACCCCTCCAGAAGAAATCATTTTGAAACTATTTTCAAGGGAGAATAAATGGAGCATCAGTACACGATCTTCAAATCGCCCGTTGCAGTCCGATACATCTGTCCTGCCTGCAATCCACCGGCTAGCGCTGCGGCGTTGTCGGAGTAAACAGGGAGTGCATTATTTTGAATGGCAGCTGATGTTTGTGAGCGCAGGGAATAGGGAACCGAGAGCATTTGTTGGGTGCCGAGCGCGATGAATCCACCACCCGCATCCATTTCTACTTTGAGGTATTTGTTACCACTCGCCCAGTTGATATTGGCAAAGGTGCCTGAAAGAGGAGTGCCCGTTCCAAAGGCAGTAGTGAACAATCCCAGATCATTGGTTGTCAAAGAATGCAACTCAGCATATTCAGCTGTTCCGGTGAGGGAATCTGAAAGCAAAGTGAATTTCACTTGCAGGGCAGTGTTGGTCAATGGTTGTCCTTGTGGGTTGCGGGCAACGGCTTGGTAAGAGATACCTTGGGGGACATTGGCGGATGTGGAGTTATTGTTTCCACCTCCGCTGTTGGTGGGAGTGGCGGTGTAGAGGGCGGTGATTTCTTCTGGGGTGAGGGCGCGGTTCCAAATTCCAATATCATCTAGACTTCCAACGACTGAATTATTAAGGTCGTTAGGACTTAATCCACCAAAACGGAAATAGCCTATAAAATTTTCACCCACTGTCTGACTAGGATTCGATATGATTAGCTCTCCGTTAACATAAATCTTAGACCCACTTTCATCCATTGTGATTACAACATGATTCCATTGACTATTAATAATATTTACAGAGGCTGTAGTTGAAACCTGAGTGCCGGGAAAAGTGTAAAACCGGAATTGATTAGTTCCATCAATAATAATAGTACGATCCCAATTGAACCCGTGAGAGCACTGTCCATTATTAAATCCCATTAGAAAACCAATGTTGGATGAGTTCATCCAAACTGAGTAGGTTAGAACATTTGGAGTATTGAAAGTATTTGAAGTACATATAAGATTACTCCCCGAATTAAACTGATAGGCATTTAATGGAATTCCAAATCTATCACTTGTCAATGTCGCCCCATTCACTGTTCCATTATTCCCATTCCCACTCTCATCATTCGCATTGCCATTGAATGGCCACCAACCAACAAGACCGTCGGTGGGGAGGTAAGAGGGGAGTTGTGCTAAAACACAAAATGGTGCCATACAGACAAGGAGGGACAAAAGTGTTTTTTTCATGGTTTGGTTTTCTACAAATATAGTAGTTTGTCTCATTGTATTTTGTCTTCAAACTCATGATTAAATGCGTTCCTTCTGCTTGGGGCGGTGTGTAGTTATTGAATCGGGAATTTCGTCATATCCATAAAGAAAATTTCCCAGGTATGCCCATCTGGATCTTCGATGGTTCATTGTCGCATAAAGCCATAGTCGCGGGGCTCATTAGGTTCATGTCCGCCCGCCTTCAGACCAAGGGCCATGATTTCATTCACCTTTTCTGGGCTAGGCACAGACAGTGAGTACAGTCCCGCAATTGCTTGCTGGGTATTGGCCAAAGGCTTTTGCGTAAAGGTGTAGAATTTTTCATGGGTCATGATCATGACAAAAATGTGCTCGCTCCAAACCATGCACTTGGCCGTATCGTCTGAAAATTGAGGGTTGGTGGAAAATCCTAAGGCGCTGTAAAATGCCAAAGAAGCAGAGAGATCTTTCACCGCTAAGTTGATGAAAATTTGTCGGTTCATTTTGATGATGTTTAGAAGTCGGCAATGATGATTTTTTTCATCCCCATCATTTTTTTGAATGCGCCTGGTTTCTTATTCAGCTCCTCCCAATGCGCAGGGCAAATTTGCCAGCTCAAGCCAAATTTATCCTTGAGCCAACCACAGACACTTTCTTGTCCGCCATTGGCTGTGAGCGATTCCCAGTAATAGTCAATCTCTGTTTGGTCTTGACAGGGAATCATCAATGAGATGGCCTCTGAGAAAGTAAAGTGCGGCCCTGCATTGATACCGATGAAACGCATGCCCAATATTTCGAATTCGATGGTGAGTACTTTTCCGGCTAAATCTTGCTGAAAATCGGCCAATCCATCGTTTTGGCTTTTGGGATAATAAGTAGTGCGTATGATTTTTCCATCTTTAAAAATGGACAGGTAAAAATCTACGGCCTCTTGTGCGTTGTGATCAAACCAAAGGTTCGGGATGATTTTGTTCATTTCATTTTTTAGTTTCCCAAGGTAAATGAAATAGAGTAAACGGTATTATTTGTTTTTGTTAAAGAAAGCACTCATTTAAAGTGCATACAGGGATTCCATCACACACGCTATCTATTGTTTAATGACCGTTCCTTTATGGAGGATTTGATTGTCTTGATCAGTGAGGACATAAACATAACATCCGGACGTTAGTGAATGGATATCTACAAAATCAGAATGCAGGGGTGTTACCCTCAAGGCTGTTTTCATGGAGGTGTCAAATATTTCGATATTGATTTTCCCGGCATTATAAAAATTTCGAGGGATATGAAATCCATATTTCGTAGGATTGGGGAAAATGGCGGGTTCATTGCCCGTCGTTAATATGGCTATGGAGTTGGTATTACAAATAATCTCCGCTAAATAGGTGGATCCGAAGTTGGTGCCATTGTACGAGTAACTGCTATAGTCAGTTACCATGGTTCCATTTTTTTCATTGAAGTGATACAGGCCCAAGGTATTATTGTCAAGATCAAATTCTGGACAAGGCGGTGTGAAGTCTGCGTCATATCTCGCGATATCAGAAAATCTTAATTCGTCTATCCAGCCGTTATAAAATCTATTGTAGGAATCACCCCAGCATCCGATGGTGGTGATATGGGTACTTGGTGCAATCGCGGTGACGAAGAGGGGGCTTAGGCTACTTTGCTTGATTCCATTGATAAATAAAAGCAAGCCCTGAGAGGGATGAATAACGGCGGCGACGTGATACCATTGATTGCTTTCCCAAAAGTCGTTATCTGAATAAACGGAATAACTCTGGTTGGCGTTATATGTGCAGGTAAAACGCAATCGGCCTCCAAATCCACTCCAAGTGTAAGGCGAAAAGCAAATATTGAACTCATCGATATTACTGGTGGTGGCATCGCGTGCGATCAAGGTTTTGGCTTCTGCTAAATCGGGGGTAATGTCCACCAGCGGTCGAAGCCAAAACTCGATGGTGCGTGTTCCATTGGCAACAGCACTTCCCAAATCGACATAGTTGTTGACTCCATCAAATTGCATCACGTTTCCATTTTGCGCATAGCTCAAGAGGTTGGTCGAAAGGATGAGCACAGCGGTGGTTAATGCGATCAATGAATTTTTCCTGATCAGGGTATTCATGCGATGAGTTCTCATGGTTAAAATTTGATTTTAATTTTTTCTTTTATTAAGTTGCCGCAGGTAAAACTAAATTTTGTCTCCAAAGTTGTCAATACGCTTTTTGACGTATTTTCTGTTGGCGATTTTGAGTGGAGCAGAAAAGATTAATTTTGAAAAAATGAAGTTAGCCACAGTCATAGTTTTCTATTTGAATCAACGAATCAACGAATGCGATGGCGGCTGGAAAATAGGGGAGGCTGAATGTTGATTTACTTGGCCTACATATCTATATTCTTCAGGATCTTTCCTACCATCTTGCAATGGAAGGCATCTACAAGAAATCATCTGGGCACGCGATATTTTTTTCTATTGTGTCTTATCTCCTTGGTTGCTGATCTTTTGGGAATCCTATTTCATTTTACCAAAACAAATACAGATTTCGTTTTTAATGCCTACCAAATAGGCGAGCTGGTGTGGGTGTCATTATTGGTGATTGAAATAGGGAAATTCAAGAGCACAGGTAGAGCGGTGATTCTGTTTTTCTGCTCGATACAAATCCTGATATTTCTTACTCTTGCTTCCCTTGACAAGGAGGTGGTATTACAAGATTTTATGGGAGGTATTTCTAAACTGTATGTTTTAATCGTTCTCTTCATTTCCGCGTTGAATTTCATCAGAAACGTCGGATCTGAACACCACATCAATGTGACTCCCTTAATCGGTCTTTTGGGTATTTTTATTTTTGAGTCGTTGAGCATCATTCCCAATATTTCAATGCATTTGCAACGCTTATTTCACAACCCCCAAAAGATCACCACTATCTATCTCGTCTTTTTAATATCGGGAAATGTCATCCGGGATGTGCTCCTCAGTTATCATGCGATACGTTGTATTAAAAATTCACCAAGATGAATATAGATGAAGTGCTGATATCTTCTGGGATCATCATATTTTTGATGATGTGTTGCATCGTGGCGGTATTCATTTTATACACTAAAAAAGCCTTTCAGCAGATTGCACAGAAAAGAGAATTTGATATCAAAATACAAGCCGCCATCATCGCCGCCCAAGAGTCAGAACGAGAAGAATTAGCCAATAATCTGCATGACGATTTTGGTCCTCTGCTAGGGATTTTAAGTCGCCAGTTGAAGCGAGAGGTGAACCCAGGAGCTTCCATCACTTTCACTGCAGAGGATCGCAAAGCGATTCATGATAAGTTGGATGGTTTGATGGCGGATACAAGGAGATATTCTTCCGAGCTGTATCCAACACAGATGAAGCATCTGGGTCTCATAGCAGCATTGCAGCAGAATTTACTAGACATGAGCGGTCAGATGGAAACCCACTTTTTTAATAAGATGGAACATCAACCGAGCTTTAATGAAGCACAAGAAATTACGCTGTATCGTGTTTTGAATGAAGTGCTGAACAATATCCTCAGACACTCGCAAGCAACAGAGTTGGAATGCGAGCTGATGACAGTGGATGGGTACTTTCAAATTCAGTTGATTCACAATGGAATTCCCTTTACACAAGAGATGTTTTTACAACACGCAGAATCAAAAACAGGGAAGGGATGCTCTTCCATCTTGAACCGAACCTTGCAGTTGAATGGCACCATTGAATTCTACAGGATGATAGAGATCCATTCTTGCGTGCGAATAGCAATACAGATGCCATGAAGAAAGCGATTCGAGTAGTTGTAGTGGACGATCATACCATCATGCGCGAAGGCTTGAAGAAAATTCTAAATGAAGATGAGCAAGCTCGTTTTGAAGTGGTAGCAACGTTGGGCCACGGTCAAGCCTTTTTGGATTTTATGAAAAGCAACACATGTGACGTGGTGCTGATGGACATTCAGATGCCCCATAAAACAGGAGATAGCACGCTAGCCATTTGTCATACATTATACCCACAAGTGTCGATGGTGATACTCAGTATGATCACCAATGAGTTCATGATAGAACGAGCCATGAAGAATGGAGCCTTGGGTTATTTGGCCAAAGAGGCAGATTCCGATGAGATCAAGCGTGCGTTGGTGACCGCTCATGATAAGAAGATATTTTTGAATCAGCTAGTAACGCAGGAAAGAATCAATGAATACACAGTAGGTAAGCGATCCACTAAATTATTATCCAATCAAGAGCTCATCATCATTCGATATCTCGCGCAAGGATGGAGCCACGAGGAGATAGGGAAGCAGCTCAACATCGCGCCAAGCACCGTCAAAAAGCACAAGGAGCATATCATGAAAAAAACCAACTGCACCCGTTCCACGCAGCTTTTTCATTACGCCATGGAGATGGGGATCATAGGGAAGTGAGGAGGCAATTGAGGCGATTGAATTGTAATGAAACTGATTTTCTGAATAAACAATTTAAAGTAAAGTTTTATTGAATTTACGATGATCTAAGGAAACGGGTCGTTCAGTTTATTCAAAGTTAGAATAGTACTTCTTTTCTTTTTTTTCGATAGAATTTTTTGTCTGGGCCTCCAATACAATGGTCGTGGATTTAAGGTGAGTGCAGCCATTCGTGTATTTACAGTGACCTCGATTTGTGTGTTTAGATTGGGATGAAATGACAGTCCATGTGCAACTTGTTTCATCCAGTTGCACCGATGATTGTGGGAACGAGCCATTGTTCCAATAGGCAAGATGTCTTTTGCCGATTTTAACAACGCGTGCGGAGTCAAGCTGGTTGTTGCATGGGTTTTTTTTGACAGAATAGGTTAAAGCAATTCAATAATAATAAAGTGGCCAAATAATACATTTTCAATTTCATTGTTCTAAAATATTTTTGAAATAAGAGCAATCTACTTTGCATTTTGGTTGTAGTATAACTCATTTCATTCTGATTTGATGTCTACGTTGTGATCAAACCAAAGGTTAGGGATGATTTTGTTCATTTCGATTTTTAAGATGAAATGGTTCAGTTTCTGTAGTTGGGTTGTGTTAAAGACAGTAGGCTTCGGCTGTCCAAAAACGGATATATTGAAAAAAGTAGTTACTTTTGTTCATGTAATTTTGTTCCTCAAAAAAGAATACGCATAAATCGGAAAATCTATTATTGAAATCCTTCCTTAAAAAAATATCGGATATCAGTGACAATGAAATATTTTTGAATTTGATTATGAAAAAAATCCTCTTTTTTCCGTTGATGACATTTGGTCTAATGACTTTAGTCGTTTTAAATTCATTATCAATTCACAATTTTTTCGTGTTATCCTCGGACCTGATAAACGGGAATGGAAGGGCTACCGATATTTTTATTGGTTTGCGATGCGGGACAAATAGATTGGGAGAAACTGAAAGTGTAAAAGTTTTTAATGGAGAGAATCGGTTGGCGGCTGATTTTGCACAGGTATACTTCCCATCTAATCAAAAAGTTCATGATTACTACTCAAAAGAATCAGGAGATCCATACAAAAGACCATCAAGGTACGCTCCAGTTGTGCATATGATTTGCGAATTAACACTTTGCAAGTTGCCCTATGGTTGGGCAAGTTGGATACACATAGTTTTTCAAGTATTGATTTTTTATGTGTCTCTCTTTTTTGTTTTAAAAGTATTGCGCCTCGGAAGTTCATTCATTTTAGTAATGCTAGTTTCAAATGCAGTGATTTTTGCAACACCCGTTGGAATGTCATTTGTAGAAAGAGGTCAGTTCAGTCTTTATGTTGCTTGTGCATACATGTGGTTATTATTAGGTTTGTATAAAAAGAAGGGTATATATCTGGTAATTGCGGCCTTTTTTGCTATGGTGAAATGGACAGCTTTACCATTTGTTTTTGTTATTTTGAGTTTGTGGCTTTTAAGTGAATGGAAAAAGAATGATTACTCAGGAATAACCAAATTTATTCATCTGCCATTAATGTTTATCATCACATTTTGTCTTCTCCTAGTTCCCGGTTTTGATCATTTGGAATCTTTTTTCGATGGATTGATGCTTCAAGAAGCTAATTTCAAAGCTACTTCGCTTAGCTTGTCTTTGATTATTCCGCGGATTATCGCGAAGTTAATGCCATTATTTTTGATAGTCGTTGGAATCACATATCTGTATAGAGGCAAATATTTTTTTGAAAATGGCGCATTACTTTGGTGTGCATTCGGCTTTTTATTGGTTACCTATCCTACAAAAGCATTTGACTATAGCTCTCCATGTATTTTGGGATTTTTACCTTTTTTAATCAAAGAAGGCACTGAATCTCTTTCCCTCAGAAAATTTTTCGATTTCAAGAATAATGAAGTTATTAGAGGTCAATTAGGCAATTTTATTCTAGTTTCAGGTTTGATTGTTTTTTTATCGCTGTATGATTATCTTTCTAATCAATTGCCACTTCCTGACCATCGATTCCAGGTTTGGACCTATATTTTCAGTTTTTTGATTCTCTCGATTTTGGCTTTTGTTAAATGGGAAAAGATTAAATACAAATTGTTCTTATTCTCCTGAATTTGGATTTTAGGGATGTCATAACGATAAGATCGGTTGAATCGTTCAATGAATACATTCTGCTGCAGTTTTCCTTTACAAAATTTTTAAGCCATTCAATATCGTTTATATCTATCCAATCATGGAATTTGAATGAAATAAACTTTGTTCAGTATCGGTTCTTATCTCAGAAGGCTTTTCCTTTGGATGGTTGGAATTAATTGTCGGTGCTGCAGATGATTTTGCTTTGTCAACGGAAGCGGCACTCGCCCAAGTGGTTTTGCAATTACAGGAACAATTAAAAAAGTCGTCAAGCAATAAAGGGTCAGAAAGGAGGTGAACCTGTAAGTCGCTTTTAGAATGTTGTTGCTTGTCCACTTGTCCGTCAATTTGTGTGTCAAAATTGAAAGAAGATAAACAACTCCACCCACTTGTGTCAAAACTGTCAAAAGGCAGAAAAATATTATTGTCAAGCTAATTTTTAGTAGTCGCATGGTCGGGCTTTAGAGGGGTACACATAACGGTTTGCGGCTTTGCGTTGTGGCGGATTAGATGTACTAACCTGTCTAAATGCACATCGTTTATTAATTGCACTACTGTTAATATTCGCACTTCCCCCGCCATAACGCAAAGGTGCTGTTAGGCAATCGTTGCTTTTTTGTTTCTGCCTGTCACGGTGTTTTGCTTTTTTTTCCTCTGTCCAAAAGTGCGGTGGGAGAGATTTTTTATTTGATTTTTTTCTGTACCGTGCGTTTGCTTTTGGCATATCTTTTTGTTTGTGGGTCGGCTTAGCTCTTTTGCTCCCGCAGGAACGAGGAGGCAAATGTGCTAAATGTGTGTCGGCACAAAAAGTATGACAAAAAAGTATGATGGCGTATCGTAATTAACCTCATTTTACAACAAATATTATATCTGTCAATGCGGTAAATGTCTGAGGTTTTCCCTTGTACCCAAAACTAACTTTTAAGTCTGCGACTTTTTTATTTTTGAAATTATCTAAGTAAGTCATTATTGTCGGCTTCAAGAGCTCAAGGTTCCGTTTTAATTTCCAGGAACTGCTAAAATCATCTGTGTCTACAAGTACAAGGAATAAACGATTTTCAGAGCCAAAACGCATTTCTCCTTGATTTTCGTAAAGCCATTTTGCAAGTATTTTCGGATTATCCTGAACTTCTTTAAGGATTCCAAGTTTTTCCTTTTTCAATGTAGCCAATACAGAATTGCAGAAATCATCATTCTTATCCTTCATCTTTTCGACAATTTCATAAAGAATGTCAGCGTCTTTTGCTTTTTTGTCAAAACTAATTTTTGCTTCTGCGGCTTTGCTTTTCAAATATGTTAGCTCAACAGGTAGTCCTTTCTCCTTCCGTTTAAACTTTATGTATTCAGCTGGGAGATATGTTACTTTCAAATCAAACGGGATATTATTTATAAAAAAGTCCACGCTTTTAATTTGTCCTACTGTTGGCAAAACTGCGGGATGTGATTTGAAAATATGCTCGATTAGAATACTGCTCCAGTGATTATACCAACTGTTTAAAACATATCCTTGAACTGCTATATAAATTTCCGTTTCAAATTTTGAAACAAGAGTGTCAAAAGATTTATGGACCTTGACGTAACGGCTTACCAAATATTTGTCAAGCGAATTTTGATAGTCGCCACCCCAATCAAAGTTTTTTAATTTATAGAGTTCCGAGACTAATTGCTCTGTATTAAGAGCTGAAACCTGAATTTGATTTTTAGCTTTAATATAGGCATCAAGAATCTTGTGGGAATTCGTGATATCAGCGCACAGAACATCAAATAGTTCTACGAATTGTTTACCTAACGCTGTTTCTTTAAGAGTAATATTACAAGTCTGAATAAATTCTGCGATTAATTCTTTTCGAATAACAGATTTCGTTTTCAACCATAATTGACCGATATTATCAGTACTGAATTCATCAAGTTGTTCGCTTTCGTGAAGATTTTTCCAGTAATTAAAGTCTTTCATTTAGTATTTTTTCATTTTTGTTTGTACTGATAAAATGTTTTTTCTTCGGTCGGCATACAAATAAGACTTCATGACTACCAGCAACACTTCCTTTTCCGCCTCTACCATTGTGATAGGCTTTCGCCTCAACGGTCACATCTCTGTATTTTGAAATAATTTTTGAAAGTTCCTCTACACTTGGGTAACTTCTATCATTGTAGCTTATTAACCAATGAGGAATTTCTTGTGAGTATTCAAATAATTTCTCAAATGATGAAATAACATCTCTTTTTTTATCAAAACCGCTGAACCGCTGAGGCTCATACCTTTTTATTCCATTAATAAACTGTTTGTCTTCCCAATATTCAGTGAATGTTTCCAAGAGATGATAAAAACTTTGATAATCCGCATGACTATCACAATACGGTGGGTCAAAATAGGCTAAATCTACTTTTTTGAGAGTGGGTAGTAAATCAAGTATATTCTGGTTATAACTTCGATTATCCTGTTTATTATCAAAAACCGCATTGTTATATTTCGGCAACAAGTCTTCAAATATTTCTTTTATTGGCCTTATAAGACTTCTGTTTCTTTTAATTCTTTCAGGGTCGCTTGCGTATTTTAGTGCTTGTGTATGCCCGAAATGTCCCATTGTTACTTTTCTCGTCATACTCCTGTTGATTATTGAATAAGCCAAGGCTTGTTTATGAGGTGAACTGAGTAAAGGAATATTTGCTCGAAAATTATCAAGAAATTCAGCCTCGTTCTTTTCAAAAAATACGTTTGTAAAAACAGATTCCATTAATTGAAAATCTGTTTTGTTTTTTGCTGGTTGTAGAAGTATTTTTAAATCTTTTTCAGTTATCTTTTCATTACTGTTTTCAATGAGAGCCAAACCTATTTGGTTATTAAAATTCAAAAAATCATTCGTGAATATTTGGAAGCCCATTTGTTTGAACAGGAAAGCGACTGATTGGGAACCGGCAAAAGCATCAAGGGCAGTATTTATATTTTCAGGAATAAATTTTTTAATCCATGCCAAATGCGTATGCTTTGCACCTAAATATTGAGGTTCAGGAAATTGATGATTGAAATATGTATACTCTTCAAATAGCATTTTATCCTTCTATAAGTTTGTTAAATGTTACGCCAGCAATACTAATGAGTTTTTTGGAAACTGTCTCACTTACGACTCCACTTGCAACCATTTCCAAAGATTTGCCCGCAAGATTTTGATACCAATTTTTCTTTCCGATAAAATACAAGTTTTTTAATTCCTCAATTTCCTTGGTTAAGTCATCATAAATAATTTCTTGGCCCAATTTGAGTTTCTGAATTTCTTCCAGTATTTCATCTAATTTTTGGTTATTCTCAATTCTTTCCTCGCTCGTAAATACTTCGCTATTGTTTATTCCTACTCCGTATTCTTCAAGCATTTGATTAACAAAAAAAGTAGCCTCTCTATGAGTTTTAGACTTACCACAATTATTTGGATTTTTACATTCCTTCGCATGTTCCGCAGCCTCCTCTTGAATATACTGCGAAACAACCGTTAAGAATTTTAACTTATCTTTTTCTCGGCTAAACTTGTATAATTGACTTTCTAAATCACTTATTAATTCATCTGTTGAATTTGAAGAGTCAAGATTGTGGTCTATAAACTCGAATGCTTTGCCTTCAACAACGTCCAACTTATTTATTTCCATGATTTTTTTTTGTTTTAATATATTTGACTTTTTCTTCGGCAACTTGCAATGCTTTCAAGCCTATTGGCTCGTCCGCTACTTCATAAACTAATTTGTCTGAAAGCCACGCAATTAACAAATCATTTTCCTTCACCTTAAAATATTCTGCAAGTTTTACAACTTGATTTCGTGTTGGTTTCCGTTGTCCCCGTTCTATTTTACTTAATATAGCCTGATCTAAGTCAAGGAAAGCTGCCACCGTCCGCAATGGTAGTCCCTTATTCTCTCGTAATTTTCTAATCTGTTCTCCTAAGCTCTCCATTTTGAACAAAAATGTTTTGACTAATACTGTCAAAAGTATTGAATTTCATTTACGGATTCAACAAGTTTTATTCTGAGTTATCAACATCGTTATGGAAACCAAGGGGAGGTGAATTTTTTGGCGTACGTTTTTGATTGTGTGGCGGGCTTTAGCTCTTTTGCAGGTGGTGCGGAGCAAGTTTTAAAAATGCGTAATTTTTCTACGCATTTTTAAAACTAACCTGCAAATGTGCTAAAGGAAGCGTGGGTTCAAAAACTATGACAAAAAATTGTGTGTCGGCAAAAATCAAATAAAAATCTCTGAAGGGTCGGCTTTTGTTTTCTGTCTACTGTGTCAAGTTACCGTGAAATTGTCTGCCGAAGATGTGTCGCCTGTTTTATTGTCGGGTCTGTTTAGCAATGTTGCCTAACGTTTTGCAGCTACAAGAAGTTGGCGAT
The DNA here is from genome assembly GCA_947464415.1 of Flavobacteriales bacterium. Classification (GTDB taxonomy): domain Bacteria; phylum Bacteroidota; class Bacteroidia; order Flavobacteriales_D; family Sanyastnellaceae; genus CAMCTV01. The sequence continues at coordinate 31,232 of CANHWU010000003.1, forward strand.
TTTTACCAAAAATGTTCATGCGAAGAACCAATGTTTGATTAACCACAAATGTGTCTGCTGAGCACTGAATCGCCAATTTCTTGTAGGTGCTGTTATGCGTTCGTATTTATTTTACGTAATTAGTTGTCCATTCACCACTTTCATTAAAAAGGTTGTATCCATTTTCAGAGTCTGAACACAAATATTGTCCCGTCCATTCACCATCCAGTGAAAATAAATTAAAATTTGTATTAGCTCTTACGAAATAACCAATCCACTCTCCGTCAGTGTCGTAAAGCAGATACACATTATAGTTAGCCTTAGCTAAAATGCCAGATAAATTCCCGCTTTCATTAAATAAGTACTTCCCAGTCCAACTCCCATTAAATGGATTTAAACCTGATGTGTATTTTGGATTAATACTTGAATTATATTTTGGGTTCAAGTTAGAAGTGTATTTAGGGTTGATGCTTGAAGTATATTTCGGGTTTAAGTCTGACGAGTATTTAGGATTGATATCCGAACTATATTTTGGATTAATACTCGAATTGTATTTCGGGTTAATGCTTGAATTATATTTCGGATTAATGCTCGAATTGTATTTCGGATTTTGGTCAGTAGGAATATTTTGAGCGATGACGTTTACTGAAATCAAAAATACGGTTAGAAGTGTAAGTAATATTTTCATTTTGATGTTTTTCGTTTTTTAATATGACGCATAACGGTTTGCGGCTACCCGAAGGTGGCGATTTTACGCACCAACTTTCATTCGTAGAACTACCGTTCAAATATACACAAAACTGTCCTACGAAGCACGTCACCGCCACTTTTGGGTAGGTGCTGTTATAGCCAGTGGTATATCTACCGATATATAGTGACCACCATGGTTTTACCAATTTTCACAGTCCGTTTACTTGTCTCTAAAAACGATTTATTGTCTGTTGGCAATGAGCGGTCGGGAAAGATTTAATTTTTGCGAAGCGAGGAATTTTTTTACTGTCTTACCGGGCGTTTGGTTTTGGCATAACTTTTTGTTTGCGGGTTGGCTTTAGCTCTTTGCCGCCCGCAGGAACGAGGACGGCAATGTGCTAAAAGTGTGCAGGCACAAAAAGTATGACAAAAAGAAGCGTTGGCTTTATTTACTCTATTTTACTCCTTGAAATTCATTAATCTCAAACTTGTCAAAATTACGATTAGAGTTACCCCAACGTCTGCTGCTATTGCGAAAACTAAGTTGCTGTAACCAATAAATGCAAGAGTTATAAAAATCAGTTTGACTGCTATTGCTCCAATAGTGTTGAGTTTTATTCTTTGTAGTGTTTTTTTGCTTAAGCGAATAAGAAATGCAATAAGTGAAAGTTTATCGTTCATCAATGCAATGTTTGCTGTTTCTATGGCGGTGTCGCTTCCTGCTTCTCCCATTGCTATCCCTTCGGTGGATTTTGCTAATTCTGGTGCATCGTTTATGCCGTCACCTACCATTGCCACTTTGCCGTATTGTTGCAAAAGTTCCTTTATTTTTTCGGCTTTGTTTTCGGGTAACATATTCCCGAATATTTTTTCTATGCCTACTTGATGTGCTACATAGTTTGCTGCTTTTTCGCTGTCGCCTGTGAGCATTACGGGTTCTATGTTGAGTGCTTCCAACTCTTTTAATGCTGCTTCACTGTCGGGTTTTATTTCGTCCATCAAACCTATAATTCCTGCAACTCCATTTCCGAAACTAACTACTACACTTGTTTTGCCTTGCGATGAAAGTTGCTCTACAATTTTTACGGCTTCGTTGTCTATGGTTTGCGTTTCTTGAATAAAATCTAACTTGCCTACATAAATTGTTTCGTCTTCACATACCAAACACTTTGCAGTTGCACCTTTTCCCATAATGCTTTTGAACGCTTCTGTTTTGTGTGGTTCAAAACCTTCTTTGCGGCTTGCATCCACTATGGCTTGTGCCAACGGATGTTCGGAAAATATTTCTGCACCTGCCGTGCAAGCCAACAGTTTTTCACGGCTTGTTCCGTTCAATGGAATTACATCACTGACAATTGGATTTCCGAAAGTGATGGTTCGTGTTTTGTCTAATGCAATCGCCTTGATTGATGCAAGGGCTTCAATATATTTTCCACCCTTTACCAATGCTCCTTTTGCAGATGCGTTGCCGATAGCTGCATAGATTGCCACTGGTGTAGATATAACCAATGCACACGGACAAGCGATTACTAAAAGTGTTATTGCCTGTTGCAGCCAATGATTAAGGTCTAAGTGCAAAATAAAAACAGGAATAATAAACAAAAAAACAGAGAGTGCAAGCATTACAGGGGTGTAATACTTTGCAAATTGCTGTATGAATTTTTGCGTTTCACTTTTGTTGGCAGCCGCTTCAAAAGTGAGGCGAACGATCTTTGAGAAGGTGGTGTCAACAGCAAGTTTGGTTGTTTCCATTTCTATAAAACCATTTTTGTTGAGTGTTCCTGCAAACAAATTGTCGCCTGTGCGTTTGTCTTTTGCAATGGGTTCGCCTGTGATGGCTGCTTCATCAACCAATGTTTCGCCTGAAACAATTTTGCCGTCAAGCGGTATCATTTCTCCTGCTTTCACTTGAATGATTGTGCCGACTGCAATTTTATCAATAACCACATTTGCATTTTCTGATTTTACAAATGCTGTTTTGGGTGCTTTACTTACCAATTCATCTAATGCGGATTTTGAATTTTCTATGCCAATATCTTCTAAGCGTTCGCCTAAAACATATAGCACTACCAAAACTGCTGCTTCGGGAAATTCCTTTAAATAAAATGCCCCTACAACTGCTATAAGCATTAAAAGATTGATGTTGCTGAATTGGAGTTTGAAGATTGCTTTTACTCCGTTCCACAAAACATTGTAGCCAATGCCTAAAATGAAAACAGCGAATACAAAAGGTGCATAAGGCATAGGAATATGTATGCCAATGATGGATAAAACTTCTAAGGCAACCACTATTGTGATTGCCAAAAGAAGAAAGAGAAATTTTTTGTCGTTGATTGGTAGTTTCATTTTTTGAATGTTTTTAATTAATTAATGTGCGTGAGCCTCTCCTTTGTTGTTCATTTTAGCCAATATAAAAAATGCTCCGTTTACCACTACTTTACTGTTGGCTGGAATATCTTTTATTAACGTTATTTCGCTGTAACCTACATCGGTAGTGCCTTTGCGAACGGGTATTTTTTCAAAGGTTGTTCCTTCTTCTGTGTGTTCGGGTTCCTCCTTTTCGCTGTGTTCGTGTCCGCGTTCATCGTGTTTATGCTCAGCAGTTTCGGTTTCGCTGTGGTGTTCTTCTTCCTTGTGAGCATCGGTAACAATAAAAATATAGTCTTGCCCTTCGTGGTTTACAATGGCATTTGTTGGCACTGCATCAACAGTAGCGTTTTCTAAACTTACCAATGCGGTGATACTCATTCCGTCAATCAGTCCTTGCTTGTTACCTTTTACCATTGCGTGAACGGCAACGGCTTTGGTGTTGGGTTCAAATGTGTTGCTGATGGCGTAAACATCGGCATCGTATTCTTTACCCGGATTGTTGGTAAGGGTAAAATGTATGGTTTGTCCGACTTTTAGTTTTTGTAAATCTTTTTCATACACATACAAATCCAAATGCAGTTGGCTATTGTCCACTATTTCGGCTATGGGATTATTGGCATCTACATAGCTGCCAATGTTAACCATTACATTGCTGATTGCCCCGCTGATTGGGCTTGTGATACTAACGGCAGTCTGAATATTGTCATAAGTAAGCGTTTCGGTATTAATGCCGATTAGCTCTAATTGCTTTTTCAGACTTGCTCGTCTTGCTTTTAATGTTTTAAGTTCTGCTTCGGCTGATTGCAGATTTTTAAGTGCTGTTGCGTTGCCTTGTTGCAATTCTTTTTGTCGGTTAAATTCTAATTGGGCTAATTCTGCTTTTGATGAAACGCTTAAAAACTCTTCCTGCAAGGTGATGAATGAATTATTGGTGATGGTGGCAATTATCTGTCCTTTGCTAACAGTGTTGCCCGTTTGCACTAAGATTGATTTGATTACTCCGCCCAATGATGCCGTTGCATTGGCTTTATTCTGATTTGGCACTTTCAAAATACCATTGGCTTTGAGCGAGGCAGTGAGCTGCTTTTTCTCAATACTGCCCAACTCAATTTTTATGGTTTTCATTTGCTCGGCTGTAAGCATTGCGGTGTTGGTGTTTTCGTGTTCATCGTGATGTTCGGTTTCCTCTCCGTGCGTTTCTTTTTTGCTGTTGCAGGATGCAAATACTAAGGATGTTGCAAGGGCTGCTATGAAGATTATATTTTTCATGTTTTGAAATTTTATTTGTTGATTAAAAAATTGATGTTGATAATGGACTGATTGATTTGATTAACCGATTGCAGATAACTCAACTGCACATCGGTAGCGGTTTGCAAGGCTTGTAAGTATTCAATATAACCAATGTCGCCACTTTTGAAACCAAGCGTTGCGGTGCTGATTATTATGTCAGCATTGGGCAAAGCGGTTGATTTGTAATAATTGTATTGCGACAAATTTTGGTTGTATTGCTGAAATGCGTTTTGCAACTGGTTTTGTAAAATCAGTTTTCCGTTGTCAGCTTCTTTTTGCAATGCTTGCTGTTTATAGTCAAGCGATTTTATTTTTGAAGCATTACTGAAAAAGGTAAGCGGAATGCTGATGCCAATATTAAAACCTTGAAAACGTTTGCTACCGTCAAAAATTACATCTGCTCCGTTGATAGTTTGAACACCGATTAATGACTGGTTGAAATAACCCACATTAAAATCGGGCAAGGTAGATGCAGTTTCTAACTTTTTGTTTTGTTCGGCAATAACGGCTTGCTGATACAAAACTTTCAGCGATGGATTATTTGCAATGAGTGTTGTGTCAAACGAACTGCTTAATACAAGTGGTTGCCAATTTTCATTTTCAGCTATTGTAAAATCTTCGCTTGTGTTCATTAGCGTTTTCAGCGAATTGTAAGCGGTTGTAAACTCCGTTTCGTTTTGTTTGAGCAACTGGGAAAGCTGTCCCCGCTTAGTTTCGGCAGTAGTTTTCTCTAATAAATTTGTTTCACCTATTCTGTATCTTAAATCGGCAGCACTTACAAAGTCGTTATACAAAATGTCTAAAGATTGCAGTTGATTTTTTGCCTTTTGTAAATACTGCAACTGATAAAACCAATATTGCACTTGTGCTTTTATTTCATTGGCTGTGGCTTGCTTTTGAAATTCGCTACTTTGCAATTCGGCTCTATACAATCCTGATTTTGCAGTAAAATAAGTAGGAAAAGGAATACTTTGTGAAACTTGAAATGCCTTGTCCTGATTAATGCTGTTGTATTGCCCAAACTGAAAATTCACATTTGTTTTAGGCAACTCAAATGTTGATTTTTTTAATGTAATAGATGATTGCACATTGAGTTGTTGCGATTGCATTTCTAAATTGTTTTTCAATGCCGTGCTTATGGCATCATCAACCGAAATGGTTTTGGTTGTTGGCATTTGAGCATTTGCAGCATTGAATGAAAGTAAGGCAAAAACTATAATAGCCGTTGTAGATATTTTGCGTTTTGGCTTTCTGATTTTTGAAAACATCATATACAATAAAGGCAAAACAAACAAGGTTAAAAAGGTTGCTGTTATCAATCCGCCAATTACAACAGTTGCCAAAGGTTTTTGCACCTCTGCCCCTGCACCATGCGAAAGTGCCATTGGTAGAAAGCCCAACGATGCAACGGTGGCAGTCATTAACACGGGTCGTAAACGGATTTTTGTTCCTTCCTTTATGCGTTGGATTATGTCTGTTATACCTTCCTTTTCCAATTGGTTAAAAGTTCCAATCAGCACAATGCCATTTAAAACCGCTACACCAAATAAGGCAATAAAACCAATACCTGCCGAAATGCTGAAAGGCATATCACGAATAAGCAAAGCGAATACTCCACCTATGGCACTCATTGGGATTGCGGTATAAATTAAGGTTGCTTGTTTTACAGAACTGAATGTGAAGTAGAGCAACATAAAAATGAGAGCTAATGCCACGGGTAAGGCAATCATCAGGCGTTTACTTGCTGCCTGTAAGTTTTCAAATGTGCCTCCGAAAGTGTAATAATATCCTTCGGGCAATTTTACTTTTTCGTTCAGTTGCTTTTGAATATCCTCTACAACGCTTGCTACATCCCTGCCTTTAATGTTGAACCCTATAACTATTCTACGTTTCCCGTCTTCACGGCTAATTTGTGCAGGACCTAATTCCATTTTTATTTCAGCTACCTGCGATAAAGGAATTTGTGTTCCGTTAGCAGTTGGGATATACAAATGGCTAACATCGTCAATGTTGTTTCGGTGTGTGCTGTCCAAGCGAACAACCAAATCAAATTTGCGTTCGTTTTCAAAAACAACTCCTGCCCCTCCACCTGCAAAGGCAGTGCTTACAATGTGGTTTATATCCTCAATGTTTAGACCATAGTTGGCAATTTGCGAACGGTTGTATTTGATGACGATTTGCGGAAGCCCTGCAACCCGTTCAACACTTGGTTCGGTTGCACCGTCCACACTTTGCACTACTGCGTTCACTTTATTGGCGTAGCTTAAAAGTGTATCCATGTTTTCGCCAAATATTTTTACTGCAACGTCTTGACGAATACCTGTCATAAGTTCGTTGAACCTCATTTGAATGGGTTGGTTTTTTTCAAAGAAAACCCCGGGTATTGTGCTTAGTTTTTCTTCAAATTCTTCTGCCAGTTCATCATACGAAACATCCCGTTTCCATTCGCTTTGTGGCTTTAGAATTATCATCATGTCTGTTGCTTCTGGGGGCATTGGGTCGGTGGGAACTTCGGCTGCTCCAGTTTTTCCTACAACCATTTTTACCTCGTCAAATTCTTTGATTAGCCTTGATGCCTGCATAGAAGTTTCTAAACTTTGTGAAAGTGATGTGCCTTGCGGCAGAATGCAGTGAAAAGCAAAATCGCCTTCCTGCAAGGTTGGGATAAACTCACCGCCCATTCTTGAAAATAGAAACACCGAAACCACAAATACGGCAACGGTTACACCAACAATTACTTTTTTGAAACGGATTGCTTTTTCTAATAATGGAGCATAAATCCGCTGAAAGAAATTCATCATTCTATCACTCAATGTTTGCTTGTGCGAAATAGTTTTTGGTAAAAACGCTGCACACATCATTGGAATGTAGGTAAGCGATAAAATCAATGCCCCGAAAATGGCGAAACCAACGGTTTGAGCCATCGGGCGGAACATTTTGCCTTCAATGCCAATAAGCGTAAGAATAGGAATGTAAACAATGAGGATGATTATTTCTCCAAATGCTGCGCTGCTTCGGATTTTAGAGGCGGATTGAAAAACTTCCTCGTCCATTTCTTCCTGTGTTAGTTTGCCAAGGGTTTTTCTTAATCCTAAATGGTGTAAAGTGGCTTCTACTATAATTACTGCCCCGTCCACAATTAACCCAAAGTCAATTGCACCTAAACTCATAAGGTTTGCACTTACCCCAAATACATTCATTAAGCCCAATGCGAAAAGCATGGATAAAGGAATGGCAGAGGCTACAATCACCCCTGCACGAAGGTTTCCAAGGAATAAAACCAATACGAAGATTACTATTAATGCACCTTCAATCAGGTTTTTTTCTACTGTGCTGATGGCTCTGTTTACTAAATCTGTTCTGTCCAAGTATGGTTCTATTACTACATCTTTGGGCAATGATTTTTGAATGGTTACCATTTTATCTTTAATTCGGCTAACCACATCGGCACTGTTCGCACCTTTTAGCATCATTACCACTCCACCAACTGCATCTACTTCACCATTGTAAGTCATAGCACCATAGCGAACTGCACTGCCTAAACGGACTTCGGCTACATCTTTTATCAAGATAGGAATGCCGTTAGGATTTGTTTTTACAACAATATTTTTGATGTCGTCAAACGAACCAATCAAGCCAATGCCACGAATGAAATAAGCGTTTGGTTTTTTGTCAATGTATGCACCGCCCGTGTTTTCATTATTTTTTTCTAAGGCGGTAAAAATTTCGGGAATTGTTATTCCCATTGCAATTAAACGGTCAGGATTAACAGCAACTTCATATTGTTTGAGTTGTCCGCCAAAGCTGTTTACTTCTGCAATACCCGGTGTGCCATAAAGTTGTCGGGCAACAATCCAATCTTGCATTGTCCTCAAGTCCATTGCTGTGTATTTACTTTCACTGCCTTTTTTCGGGTGAATAATGTATTGATATACTTCGCCCAAACCTGTGCTAACGGGTGCTAATTCAGGTGTGCCAACTCCTTTTGGGATTTTACTTTCGGCTTCCTTTAATCTTTCATTTATGAGTTGTCGGGCAAAGTAGATGTCCACTTTGTCGTCAAATACAACGGTAATTACCGAAAGTCCGAAACGGGAAATGCTCCGCAATTCCTCCAAGTCGGGAAGGTTGGCAATGCTTTGTTCGATGGGGTAAGTTACCAACTGTTCCACCTCTTGTCCTGCAAGGGTAGGGCAAACCGTTATGATTTGCACTTGGTTGTTAGTGATGTCGGGAACTGCGTCAATAGGCAGTTTGGTTGCACTCCACACTCCCCAAACAATGAGTGCAAGTGTCATCAATGCAATGATGAATTTATTTTTTATGCTGAAAACAATTATTTTGTCTAACATTTTTTTAATTAGTTTAATGAATACACGATTACTTGCGGTGCGTTAGCACCGTAAGTAGTTTTGTTTTGTTCCGCTGAAAGCGGAACCTCATAAATTCATTAACTGATTTTTGGCGGTTGCCAAATTTTGGAGAAAGCTCCTGAAACGAAAGAAGCAGAATAAATGGAAAAGTTTTTAGACGGATACTTAACAAGGGAAGTTAAGGAGACAAAAAAATCGGGTGCAGTTACCGAGTGTCCGCAACAGGAGCACATGCAAAAAGGAGAGCAATTCTCAGTATCGTTGTCGTGGTCTGAGTGGTCGGTATTTGCGAAAGCAGATTGGTCTGAACCCTGATATTTACAGTCGTCCTTGTCGCTGCAAGGCATAACTGCCAGAGCAAAAAAGTAAAAACTGAATATGAGGGCAAAAACTTTCACGGGGTCAAATATAGGAATTTTAGGTTAAAAAGCCGAAACAATGTCTAAAAATGGCAGATTGGTGCTTACGGGGTGAATTGAGCGAGGCAAATTTTTTGGCACGTGTTTTTGCTTTGTGGGTTGGGTTTAGCTCTTTTGCAGGTAGTGCGAAGCAAGTTTTTAAAATGCGTAATTTCTTCTACGCATTTTAAAAACTAACCTGCAAATGTGCTAAACGAAGCGTTTGACAAAAACCGTGACAAAAAATTGAGGGTCGGCTCGTTTCCTTATTTTCAAGTGCGGTGGGGCAAAAATTAAATCTTTCTTGGGTCGGTCATTGTGTCGGTCGTCTTTCTGTCTATCATGGTGGTAATTTGGTCTGTCCTGTTAAAAATTGCACGGTCATTGTCAAGTTTGCACGGTCGTCCTACCATTGGCTATAACGGGTGGCAGCTACCCGAAGGTGGCGACATAGCAGCACAACATTTTCTAAAAGCAATTTCTCAAAATAGCAGCACAATGTTTCAATAAACTACAGAACCGCCACTTTTGGGTAGGTGCGGTTATGAGATGCCGTTTCTGTTTTATGCCCGTCTAATTTTTAATGTGTTAGAATATTTTGTTAAAGAAACTATGGCAATACCCGGTATGCATCGCATCCATCAGTATTCATCATCCATATTTCAGAAGTAACATCAATTCTTGATTCATTTATCTTTTCATTCTTTACGAGTTGCACGAGCATCTGTTTACCATTTGGATGAATTGATATACTTCTATAATCTCGAGTATCGCAATCCTCCTTCAATTGGGTATGTGATTTAGTGGCAATATCTACCTTATGAAGCCCAAGCGTATAAGCTCCATAAAAAAGTTCCTTACCGTCTCGTGAAAACTTGACATCCCATATATCTTTGGAATAATGTGGAATATTATAGGCGTAAATCAATTCGTGCTGACCATTGCTGACGTTTTGGATACCAACGAAGGAAGAGCCCTCACCTGTTGCTAAGAAGTTTGTAACTCCCCAATCAGAACACGCATTTCCAGAAGTCGTGTCGGTTACCTCTAATGTCTCTGTATTAATAATAAGTCCCGTGTTAATTGTATTGTTCGGATTGTAATAGAAATACAATCTTGTGCCATCTGGGCTTACTGCAGGATAGCGACATCCTCCGCGATTTGTGACGTTTTCATAACTAGAGCCATCTGATTTGATTCGATAAATATCCCAAGATGAAAGCGCTAGATAAATTTCATTTTTTACTGTCCAGATAGGATCATTGATGATAAGTACGTCCTCGAGAATGACTTGGCTTTGTCCTGTTAAAATGTTATGTACGACCAATTTATTTTGGGGGAGTCCGGTTCGCCAGTCTTGTTCGAAGTACACGAATTCATTCGGATGGTTCGGGTTAAAACAGGGGGCACCGTAGTGCACCCCCTGCATATATTCCTGATAACCAATAAAACTTGTTGAATGCGGTATTTCCGCACAGCCATCTACTTCAGGACATCCACCATATTCCATGTTGTCATAGGTGCATGAACTCAATAGGCCTGCAAATACAATTGCTATCAGAATCGATTTCATTGCTTTAACATTTTAAGTTGATAACTCTTGTCATTGAAAATGACACGGCATGTATACAGTCCAGATGACCAATCCGTTGAAGGAATTGACCAATTGCTGGTTCCTTGATGCATATTTCGAAACTGCTCAGAATGTACTATTTTTCCTATAGCATCATAGATTTCAATATTTACGATGCCCGAACTGAATGTTTGCAATAATATTTGGAAATCTCCTGTGCTTGGATTTGGATATACTTTCAGTAATACTCCTGATTCTTCCAATTCGTCAACGCCTATAGTTGAATCAAACGTATGGACGCTTATAGCCATTGTTCCCGTGTTATTTTGATGCGGATACCAGAGATCCACCGGAAAAATCTGACTGCCCACAATTTGCAAAGTGAAGTGATAGACACAACCCTGAACTACCGCACTATTTTGGTTCCAACTGATTAAATCAATGTCAGGGTATCGGGGTAAAAAATTGAAACATCCCACAGGACTGCTATGAGCATCTCTTGTCCAAACATCCAAAATTGTCTCATTCCCCACATCGTATCCAATGGTTTTTTGCATAAGAAATACATCTGCCAAATAATCCCCAGTTGGCACTGTAGGGCTTCCTTCAACATGTATGAAAGTGTTATTGCTTGTAGAAACAACATCACCCGAACCAAGTCCCGCAGAAAAATGACGTACTTTATAATAAGGTAATTGAGTGTGAAGTACTGTATTGCCAGCATCAATTAATCCATTCTGTGATTTGGAATCGGGTCCAGCGGGATATTCAGGATCATCAGTGAAATAGACATCATGAGCATACCTTTCTAGTAACTTTTCTACATCTTCGGGGTGAAAAACGTTGGGGGCATTTGGATTTCCAGTCACTTCTGAAATCAGCAAAGCTGCAGTTCCGGCTACATGAGGCGACGCGCATGAGGTAGCCGAAAAAGCTATATATTCGTTATCAACATTGCTGGTAGATCGGGTTAAATTCGGATCACCTGGAGCGAGAAAATAAATTTTATCGCCCCAATTGGAGTTGTAATATTTCTTACCAACCAAATTGGAAGCTCCAACCTGTATAGCATAATTTTCAGGACAGAAAGTATTGGCAGGAGAAGAGCCGAAATCAGTATCTGAATTCCCGGCCGCAATTACATTTACACAGCCATTGGCGGCCACCTGATGAATGGCTTCTCCCATCAAATCCTGATGATGAAAGAAATCGTTCGTCTGCGAGGTAGTCATACTATAGAACCCTTGAACACCCCAGCTATTGTTCATGACATGCAATCCATAGCCAAAGGAACATCCTCCATTTCCATCTGAAACGCAAATAGCACCTTCAATCAAAGCGTCAACTATATAGTCTGCACTGATCATTGAAGCATCATCATCACTAATTATTTTGAATGAAAATAACTGAACTCCCTGTTGCGCATTATTCGGGTCTGACCAATCGCCACCGGCAATTCCTGCGATTCCTAGATTATTATTTCTTCTTGCGCCAATCACACCAGTTACAGCATTCCCATGTCCGTTGACATCTGTCTGAAGACTCGAAATAGGCTGACCATTTATCCAATCCCAACCACCTATGATGGAGGACCCTGAGAATGTACCGTCTCCAAAGTCCTCATGACTCCATTCTATACCCGTATCAAAAACACCAACTTTTATATTTATATTTCCTTTAGTAATATTCCAAGCGGGTTCAATATTGATATCGTTAACTACATTTGGGTCATTATCATATAAACTTTGTTGATTAGGATATTCGCTGTCATTTGCGGTTTCATATAACTGGTGCAGCCAGTTCAAATCTGCTGTCTTGATGATTGACCATAATGAAGACGATATTTGCCCAACCGCCCAACTGGCGTCAATGTCATCAGGTAATGTTAAAACAAATGCTGACCAATACGGTGGAACCGAGACCGATGAACCATCTCTAGCTTGAGAAGTAGTTATTGTGGTATTCCACCTCTCAAATACTTTTATTGCAATTTGATCCTTAACATCTCGGCCGAGAGCGCTATTCAATTCTTCAATGGCCTGAATACTGACAAATTCCGTGAGTTTGCCGAATAGTTTACCCTTGTCATTAACAGCTTGAACATTTACCAGCGAAGGATCGAACCAAAGAATGATTTCATTTTTTACATACAATGGATGATTTCCAGTATAAACTGGCTCCAATTGACGCTTCAATTCTTCATATCTACCTGCGAAGTATTTCTCACCATCACTATTAGATGACCTACCTGTAATGTACCAACTTCCAGGTTCAGCAATTTCAAAATTTCTTCCGCTATCATTGCCACCACTTCCGCTATCTATTGGTTTTGTAAAAATCTGATTGCCATTGGCATCGTACACAAATATCAGAATGTCCTTATCCGTTTCATTTTTCACATCTCCAACAACGTAAATATAATTATCTAAAACTTTCACTTTCCAAGCTACGGCGTCACCATCAAATGCACTCTTTATGATCTGCTGCCATTGAAACACTCCATCGCTATTGTACTTCAACAGGCACGCTTCTTTGCGATTGCTTGTGTTGGTGAAATAACAGCTACATAGATGTTGCCAAAATTATCTAAGGCCATTGTTTGCCCAAGGTCATCATTGCCATAGCCGTCTTTTGTCGAAGTCCAAACAATGTTCAAATCAGCATCCATTTTTAAAATCATGATGTCTTCGCCATTTGAAGTAGTGCCCACACGGCCTACTACAAAAATGTTATCCGAAGCATCTTTTTTCAAATCAAGTGCTTGGTCGAAATTGTACGCGGGACTGGATGAGCGCTTTACTCCAAGCTGAACGCCTGCATTGGAGTAAAGCACAGTGCAGAAATCACCATCAGCAAGTGAAGTACCGCTACCGCCAGTGATTACACATTCGCCAGCTTGGTTGATGATGACTTTCGCTGCCACTTCATACATGCTGTTGTAATCATAGAACTGTGACCACAGCAATGCACCTGCATTGCTCAATGAAAGTGTACAGTAGTCGGTAAGTGTGGTTGCGCTTTGGCGCACACCTGTCACAAAAATTTTGCCTTGAGCATCAAGTGCAATGTCCGCTGGAATGTCTATGCCACCCGAAGGGTCTGAATAGATGTAACTCCAAACAAGATTGCCATTGGCAAGATTGTATTTGAGCACTACATAATCAAAATCACTGTTGGTGACATTGAATGTAGCACCGCACACATAAACGCTGTTTGCATCGCATGTGATTGCCGTTCCATAATCATCACCATTAGAAGTTCCATTCCACACTTGTTCCCAAGCGAAGGTTCCATCAGCGTTGTAGCGTATCGTGGAAATGTTGGTGCCTTGTCCGCTTCCGACTTTATTGCCAGTGGTACAAAGTCGTTTCTGCGGGTCAAGACAGGTTGAACTCCAATCGTATTGGCCAATAGAGCCTGTGATCAAAGTCCATTTTGTGTTCACCATGGTGCGTTGGCCATGCAGATTTGTGCATGTTAGTAATTGCCATGCTAATATTGAAAGGTAAAGTAAATTTTTCATATTGAAAATTATTTGAGTTTTTCATTGTCATTTATTGTTTCACGAATTTATCTCTTGTGACTGGCTTGAGCTAACTTCTTAAAATCAGGTTCACGTGCAAGACGCGCCCCTCGTAGTCTTTGTAATATGTGCTTTCGTATCCGCATTCCGTTATTTGTTTTAAGGAGAAACGTTGGCGTAACGGTTTCTCATAACGTTTTGCAGATTGGCGATGGGCGGGTTTTTCAGCACAGAAGTTTGTTCGGAGAACTGAATTTTCAGCTACCTCAAAACTGTCAAGCGGAGACGAAACCCCGCCTATTGCCAATGTGCTGTTAGGTGCTGGCGCTCTGTCTGTCGTTGCTCTGTTGTCCATTTTTTGCAGTGACTTGGTGCGTTGGCTTGGTGGCTCTTTTGGATTTTTTAGCGTTGGTTTGTGCGTTGAAAAAAATACAAATGTGCCACCAAATGCTTAGGCAA
>CANHWU010000004.1 GCA_947464415.1 Flavobacteriales bacterium
CCAGTAGTATTGGGTATCAACACCCCTCCGCTTTTACCCGTTGCATTTGATGTCAAACGCATTCTTCCGTTGTCAGAAGCGTTGAAGTCATTACCTGCTGTAACGGTACCTGCTGGCAAGGTAGCCGTGCTGAAATCGCTATTAAACACAGTACCTGCACCGGTTGGACTAAATATAATATTACCATTGGTAGAAGCACAGTTGAAAGGACTTTCAAAGCTCACAGTAGCGTTGGGTGACTGATATATACTCACCGCTAAAGTGGTTGGATCGGACCAACATCCCGTGGTAGCGTTATAAGCACGCACCACATAAGTTCCATTGGCAGTTACATTGTATGCCGCCGTAGCAGCGTTTGCTGTAGAAGTTCCTGTAGCATTGGTACCTTGCCAATAGTAAGTAACTCCCGCTGGAGCTGGATCCATGGTCAAGTCTGTATTGACACAAGCAGGGTTAGCCGCCGCAATGATAGCAGTAGGTGCGGTTTCAGGAACGAAAGAAGACACTACTACTGATGCGCTATTGGCCGACCACAAAGCATTGGCCGCATCATAGGCTCTTAAATAATATGTTCCATTGGAGTATACTGTGTAAGAGGCCGTATTATTCGATTGATCAGTGCCATTTGCTGCTGTTTGCCAATAATAAGTAATACCAGCAGGAGGGACGGCCGCGGTGATCACAGAGCCCACTAAACAATTCGTACTTCCGTCGGCTACTGGAGCAGGAGGGGTAGAAGGCAATGGAATGACAGTAAAACAATAGTCCTCCGTTTCTCCCCATGTATAACTAGTGGTAGCATAATTGGTAACTGTTGGGAAAGTGGTTTCCACTACAATCACACGCATGCGTGTAGAGCCACCCAATGCAGTTAAAGGAACTGTGAAGGTTCCAGTAGCAGTGCTTGTCGATACCGGTCCAGAAGCTACAGGGGAAGAATACATTTGTTCACCTGCATCTGCAAAGCTTCCATTTTGGTTCCAATCCACGTAAATTTGGAATCCAGAATTATAAGTTCCTCCTGTACAAGTCTGCTGACTCAAACTAAAGTTCACTGAAGCACCCGCAGCTACAGTAGGACCCGACACTGAGCTGGTATAATTGGAATAACGTTGATTGATTGAACCAACTCCTGGTGCAGTAGTAGCACAAGTACTGGAATTATTCATTGTACCTACGGTGACATTTGTCAATTCCTCATCACCCGTGCTTGTAGCGCTGATAATAGGATAAGTAGCGCAAGCACATGCACCGCTCAATAGGTTCACCGTATGCACATTGGATGTGTTGGTGGCTCCGCTAATGGTACAAGTAGAAAGGACGCGGAACTGACGAGTGGCGTTGATTTGGGTCACCAATGTCGCCGTAGTCGCTCCCCCCACATTATTCCAAGTGTTTCCACCATCGGTTGAAGTCTGCCATTGGATGGTGTTACCCAAATCCGTTGTCAATCCTGTTGCTGTCAAAGTAATGTTCACTGCGGCGCAACTGGCAGAAGGTCCTGACACAGTGCCCGCATTCGGGGTACCCGCACATTGGGGAACTACTGACAAGGATAAGTCATCAAATCCAAGATACCATGGACCTCCCGTCGCACTTGAGCGTAAGCCAAAATGGTAAGTCCCAGTGGCAGTGCAAGTAAACTGACGGCTGAAAGAAGAGTATGTAGCTGCAGGAGCCACCGCTCCAGAAGTCAAGCTCGCCCCCAAAACAGTTAATCCGGTTGCACTTGGAGTGGTATTCACCACAATTTCCGTTGAGGTCCAACCGGCAGTATTATCACCCACCCAAAAACCACTGAAATCGTACACCTGTCCAGCAGTCAAGGCAAAGCCGGGAGTCCATACTGTTGCGGCAGCACCGCTCCATTGTACGGTCAAGTAATTGGAGCCTGTTCTAGGGTCATTATAGGTATTAGAACCCGCATTGGAAGTAGCC
Organism: Flavobacteriales bacterium; assembly: GCA_947464415.1. Lineage (GTDB taxonomy): Bacteria > Bacteroidota > Bacteroidia > Flavobacteriales_D > Sanyastnellaceae > CAMCTV01. The sequence goes on from CANHWU010000004.1 coordinate 1,939, forward strand.
CATTGAGTTCCCGCCGCTTCCACCCAACAAGTGGGGAAAGTAGTAGTTCCCACAGCGCCTGGCAAAGTCTCGAAACCTTCGTTCCAAGGGAAAGACGCAATCGGGGCAACGGTAGTAACATACACTGAGTTAGAGGGAGTAGTAGTAGCAGATGCTGTACAAGTAACATTGCAACGATAATAGGTATTGCCCAAGACCGTTTGCGTTCTGGTAGCCAAAGTAGCTCCCGTAATATTGGTCCATGTGATATCGTCAGGTGAAGACTGCCACTGATAAGTAACGCCAGAACCAGTTGTTGCGTTCTGCAAACTCAAGTTGGTGGTAGCTCCAATACAAAGACCAGAGGAAACCGAAGCCACGGTATTGCCGGGTGCAGGGGTTCCTGTGCAAGGAGGAGCTAAAGTAGTGAAGGTGGCAGAACCTGTCCAAGAACTCTGAGAAGATCCACAATTAGACCTCACCCAAAAATAATATTGAGTGGTATTGTTCAATCCCGTTAAACTCGCAGTGACCACACCGGCTGCGACACTACCCGTTGGGGTTGTCGTACCTGTTGGCGCCGTGTTGACAGTAGAAAGAAAATATTGATACCCACTGGATGGGGCCGCAGCGGGCGCTGTCCAGGCGATGTTAGCACTATTAGGGGTAATAGTATTGGAAGTCAAAGCCGTCGGTGACAAGCAATTCGCTACACGACAAACACTGCGAGTTCTATTGACCGAGGCAGCTCCACAAGTAGCATTTGTGTGCGTATAGAACCTTACCACAGCCGTAACAGTAGCGTTCCATGTAATACCATCAGCACCTCCCACATTCGCTACATATACTGCTGTACCCGCAGTATTAGAAATAGTAATGAAATCGGTGGCAACTGAACTTCTAAACTTATAAACATCACCCGCTACAACATTCACATTTGAGTACTCCGCGGCATAACCTGAAGTAGTAATATTCGCAAAGGTACATGTTGCAGCGGCAGTTGGTGAAAAAGTCGCACTTGGCCACAAACCATTAGCCGCAGCTAAACATCCTCCCCCTGTGGCATTTGAAATCGCACAAATGCTTCTGATCCTACTCGTGGTATTACTTCCACATGCAGAAGTGGAGTGAAAATAATACCTCACCACTCCAGTAATGGAGGAAACCCATGACAAACCATCTGCCCCACTCAAACCCGCACAGAAGGCGCTTGTTCCTGCCGAATTGGATATCGTAATGAAATCCGTGGCAATGGAACTTTTGAATTTGTAAGTGTTTCCTGAAACAACGTTTACATTCGCATACTCACCTGCATAAGCATCAGTCACGATGTTTGCAAAAGTACAAGTAGCACCCACAGTTGGGGTATAAGTTGTACTTGGATACAGGCCGTAGGTGGCAGTTAAACATTGCCCATGGGTTTGCATACTGGTAGCCCACAACAAAGAAAACATGAGTATGGTTGTCAAAAAAGACAACTTTTTTCTGAACGGCGAGATGTCTGAAATCCGCGTTCGCGTAAGGGGTTCCGTCAATCTCGACGTCCTTCCCATTGGAATAGAATCCAAGTACTTCATAGATGATTAATTTAATTAATTTGTTTAGGTTTTGGTCCAATGACCTTTAGCGAATATAAAACGAAAGTTAATTAATTCAAAATTTTCTGCTTTTTTTTTCGTGGGCTCCTCCATCAAGAATTCTCACCTGGTTTCTCGAGGCGCCATCTCCCCTGACAAATCACCGTATATTCGCCGGGTGAAATTCAGCTTCCTCTCCTTTGTAGGTCTCACGCTCACCGGGTTTGGACTTGGCATCGCCCTCATGTCCGTTATCTTGTGGATGTGCGGATTTTCTCCTGCCGACCTGTCCGATTTTTCCTCCCTTCTTACTCCCCAACATGCCCTGGTGTTGGGATGGGCCAATGTGGGACATCAATTGGGGGCTTTTGCCCTTCCTGGTCTTGTTTTTTTTTGGATCAACCAAGAGCACCCCTCCCTTACCCGCCATCCCACCGCTATGGCCTGGCTATTGGGGGCTTCTGCTCTCCTGATCAGCGCTGGTGTCATAGAGGCGCTGAGCCAACTCAACCTGGGCCTCCTATCCTTGTTCCCCAAAATATCCGCTTGGGCCCATCAAGGAGAGGCCTCGGCATGGCAAATGCAATCGGCACTGCTCTCCCAAACCGATATTGGAGGGCTCTTACAAGTGGTGATCATCATGTCGGTAGTACCCGCCTTTTGTGAGGAGCTCTTTTTTAGAGGTGCGCTCTTCCAATGGCTACTCCAATGGATGTCTCCCCTCCATGTCATCATCGTGAGCGGATTTATTTTTTCTCTCTTTCACTTTCAATTTGAGGGATTCTTGCCCCGTTGGGCCATGGGGATGGTGTTGGGCTTCCTTACTTATAAGAGCCAATCCCTCTGGCCCGCGATATTGGGGCATTTTTTGAATAACCTCAGCGGCGTTTTCATCTTTTACCAATTCAGTGGTAAACTCACCCCACCCGAAGATCACTGGATGTCTTCTCCTTTTTGGTGGGGCCTATCGGCATTGATGCTCTTGGGATGGTGTTGGGGAGTGAACAAATTGATTTCTCCTAAGATCCCTAACAGCCCAAGAGAACCAAGCTAGTATTTCAACCTTTTAGCTTTCTCAAGAAAATCATCAACTCATGGGCCTTACTATCATATTCAATGGCCGCCTTGGCCGCCTGCTGCAATCTCCCATGATTGGATCTATCTCCATATCGCTCAGCTACCCAATCAAAAACATCCTTTACTTTGATTAAACTCCCACTGTTAGGAATTGAGTAGTTGAACTCTCCCAATAATGGATGCTCCATGCAAGCCGTATCCCGGTACGCCAATAAAACAGGAGTCCCCGCTTTCCAATACTCACGGACTTTCAATGGGCACGCTTCCTTGATTCCTATTTTATACAAAGCCAACGATCCAATGGCCAAATCATATTCCCACAACTTAGTTTCCAACTCTTGAGGTTGCAATTTTCCAAGACATTGTATTGTGATTCCATTTTTTTTAAATCCTTGATACTTTTCAGCGGGTTCACCTTGCAACCCGATAATATCTATATTCAGGGATCTATGCCCCAATGAGGTGGCCTTTTCCAAGCTTTTCTCCAAACGATCTAATCCATGCCAATCAGCCAAACTCCCTATCACCATCACCCATTTTTGATGAACGTTTATATCTCCCAACGGTCTCCTATCTTGGCCATCATTCACCAACACTTTTTCTACCCCATTGGGCAAGACCATTGTAACGTAGGCATTGTATCGATATCTTTCAAATTGAGCAATCTCATGGGTGACACAGATACCGCCTAAAACATTCTTCAATATTTGGTGGCCATATCGGGTCTCATTGGTGTTATTCAATATCCATGTTTGAAAAAAGTAAATGAAATAGGATTTCCTCCACTGAAAAGGTAAACGATTAAAACTTTTTTTCTGCAACAACAGTACTTCTTGCGTTTCGATTGTGTTGTGCTCTAATACAATTTGTTTTCCCCATCTTTGAGTGAGTTGTAAAAAATGTTTGTCCGCAAATGGGTATCTTATCCAAACGATATCTTTATTGGACACATTCGTCTCCAACCAATGCGCAATCACCTCCCACTTGTTATGCATTTGATAATGAACAAAAGTGACTTGATCATGACCATCGCGCGCGATTTTGGAAGAAAAATTGACCACTTGCACATCGCCCTCTCGCCTTCTCAAAGCCTGCGCCACCGCCAGCGTTTTCTCCGTTACACCCGAACCTGATGACAACAAAAAATGACTAAAATGAACTATGAAAATTTTCATTTCAAGCAAGATTCAATGAGCTGATTTATTTTTGTAAGGTGATGTTGCACGGTGTAATTATTTTTTACCCAATCTCTTCCATTGCTTCCCAATTGTTTTGCAAAATCTTGATCTCGCCAAAGCGCTAAGATGGCTTTCGCCATTTCCTTGACATCTCCTTCCTCTACTAAAATACCCGTTTTGTCTTCTATTACAACATCCGGAATACCGGCATGCCGGGTGCTTATCACGGCCAATCCCAATCCCTGCGCTTCCAATATCGCCACCGGAGTGCCTTCTTTATTACCATCTTCTGGCGTAATGGAATGCTGAAGGAAAACCAATGACTTATCGAGAAAACGGAAGGTTTCCTCATGACTGAGCGATCCCGTAAAATGGATACTGTCTTGAAGCTGATGATCCAAAACCCATTGCTTACATTCCTTGAGCAATGGACCATCACCTACCATCGTCAATTGAGCTTTGCAACCCATTTGAATGGCCATTGCAAAAGATTGAATAGTATAAAGCGGACCTTTTTTGGGAACAAAATTGCCCACCGCGATGAATCCCACCCTATCCCCGGGAATAGTAGAATGCACAAATTTCAAATCACACCCACAGGGTGAATACAGAATATTCTTTTCATTCATTCCCCATCCAATGATTTGATTTCTCATCAGTTGAGAAACGGCAATTACCTTTGAGCCGTCCAATAAAAAAGGAAGGTACGATTTTTTATATTTCTCGAGAGTACTTTTGTGATGTGCATCAAAACCATGAAAGTGAACAATCAATGGAATCCTTAATTGTTGGGCCAAAGGCTGCAATGCTGCTCCAGAAGGTCCATACTCCGCAAAAATCATTTGGATTTTATCCTGTTTAAATTGAAGTAAAAGTTCATACTCCGCCCTGTTCAATCCTCTCCAGGATCGAAAAAACTTAAACACCACTTTTACAAAAAACGGTAATGAACGAATAGCTTCCCCCTCCTTCAAGCGGGGTAAGTAACCACCGTGATAATGAACAACTCCGCATATAATTCCAGAAAGATGAGCCCTGATAAAAGAACTGGAATCCCTTCTTGAGTGGGGAGAGACATGGGCAATTTTCACAGCCTTTAGATCCTTTCCCATACGCCCATAACTTTCAATATCCCCTGCATTACTATTCTAAATAATACCATTTCTTGATAACGATTACTCACTATTCTTCAAAAAACAAATCTACCAAAATCGCATCTAATACCATCCATCCTTTGAGGGTGCAAGTTATGGAATGCTCTCCTATGTGAAGATGATCAGTAGCTTCCCATTTCCGCAATGCTTGCCACTGCCTGATGGTAATGGGCTGATCAAAATCTGAGGAGAACTTTTGGAGATGCACCCCTTGTGCGGTTCTGAGTCCTGTCATCCAATACTCATTGGCCCGATCTCTATTACTGAGCACTTCCGCGGTGGTGATTCCCTCCATTTCTTTATGCAGAAAATGACGGATATAACTTTGATTATTGGATAAATTCCAGCTCCGTGTTTGGATTCCGTCAAAAGAGTGTGCAGAAGGTCCGATACCGAGGTAGGGATCACCACTCCAATAACGGCTGTTGTGTTGAGAGGCCTTTCCAGACAAGGCATAATTAGACAACTCATAATGATCCATTCCCGCTTGGATGAGCACATCGTGCACCGTGAAAAAATCCTCCACAACCGCCTCCTGAGCGGGGGGAGTATATTGTTTCTTTTTGACCTGAAAATCCAATGCCGTCTTCTGCTCTACCGTCAGCGCATAGGCACTTACATGTTGTGGTTGAAGGGTTAATAATTGCTTTAAATCTTCATGGGTATTCCCCGAAGTGTATTGACGATGACCATAGATGAAATCCACATTGATATTGTCCCACCCATTCTCTTGTGCCAATCGAATTGCAGATACTGCCTGCTCAGCAGAATGAGCACGGTTCATCCATTTCAGCACCTCATCGTCCATGCTCTGAACACCCACACTCAATCGATTTACCCCGATGCTCTTCAATACGGAAAGAGCATCTTCAGAAACATCATCAGGATTCACCTCAACGGTAAATTCTACCCTCTCGGAAAGATGGAGAAACTGATGAATCGCATTGGCCAGATCATTCCAATGTTTCTCTTGCAATAAACTAGGCGTACCGCCACCAAAATAAATCGTCTTCACTGATTGACCCTTCCACTCATTGGCTCGATAGGCGAGTTCACGGATCAGCGACTCCACCATTTCATCCCTATTCTTCAACACTGTAGAAAAGTGAAAATCACAATAATGGCAGGCTTTTTTACAAAAAGGAATATGAAAATAAATACCCATCGAGAGGTTCTGTTTAGATTTGCGATATTATGGTAAAAGCCAAGGTAAAAGAAGAAGTATTTGAAATTGTTTGGGACGCTCCCTCCAACAAAATGACCGTTAATGGAAAACCCTGTGATTGGAACATGGTTAAAAATGGACAGTTGCTCCATATAGTTTCCAACGGAAAATCCTACATTGGCGAATGGATCGATTTCCACCCTGTCCAACAAACTGCGGAAGTGAAAATCAACGGTCATCACTACATTTTATCCATTGAGCAACCACTGGATGCCTTATTGAAAAAAATGGGTTTTTCTTCCCAATCAGAAAAAAAAGTAAAAGAACTCAAGGCACCCATGCCTGGCATGGTATTGAAAGTATTGGTAAAAGAGGGAGACGAAATTTCCAAGGATCAACCTTTGCTCATTCTGGAGGCCATGAAAATGGAAAACGTCATCAAAGCCGTTGGGCCGGCTAAAGTGGGGGAAATAAAAATTATTGAAGGACAGGCTGTTGAAAAAGGAGCCATTTTGATAGCATTTACCTAATTGATTTTCTTATCTTTGTTGAGATGCGAATGCGCTTAATGCTCTTCATTGCTTTTTCTTTTTCCATAGCCGATGCTATGCTCGCTCAACAGTGCAGTCAAATCGCCTCCCATCCTATTTGTGCCCAGAGTGAGGCCTCTCAAGGGTCTATGGTACCATTCGATTTTAATATAGGGTGTTATGCAGCCACGATGAATTACTGCTTTTATTTAGAAACCGGTAGTAATGCCGGTAGTGCGGTAATGGCCATTCAAAGAGAAGACTGCGATTATGTGTATATCAATCCAATAACAGGGGTTGCTCAAACGGCGCAAGATTCGATTTTTATAACCATTGTAGGATTTCCTCAAAACGCAGACCCTTGTGATGCCTCTAATTACACTTATCAGAGTCCTTGTTTTTTATTACAACAACAAGTAGGGTTTTATGATATCCCTAATCTTCCTACGAACGCTTCATTGATGGTGATTGTCGGCTCTAATCATAACACTAATTTTGGACCTTGCTCGTTTAAAATTCATTTTTCCGGAGTGCCCTTCGAACTAAATACTACCGTAGATCCTCTTTTTATATTTGCTGGTCAACAAGCTTTTTTAAATGTTACAGGCGCTAGTGAAAATGCAGATTATTCGTGGACTCCTGACGAGTTTGTTTCAAATCCCACCTCTCCCAATCCCACTGCGTTTCCAAGAGAAAGCACTGTTTTCTTTGTCACATCCAACATCGGTCCCTGTGTAGTTGCCGACTCTGTGAGCTTGCCTGTGGGAATTCCCGTATCTTTTTCCAATGCTATTAGCCCTAATGGCGACTATATCAATGACGAATGGATCATCAACGGAATCGAAAAATTTGAACAAGCAGAAGTGTCTATATATGATCGTTGGGGACAAAGTGTATTTCACTCCATTGGATACGGTACCCCCTGGAATGGAACAAACCGTGGGAAATTCTTACCCACCGGATCTTATTATTATGTCATACAATTGAACTCCCCTGTCGTGTATATCGAACCGCTGGTGGGATATTTATCTATCGTGCGTTGAGAAAGCTCTGCAAAATATTAATGGTGGTGATGGGTGTTTCCCAAGCATGGTGGGTGGGGAGCCAACAAACTACTCAATTCACCAATTTTGTTTTCAACTATCAAATGATCAATCCTGCTGCCACGGGATACACCACTTGCACCGAGTTCAAATCTACCCACAGAAGTCAATGGGCCGGCATTGAAGGAGCACCGACCAATACTTCGGCCTTGATTCACGCAAGAATGCGCCCCCACAAAAACAGCTTCCAAGGATTAGGTGCCCAGATTGAGACCGACGCTGCGGGGGCATTTGGGGTAACGAGTTTCACCATGAATTACGCCTATCATACGCGTTTTACGAAAGGATATAATTTAGCGGCGGGTATTGGGGTGGGATTTACGCAATACAGGATTGACTTTACCAAGTTGAACTTTCGAAATCCCTTAGAAGAAACCGCCATCGGCAACAGCGTCTCAGATTATGTCTTGCCCAATATCAACATGGGATTTTGGTTATACAGAGGAGATCGATTCTACGGATTGGCCATCCGATCTGCCGGCAACTCGAAAATAGATGGAACAACTGCCACTCGCTTACAAAGACATTACGCCCTGACGTATGGTAAATACATAAAAATCAACAAAGAGATTGCTTTCAAGCCGTCTTTCATGTTTCGTTGGGTCAAAAGCACTCGTCCCGCTATTGATGCACAATTGTTATTATCCTATAAAAAAGCCTTTTCTTTTGGGATTGCGGCTCGCAACGGGCACGGATTTAGCGCTCTCGTTAAGCTAGAACTGCTCAATCAAATTACCATTTGGTATGCCTATGATGTGACCTTAAACAAACTCAGATATGGATCCTATAGCACCCACGAAATCAGTATAGGACTCAGAACTTGTTCGGTTCTCGGAAAAGAAAATGGCCTTTGTGCCGCTTATGATTAAATCCGACTTAAGCATCGAATCCATCCGAGATTATTGTCTCCAAAAAAAAGGATGTACAGAGTCATTTCCTTTTGATGATCGAAACTTAGTCTTTAAAGTGATGAATAAAATTTTTGCTTTAATAGACATCGAATCTCAAGATTTTATTTTACTCAAATGCCATCCTGACAATGCTTTGGAATGGAGAGAGCAATATGCCGGAGTAAAGCCCGGCTATCATTCCAATAAGAGACATTGGAACACCGTAATGCTGAAGGAAGATGTTCCCCCTCAAAAAGTGTATGAATGGATAGACCATAGCTTTGAACAGGTAATTTTGGGATTACCCAAATACAAAAGGGAGGAGTGGAATAACTCACTTTGAGTGTTGGATAACTCTTTACCAACCCCCACAAAACTGATTTTCTAAAAACTATTTTTACTCCATTGAAATAGCACAATGGAAAATCAATTCATCTCCTTGCAAGGACTTGCCGATAAAATCGCGCAGCAGGTCAATCAAATTTATGATGGCCAATCTAAGAAGGATCACCTTGAAAACTTAGTACTGAACGCCCGTGATTTATATGAGCGATTGGTGGTACTCCGCCACAAGGCCTATGAACAGGAATCCTTGGCGCCTCAACAACCAAAAGTGAATTTTGAAATTCCACTGCAGGACTTATTACACTCAGAAAACAACGCAGAAGAATCCAACCCCTTCAGGCAAGTATCATTGATGGAAATCATTGAGGAAGTAGAAGAGGAGGTTAAGCCAATTGAAGAGACATTTGAAACAGAAACGGAGAATAATTTTCAAGTTTTTCAATTGGAAGAGTCACAACCCAATGCGGAAGAGAGTCCCGATAAGACGCCCGACAGTAGCGTTGGCGATACACCAATATTTTCCCTGAATGATATCATCGCTCAACAACAGACCTCTGTAAATGTTGCGAGCAAGCTCGGTGTGGCTGCTATAGACGATTTAAAGAAGGCCATTACCATGAACCAGCGCTTTCAATTTGCAAGAGAATTATTCAATGGAGATACGGAATTGTATGAAATTACCATCAGTGATTTGAATAATACTTCCTCCCAAATGATAGAGAGCAAGTTATCGGAGCTCACCAAAAGACATGGTTGGGTAGTCGATTCAATCGCCTATATCGAATTAAGAGAGTTGATTCAACGCCGTCATGGTGTATGAAATTAGCGTTGGTCCCCACTCCCATCGGTAACCTCGAAGATATCACATTAAGGAGCTTACGCTACTTGCAGGAATGCGATTGGATCTTTTGCGAGGACACCCGATACAGCTCCAAGCTGCTCGCACATTATAAGATTCAGAAGCCGCTCTGGAGTTATCATTTGAACAATGAGCACAAGACGCTGGAAAAAGCCGTTGAAAAAATAAAAAGACTAGAATTGACTTGCTTGATTACAGATGCGGGAACCCCAGGAATTTCAGATCCAGGGTATTTATTAGTCAGAGCTTGCATTCAAGAGGGTATTGCAATTGAATGCTTACCTGGGGCTACGGCATTTGTACCCGCCTTAGTGATGAGCGGATTCCCTTGTGAAAAATTTTATTTTGAGGGCTTTCTACCGCAAAAAAAAGGACGCGAAACCAGAATCAAGGCACTTCTGCAAGAAGAGAAAACATCTGTGCTGTATGAATCTCCGCACCGCATTGAAAAAACCCTCGATCAGTTGATACAATGGGGCGGCGCAGAAAGAAATTGTTGTATTGCCAGAGAACTTTCCAAACTCCATGAAGAAATTTTCAGGGGAACTGTAATGGAAGCTAAGCAATGGGTGGTACAAACCGCACCAAAAGGCGAATTTGTTTTCATCTTGTCTGCGTTAAAAGATTAAATTCGCGGCATGAACGCGCATTTATCTCCAGAAGAAATCGTCAGAAGAGAAGCATTGGTTAAAATCCGTGAAAAGGGTATTGATCCTTTTCCTGCGGCAGAATTTGTCATTAATGACAACGCTGTCAATGCCAAATCCAATTATGAAGAGGGTAAATCGGTTACGTTAGCTGGCCGAATCATGAATCAAAGGGTAATGGGAAAGGCCATATTTGCTGATCTTCAAGATTCCGTTGGTAAAATTCAATTGTATTTGAATGCAGATGAAATCTGCCCAGGAGAAGATAAGTCTTTTTACAATGATGTCATCAAACATCTCCTTCACTATGGAGATTTCATTGGAATAACAGGAGTGCTTTTTACTACCAAAATGGGAGAGATTTCAGTGCGTGTGCAGCATCTTACGTTGCTAGCAAAATCCATCAAACCGCTTCCCGTGGTAAAAAAAGATGCCGAGGGCAATGTATATGACGCCTTCACGGATCCTGAGAATCGATACCGAATGCGTTATGTGGATCTTGTAGTGAATGATAAAGTGAAAGACACTTTTTTCAAGCGCACCCAGATCATCAATGCGATGCGTGAATTTTTCAATACCAGTGGATATTTGGAGGTGGATACCCCCGTTTTACAGAACATTCCTGGCGGCGCAGCGGCCCGGCCATTTATAACCCATCACAACGCATTGGACATTCCCATGTACTTAAGAATTGCCAATGAGCTGTATCTAAAAAGATTGATTGTGGGTGGTTTTGAGGGGGTCTATGAGTTTTCTAGAAACTTCAGAAATGAAGGGATGGACAGAACGCACAATCCGGAATTTACGGTAATGGAAATCTATGTGGCCTACAAAGACTACCATTGGATGATGGATTATACTGAAAAAATGCTGGCACATGTGTGTCAAAAGGCATTGGGAAGTACCACCGTTCAGCTAGGAGACAAAACATTGCATTTCCAACCTCCTTTCAAGCGTATCTCCATGACGCAATCCATCCTTGAAAATACGGGATTTGATATCACCGGAAAATCGGAGCATGAATTGTTTGAGTTCTGTAAGAGCATAGGACTAGAAGTCAATGACACCATGGGAAAAGGCAAGTTGATTGATGAGATTTTCGGCGCAAAATGCGAGAAAACCTATATTCAACCCACATTTATTACAGACTATCCTGTAGAGATGTCGCCACTTTGTAAAAGGCATAGAGACAACCCATCTCTAACTGAGCGTTTTGAGCTGATGGTCAACGGAAAGGAAATTGCCAATGCCTATAGCGAGTTGAACGACCCCATTGATCAATTGTCGCGATTTGAAGAACAAATGAAATTGATGGAACGCGGCGATGACGAGGCCATGTTCATCGACCATGACTTTATCCGTGCTTTGGAATATGGTATGCCTCCCACCTCTGGAATGGGTATTGGGGTAGATAGACTTGTGATGCTTCTCACCAACAATGAAACCATACAAGAAGTATTACTATTCCCTCAAATGCGCCCGGAAAAACCTATCCAAGGCCCCGATCTCAATGCATTCAAAGCCATTGGTGTGCCAGAAGAGTGGTTGGAAATTTTACCCAAGGCTGGCTATGTGGATATCGCACATCTAAAGGATGCAAAACCTACTGCTATCCATCAACAACTGAACGGGTATCGTAAAAAGCATAAATTGGAAATTGCAGCGATCCAACTTGACGATGTTTTAGGTTGGTTGCAGAAAGTCAACTGACAACAGGAAGTGTATAAAAAATAACGCTCAGCCGTTTTCCTCCTGAAAGAATCAAGTCCTTTGTACAAAACTTAGGATATGATGCGCAAAATCGGTTTTCTATTCATGGTTGCATTGGTGTTTGCATCCTGTGTACCCAAAAAGAAATTCACGGAATTAACAGAGAAAAAACACGCCGCAGATAATGAAATTGCTTCTCTACGATCTCACAGTGAAAAATTAGAGGCAGAGAAGAAAGAGTGCGATACGCAGCTTTCAGTGGCCAAAAAAGATATTCAGCAATTGACTGCAGATACCACCAAGCTCGGTAAAAAGAATAGAGAGATGGCTGATCAAGTGGAAAATTTAGTTGTATTAAATGACACCTTGACTCAAAAAATGAATACCATCATATCGGCTTCTGATAAAAAGAATAAAATTCTTCTTGAAGAGTTGAGAAAAAAAGAAGGGGTATTGAATGAAAAAGAAACAGTCATCGTAGAAAGAGAAACGCAACTGAAGCAATTGCAAAATATGTTGGCGGCCAAAGACAGTGCCTCCAATGCGCTCAAAAATAAACTAACTGATGCTCTAGCGGCTTTCAGAAACAAAGGACTCACAGTAACCGAGCAAGATGGGAAAGTGTATGTGAGCATGGAGGCAAAACTTTTGTTTGCATCCGGAAGCACTGCAGTAGATGCGAGCGGAAGAAAAGCATTGCAAGAAATTGCTGCGGCCCTTGCAGATGAAAGCAATGTGGAGATCATTGTGGAGGGACACACCGACACGGATAAATTAAATTCATCTGTGATTCCGAGAGATAATTGGGAATTAAGTGTATTAAGAGCCACAGAAGTAGTTAAGATTCTAAGCGAGCAATCTCAAGTAAAACCTCAAATATTATCGGCTGCTGGCCGAGGAGAATTTCATCCGGTAGACCCCGATGATAAGGCAAAAAATAGAAGAATCGAGATCATCATTCAACCCAGTATGAAAGAGATCTATCAATGGATAGAAAAGCACTAAAGAGGTTTCGGATAAATCACTTTACGCAATTCCAACTTTTTAGGATGTGATCGAATTACAATGCGAGTCCCCACTGGATACATAGGATGATCCTCACAAAATTCTGACGCTTTGAATTTTACCAATTGTCCATTGATACGGGCTTTGATCATCGGATGAAAACGCTCCTGTCCTTTTACTTTTGTTTTTGCCCAATTTTCGATAACCCCTTCAGAATCTAAATATTTAAATTTCATATAGATCTCATCTCTAAATCTCCAACTGAGATAAAGGAGAATTCCAATACTGATGATAATGGCGGGTAAAAAATCGTTGAGCATCTGTTAAATTTGAGCAAATTTAAGCACAAAGAGGTTCCGCATATGAAATCACGCGCTGAGGGCATTGTCATTTATAAGCAAAAAATCCGAGATGCGATGTGGTTGATCAAAGTACTGACCCTTGACCATGGGTTGCAATCCTTCTGGTATCGCCCTAAAAAGGGCATCCGACCCTTGAATACGTTAGAGGAAATTTCTTTTGTATCAGCAGGAGATCAGAGAGAGCAGCTGCATTGGATGAAAGAAGTAGAAATATTGGTGCCCCATCATCAGATAGAATCTCACCCGGTAAAGGCGGCCACAGCCCTGTTCATGCAGGAAATTTTGTATCGCTTATTACAAGAAAATGACCCCCATCCACCATTATTCTATTTTCTCAAAGAAGTGATTGAGCAATTGGAACAAGAGGGAGATATTGCCTTGATCCATTTTGTTTTTCTATTGGGACTCATGCGAAGCATGGGGTGTTGTCCAGTAGCGCCCCATGACCAACCAGATTGGTTTGGTATGCGCCAAGGTGAGTTTGGCCGAGGTACCCCCCCGATTGAACACATTGGAAAATCCAATCATCAGTTAGAGGCGTGGCTTGCACTGCTAAAAGGAGATTGGGCAAAACTGAAAGAAAAACCTATCACCAATGCGGATAGGCGAATGTTGTTGAAATCTATGGTAGATTACCTATTCATCCATCAACACAAAGTCAATGCGATTCAATCATTAGACATCTATTATGAGTTATTCCATGCTTAACTTTACCACATGAGTTTCGCTTTTCAATCCGTTATTGGACAATCCACTGTAAAGAGTCGATTATTGCATAGTTATAAAGAAGGTCGTGTGCCTCACGCAATATTGCTCAATGGCCAAGAAGGAACCGGTGGTTTAGGCCTAGCCCTGGGCTTGGCGAGATATCTCTTATGCGAAAACAAAGGAGAAGAGGATAGCTGTGGACAATGTAAATCTTGCCGTGCCGTTGATAGTTTGCAACATCCTGACCTTCATTTTTCTTTTCCATTCTTTAATCAGACGGGTTCAGAAAAAACCTTTTCGGATGATTTTATGGCAGCATGGAGAAAAATGCTATTGTCTACTACTTATTTCAATACTGAATTTTGGATCAGTCAGATAACAAAGGACAATAAGCAATTGCTTTTTCCAGTGCATGAAGCCAATAATATTGCCAAAAAGGTATTCTTAAAATCTTTTTACAATGGACCAAAGGTGATGATCATCTGGATGGCCGATATGATCAAAGAAGACACTTCCAATAAGCTTTTAAAAATTTTAGAAGAGCCCCCTGCCCAAACGATTTTTATTTTGGTCACTGAAAGCATGGAGCAAATGCTTCCAACAGTGCTTTCGAGAGTGCAGCAAGTGCATGTGCCTCTGCTGCAACAACAGGAAATAGAAGCCCAATTGATCAAAGAGGAAGTCAGCCCAGAACGCGCGCAACTCGCCGCTGCTTTTGCCAATGGTAATTGGTGGAAGGCCCAACAATTTGCGGAAAATGATGATTTCAACGAAGGGTTAGATGAGTTTTTTCAGCAATGGATGAGAATGTGTTATAAAAAAGACTTGTTCCAAATCACAGAGCAGAGCAATACTTTCCAAGGTTGGGGAAGAGAAATCCAAAAACAATTCTTTGAATACGCTTTAGAACAAGTACGTCAGAATTTGATGAAAAATTATGTGGGAGAAGATTTAGTGCAAATGACCCCTGGAGAATGGGAATTTGCTACCAAATTTTCAAAATTCATCAACCACTTCAATGTGGAAGATTTAATGAATGCCATCGCCAAGGCGAGTTATTATGTAGCTCGAAATGTGAATAGTAAATTGCTTTTTACTCAACTTTCCTTGGATGTTCATCAAATGTTGAGGCGGAATACCTACGCCTAAGTAAAATGAAGTCAATCTGTTGTAACAGAACATCGCTCATCACCTTTCTCCTGTCTTTAGTGAATGTATGTGTGCTTTCGCAGGTAACATCAAAAGAACTCATCTTAGATTCCGTTCAAGTGATCAACATTGCAAAAAGTAGAAACGCTTATTGGGTAAACGAGTCGTTTCCTACCCCGATGGTGAAATTTGATGAATCATTACAAGAATGGAAAGTGCTTTCCACTCGAACAAAACACATCAATAGAGGGCGCTGTAAATTCACCAACGGCTGTACTGAGATTACCCAATTGATCTTGACAATAGATGCTGAGACGGGCAAAGTCAAATCAAGAAAAAAACAGAAAAAGCTCTTTTACAATTACGAATAGTGGTTCAATGTTAGTTACTACTGCAATTGGTATTTATTTTATTACCTTTGAACTCCTTCTGATTGGAAGGTATAATGAATAAATTATGGGATGTAGTTCATGTTCAACCGGAAAAGGCGGATTACCCGCAGGTTGTAATAATAATGGAGCGTGTGGGTCGTGCGGCTGTGGCGATAAAATGAGTGTTTTTGATTGGTTGACGGGAATACCGTTGCCTCCCGGACAGAAGCCGTTTGACATTGTAGAGGTGCGCTTTAAAAATGGTCGTAAAGCCTTTTTTAGAAATTCTCAACTCAGTGTTTACACTGGTGATGTGGTGGTGGTAGACATGGCCCCCGGGCATGATGTAGGCATCATCTCCTTGACGGGAGAGCTGGTGAGAATTCAGCTCAAGAAGAAAGATGTGAAAGACAATTATGAGCTGAAGAAAGTATTGCGCAAGGCAACCGAAGAGGACATTACCAAGTGGCAGCAAGCCAGATCTTTGGAAAAAGACACCATGATGGGCGCTCGTTCTCTTGCTCAGCAATTAAATCTTCAAATGAAAATCAGTGATGTGGAGTATCAAGGAGATGGCACCAAAGCCGTCTTTTACTACACGGCTGAAGATAGAGTGGATTTCAGAGAGTTGATCAAGAAGCTAGCGGAGCGGTTTCGTGTGAAGATTGAGATGAAACAAATTGGCTATCGCGCAGAAGCGGGAAGATTGGGCGGCATTGGCAGTTGCGGAAGAGAATTGTGCTGTAGCACTTGGCTGACAGACTTCAGAGCTGTATCAACAGGAGCTGCGCGTTATCAGCAGCTTTCATTGAATCCATCCAAATTAGCGGGGCAATGCGGTAAATTAAAATGTTGTTTAAACTATGAGTTAGATCAGTACGTAGAAGCAGTAAGAGATCTACCTCCAACTCATCTTAAGCTCCGTTTACCCAAAGGAAGTGCCTCTCATTTCAAAACGGATATTTTTAAGCGAATTGTATACTACACTTTGGATGACGAACCTGGAGGTGCGCCATTTGCCTTACCCGTAGAACAAGTGTTTGAAATTCTGGATAAAAATAAAAAAGGAATCAAACTGGAAATCAGTGAAGATATTTACCGATCTGATAAAGAAAAGGAAAAGGAGAAAGTGGAAGTGGGATTTGCTCAAGTAGTCGGCCAAGATAGCTTAACGCGATTTGATAAGAGCAAGAAAAAAACGGGAAAGAGTGGTCAAAGGAGACCGAGTGGTAACAGACCGAGTGGAGGCCATGTGCCTGGTGGCCAACCCAATGCGGAAAAGCCCTCTAATCCTGCTGGACAAAAGAATACACCGAGGCCAGAAGGAAATAGAGGACCTCAATCAGGACCCAAAAAAAACCACCCTCCTCGTCCGCAGCAACCCCCTAAAAAAGGCCCTCAACCTCCTCAGAATCCATCATGAAAAATTGGACCTTCATCTTCCTTTTAAGTTCCTTATTGCTGGTGGGCTGTGATCAAAATGTTGTATTTGAAAACAACATCATGATTTCTCCTGACGGATGGAAGCAAGATGAGGTTGTTCAATTTGAATGGGATATTACAGATACCATTTCCTTGCACAATTTTTACGTCAGCATTCGTAATGGTGAAGGTTATCAATACAGCAACATTTTCCTCTTCGTTTCTATGGAATTTCCCAACGGAAAAATGAGTGTAGATACTATAGATTGTCCCCTTGCTGATGCAGATGGACACTGGCTCGGCTCAGGATTGGGAGATTTATACGACAACCGGATTATTTTCAAAGAAAGAAAAAAGTTTCCCATGGCCGGACATTATCGCATCACTATCCAACAAGCCATGCGGGAAGAAAATCTAGAAGAAATCCATGACGTCGGATTTCGGTTGAGTACTTTGCCCTGATTATTTGAAAATGGCCTCTGCAGCCGGCTTTAAAGGAGACTGGTTCTTGTTAGCCAATTGACCACAAGCAGCATCAATGTCTTTCCCTCTGGACCTCCTCAAGTTCACTACCATATTCCGCTGTAATAAGTATTGGGTGAAGGCTTTTAGTCTTTCTTCCGTGGTTTGTTGATACTCTCCCCCCGCAATCGGATTATACTCAATTACATTGATTTTTACAGGAAGCGCCTTGCAATAGGCCGCCAAAGCTTGAGCATCCGCGATAGAATCATTGAAATCCTTAAAGATGATGTATTCAAAAGTCACACGCGAACCTGTCTTTTCATAAAAATACCGCAGCGATTGCCCCAACACTTCCAGATTATTGGTTTCGTTAATTTCCATAATGTGGTTGCGCTTTTCATCCGTGGCAGCATGTAATGACACAGCGAGGTGAAATTTCACCGCATCGTCACCCAATTTAGCAATCATCTTCGCGATTCCTGCCGTGCTCACGGTAATGCGTTGCGCTGACATTCCCAATCCTTCCTGTGAGGTAATGTGATGAATCGATTGAAGTACATTCTTATAATTCAACAGGGGCTCACCCATCCCCATGTACACGATATTACTGAGAGGAATTTGATAGCGATGCTCAGCCTCTGTCTTTAAATCAAATACTTGATCAAAAATTTCTCCTGCTGTCAAGTTACGCATCATTTTCAACCGGCCCGTGGCACAGAACTTACAGGCTAAACTGCATCCCACTTGAGAAGAGATACAAGCCGTCATTCGCTTGGGAGTTGGAATCAACACTCCTTCCACCACTTTGTCTTGATCCACACAAAATACACATTTTACGGTACCATCATTACTGATCTGCTCAACAGATCGGTGTGCACTTGGGAAATCAAAATGTTGAGAGAGTAAAGACTTCAAATTAGCCGACACATTGGTCATTTGATCCACCTCCTTCACACCCTTCTTCCAAAGCCAGTCATATACTTGCTGTGCTCTGAACTTTTTCTCTCCCACAGACAAAGCCCACTCAATCAGCTCATCTTTGGATAACGATCTCAAATCTTTCCTTGCCACGCTGCTGTTAAGTTTGTTGCTTGAATACGAAACGATATTTCACCACTTGTCCAATGGCCTTGCTCGGAGTTTGTTTTTGATACTCCTTTAATTTGGACACAACATATTTAGCCAAATCTTCATTGGTTGCTGACAAGTTGACCAATTTCCACTGGCCATCATCGGACACTTTCATGATTACTTCTACCACTCCTTCTTGGTCGTGAATGATACTCTTGGTGATGGGTTTAGGTTGACCTTGAGGATCTCCAATAACATCACCTCCATGATACAATCCAAATTCAGTAACATGAAAGACCGAAAAAATTGAAGACACAGAGGGCAAATGAAAATGAAAAAATGAGCATTCCACCCGAGTGCAACTCGAGAGCAAAACGATGATGAACCCACTCATTACTATCTTCTTCATTTCTTCAAATGTCATAACAAGATCTTCAAATTCGTTAATATCTGTTGAAAACCAAGTAAAATTAACGAAAATTACAACATCTATTCAGCAAAATACTTGCCAATAATTTTTCTTTGTTGCTATGAATAAAATAATCTTCCCCCTCACCACTGCCTTCTTCTTTGCTTTTGGCATCGTCAAGAGTCAGGATTTATTGATTGAGAAGGACATCAAGATCAATCAAGATCAAGAATCTCATCCAAAAATAGAGCGTTTGTCTCATTGGGATGGTTTTGAGTTAACGGTCAATTGGTTGGGAAATCGAGAAGGCAATAACGCTCATTTGCCATTATGGATGGAGCAAGATCTCGGAAAATCGATTGGTTTTAGAATCAATGGTGCAGAAAAAAAGTTTGCTGTTCACAAAAATGGAAGTGGATTCTTAACGGGATTAGGATTGGGAATGGACAGTTATGCGTGGCGTAAAAACATCTCTCTTTCTTTCAATAATACTGCGGCTCCCGATAGTTTGGTAGGGGTTTTTCATGAAGATGTCGACTATCATAAAAATGAACTCCATGTCTGGAAATTGTACGCTCCTATTATGTTCGAGTGGAACATCGGAAAATCAGAAAGAAGACATTTTCACATTGCTGCTGGAGTTCTTGGAAATTGGCGTTTTGCCTCCTCTACTAAGCAAGAATACACCAATGCTCAAGGAGATTTCGAAGTAAAAAACACCAACTCATTTGGAATGAAGAGCTTCTCGGCCGATTTGATGGTAAGAGCAGGCATTGGAAGACATACTTTTTTTGTTACCATGCCAACGGCACCTTTATTTAAACCCCACGTCACTCAACCGGTGTAC
Organism: Flavobacteriales bacterium; assembly: GCA_947464415.1. Classification (GTDB taxonomy): domain Bacteria; phylum Bacteroidota; class Bacteroidia; order Flavobacteriales_D; family Sanyastnellaceae; genus CAMCTV01. The sequence continues at coordinate 21,962 of CANHWU010000004.1, forward strand.
TCCTTCACCGCTGGATTCAGTTTGATCCCTTTTGATAGCGATGAGCATTTTGAGAAAAGAAAAGAAAAAATCAAAGAGCGTTGGAAGATTTAATAGGATCAACGCCACTGATAATATTTTCTCCACCCTCTTTTTTTCTTGTGAAGGAGTAGAAGGCCATTAAATTTGCGGTATATTTGGCTTTCATGAACCGTATTTTCATTTTGTGCCTATTTGTTATGACCTCTGCGAATACATTATTCGCTCAGAGTTTATCAGTTTGTCAAAATGAGTACAAAGCCGGAAGATTCGAGTCTCTCGGAAAAAGATTAGACTCCCTTCAGAAATGTTGCCCTAACTTTAACCAGTCTGATCCCGATGCCTGGACTTTTTTAGCGGCCAACACAAAAATGAAATTGGGAAAGTTTGCAGATGCCAAATTCCTTTATGAAAGCATTGGTTTCAAAGCAGAGGATTATCCATTGAACTATGGAATTTGCTTAATCAAAAACAATTTGTTTGAAGAAGCATTTAAACAATTGAATGATTACTACAGCGGACATGAGGAAGATTATAAAGCCACTTATTGGTTGGGGGAATGTTATTATCATCTACAAAAGCCAAAAGAAGCACTGCGGATATTACAACGAGCAGTAGATGCTTTTCCAGAAGATCCTGACGCCTATTACCTCATGGGAATTATTTACACAGAAAGAGGAGATTATGAAAAATCTTTCCTGTTCTTTCAGGCTGCCTTTGATACCCGTCCAACTCTGTTAGAAGCCAAATTCAACATGGGAATGGCCAAATATTACGCACAACAATTAGACGCGGCAGAAGAAATTTTTTCCGAGTTGGCTTTAGAAAAAATAAAGAATTTACCCGAAGTGCTCATGATACTTGGAGAAATCCGATATCGGTTACATGACGAAGAAGGGGCTTGTGAATATTGGAAAGAAGCGGATGGTTATGGACATCCAGAAGCCAAAGAGCAATATAACAGAGTTTGTATCGATAAAAAAGGGAACGCCAAATTCCGTAAAAAGAGTTTTGTCTCTTTCTAATATCCTCTATTCTTTAAGGAATTTTCCACTCCACCACCTGAGTCCAGTTGGCTCTCACTTCGATTGGTTTTGAATACAATTCCACTCTTTCAGCATGGATACCGTGCCTATAATCACTGGGGTCCCAACGTAGATTTTGGTTGATATCTTCTATCCAACGGAGTTGATACTTGCCCGGAGTCAATACCATTTTTTTGGGCCATCGTATTGCTGCTACCGATTTATCTTCTTGCAAGGAGGAAAGCACAAAATAACCCATTGAGGGAAAAGGAGTAATATTCCAAAGTACTTCACCCCGATCTTCCACATCCTCCATTTTACCCGTAAAAACCATCGTGTCGGCCGGCCACAAAATAGAATTCGTCTGAAAACACTTCGGTAACACCCGTATCGAATAATCTTCATTCTTTATTTCCCTCGGTTGCACTTTCATTTCAGGCCAATTATAGGTGATTTTTACACTTTGCTTTTGCTTGCCTATCTCCCATTGTATTCGATCAGAGTTTATGCTATCAATAGGCAAAAAGCAAGGGATAACCGCGGTTTCAGAGGGAAACAAAACAGCCTTGATATTTCGATTGGGAATAGTAAAATCCTCAATCGCTCTCGAAAAAAAAGGAATCGCTAAAGAATCCTGCTCCCCATTGCCCCATTGTACTTGAATCGTATGATTTTGATTGTCGGGGATGCCGGAAAGATAGTAGTGAGCGGTATCATTTAAAAAGAAAAGATTTCCCTTCTGGTTATCATTTACAACCACTTTGGGAATCTCATTGGTGGGCCAATGCCATTGCGCATGCCCAAATGAATCTACGGCAGCTCCCAATAAATTAGGAGAATTAACTCGGACGGGAGAAACAATTAAAAGCGTTGTGTCTGGTGTGGCACTCGGTTTAACCGGTGTATCCATCCAGTCCATCCACTCCCCCGCGGTGTATTGACCATCTTTATTGTTGTCTTGAAAAGCAACTACATAAAAACGCTGATTCGGCAGGTGTTGAAAATGACAACTGCCCTGAGACGACTTTCTTTGATAAGAGGACACATTCACAGAATCAGGATGGAAAGGTTTTTTCAATAAGGCAACAACACTATTTTCCAGTGCCTTTTTGTCCCAACCGTCTACAACAGAAAACTGTAAATGCAATGAGTCCAACGCCTCTCCCGTTGAATAAACTCTTTCCAGGTTGACAACATTATTCTCGGTGATGTCGGTGATAGCATTTCCAAATTGGAAAGTATAAGTGGTGTTGGACGCCAACGGAGATTCCCATTGAACATTCATTTTTTTTCCTTTCACTTGAAAAGTAGGAGCTGGAAAAATAGCCGGACTGATGATGATCTGATTTTGTACATCTTGCAGCTGAATGTACTCATCAAACTCAAAAATGAGTTGTTGACCGTTCCAAAGAGTCTGACCATCGGGAACGGATTCATCCAATAACTCCGGTGGACGGATATCTTTTGGACCTCCTTCCACTGAGCGAATTTGGGCGCATCCGGCCATTAATAAAAATAAAAGTAGATAAACTAACGTGCTGCTTTTCATGAAATATGTCGCGTTAGAATATCCACCAACTTCTGCATTCCCTGGACATCGTCAAAATCAAAATCATTCAAGAATGCACTATCAATATCTAAAACGCCGATCACCCTTTCTTGCTTTTTAATGGGAACCACCAATTCAGACTGACTGATAGGACTGCAGGCAATGTGTCCCGGAAATTCATTCACATTGGGTACTACAATGGGTTCTTCTTGTTCCCATGCTTTTCCACACACTCCTTTTCCTTTGGCGATGCGAGTACAAGCCACGGGGCCTTGAAAAGCGCCTAATACCAATTCATTTCCTTTGACCCAATAAAATCCCAACCAATGAAAATCAAAAGCATGAAAAATTAGAGCGGCTGCATTGGCGGTATTGGCGGTAAAGTCTGTTTCACCCGTCAAAAGAGCGGACAGCGATGCGGATAATTGCTCATATCGCTCCGGTTTAGAGAGATCAAAAGAAGGAACGGAGAGATTTTCCATGCAACAAAGGTAATAAGTCATTTCGTGTGTATCGCATTGGCCACTTATATTTGCACATTATCAATGAAATAAAGTAACATGCAAAATTTTGCTTCAAGACATTTAGGGCCTAGAGCGACAGACGTAGCTCACATGCTCAATACCATCGGCGTTTCTTCTATCGATGCTTTGATTGAAAAAACGGTACCTGCGGCCATTCGGTTAAACAGGGCACTCAACATCGCTCCAGCCATGTCCGAAGCGGATTACCTGAGACACATTCAGGATTTGGCTGCAATGAATGAAGTAAGAAGAAATTTCATTGGATTAGGCTACTCACAAACATTAACTCCCACTGTTATTCTTCGCAATATTTTGGAAAATCCAGGATGGTACACGGCCTATACGCCATATCAAGCGGAGATTGCACAAGGCAGGTTGGAAGCGCTTTTGAATTTCCAAACTATGGTGAGCGATTTAACAGCACTTCCTATTGCCAATGCGAGTTTGCTAGATGAGGCCACTTCTGCCGCCGAGGCGATGATCATGTTCTTCCATTCAAGATCGAGAGAAAAAGAAAGTAACCAGGCCAACTTATTTTTTGTTGATGCTGAAATATATCCACAAACAATGTCCGTTTTACGAGGCAGAGCCCGGCACTTGGGTATTGAGTTAGTGGTAGGAAAGTACAATGAACACACTTTTACCAGCGATTATTTTGGTGCGTTGGTGCAATACCCCAATCAAAGCGGAGAAATTCACGAATACAAAGAATTTGCGGCCAATGCGCACCAAGTTGGTGCCTATGTAGCCGCCGCTACTGACTTGATGGCGCTCACTTTGATTACCCCTCCAGGAGAATGGGGAGCCGATGTGGCCTTTGGCAATTCACAGCGTTTTGGTGTGCCCATGGGCTTCGGTGGTCCGCACGCCGCGTTTTTCTGCGCAACAGAAGAGTTTAAAAGAAACATGCCAGGAAGAATTATTGGTGTATCCAAAGATCGTCACGGCAATTTGGGATTGAGAATGAGCTTGCAAACCCGTGAGCAGCATATCCGTCGTGAAAAAGCTACTTCTAACATTTGCACAGCACAAGCCTTATTGGCGGTGATGGCGTCTATGTACGGAGTGTACCATGGTCCAAAAGGAGTAAAAGCCATTGCACAAGACATTCATCAAAAAACTACCGATTTGGTGGCGACATTGCAAGCGGGGGGTATTTCCACCTTGACGCATTCATTTTTTGATACGGTTAAATTTACCGCTGATGAAAAGGCAGTAGCGCAAAGAGCGGATGAGAAGCAATTGAATGTTCGTTTTTGGAATGATGGACATGTTTCTGTATCTATCGGTGAAAATACTTCAGCGCAAGACATTGCTGACTTGGCCTATGTCATTTCTGGACAATCATTAGCGGTTGTAAAAGGAAACAACACGCTCAATTACTTCAGTAGAACTTCTGAATTCATGTCGCATCCTGTATTTAGTAGTCATCACAGTGAGACCGAGATGCTGCGATACATGAAAAAATTAGAAAATAAAGATTTCAGTTTGGCTCATGGAATGATCGCTTTGGGCTCCTGCACAATGAAGTTGAATGCGACGAGTGAGATGATTCCCGTGACTTTTCCGGCTTTTGCTAACATGCATCCTTACGCTCCGGTCAACCAAACCCAAGGATACCGTCAAATGATCCAAACCCTGCACGATGATTTAGCAGAGTGCACAGGTTTTGCTGGGGTTTCTTTACAGCCCAACAGTGGCGCTCAAGGGGAATTATCAGGGTTATTAGTGATCATGGCATATCACGCGTCGCGCGGAGATCACCAGCGCAACATTTGTTTGATTCCGTCTTCCGCACATGGTACTAACCCTGCCTCTGCCGTAATGGCGGGTTTGAAGGTGGTAGTAGTGAAGTGCGATGATAATGGAAATGTCGATGTAAGCGATTTAAAAGCCAAAGCAGAAGAGCACAGTAGTCAATTAGCAGCATTAATGGTTACTTATCCATCCACCCATGGCGTATTTGAAGAGAGTATCAAAGAGATTACTGGGATTGTGCATGCACATGGAGGACAAGTGTACATGGACGGAGCCAATATGAATGCGCAAGTAGGATTGACCAACCCTGGCAATATAGGAGCAGACGTTTGTCATTTGAATTTGCACAAAACCTTTGCCATTCCTCATGGTGGTGGTGGTCCTGGAATGGGGCCTATCGGAGTAGCACAACACTTGGTGCCATTTTTACCCGGAAATCCACTGGTGAAGACAGGGGGTGATCAAGCCATCGAATCAGTGAGTGCAGCGCCATTTGGAAGTGCGCTCATCTTATTGATCTCTTACGGTTATATCAAGATGTTAGGAGCGGAGGGAGTTACTGATGCTACCAAATTTGCTATTTTGAATGCCAACTACATGAAAGCGCTATTAGAAAAACATTATCCGGTATTGTATAAAGGAACAAACGGAAATGTTGCGCACGAAATGATTTTAGATTGCCGTGCTTTCAAAGCCGCGGGGGTAGAAGTAGAGGATATTGCCAAAAGATTGATGGACTATGGATTCCACGCCCCAACAGTGTCTTTTCCAGTAGCCGGGACCTTGATGATCGAGCCTACTGAAAGTGAGCCTGTGGAAGAAATGGATCGTTTTTGTGAAGCGATGATTGCTATTCGTAATGAAATTGCCGCCATTGAAAATGGGCAGGCCGATAAAACGGATAATGTTTTGAAAATGGCCCCTCACACTGCCCAAGAATTGTGCGCGGATGAATGGAACCATGCCTATTCAAGAACACAAGCGGCTTACCCTGTAGAGAGGATAAAAGCCAATAAGTTTTGGCCGGCTGTTGGAAGAGTGGACAATGCATTTGGAGATCGTAATTTGATCTGTACCTGCCCCTCCATTCATGAGTACAGCGCCTAAACAAAAACTGAAGCCCGCTTCGGAAAACATCTGTTTTCTGTTTACCAAAAAATATCCTTTTGGAAAAACGGAAACCTATGTGCATTATGAAATCGACTACTTGATTGATCAATTCAGTAGAATCATCATAATTCCTATAGAGGAGTATGAATATGGTGAATCGCGTATCCAAGAGAACCACAAGGTTTCCATTTTTCGGGTCAATCAAAACATCCCACGACGAAACTTTTTTCAGAAGATAACCAGTCGATTAAAAAATCATGGGTTGTTGCTTCAAATATTATTTCACTCTAGAGAAAAATTAAAGACGCTTCTCCATTGGAATTTATATGCTGTAAGATTGGTTCATCTCAGGGCACAATCATCCGCAATTGAACGCTTGTTCAACGAAAACTCTGTAAAAAAAAATGTAGTATTCTATCATTATTGGTTACACAATAGTGTAGTTACACAACATCTTGCAAAAATTCGTCCCTACCTCTCCGTGGCCCGTGCACACGCCCTCGATTTATATCATAAAGACTGGCCATCAGAGGATAAAGCAAGTTTTCTACAATTTGAAAAAATAAAAATCCAAACTTGTGATTTAATTTTCAGCATTTCCCAACACGGAATGCACCATTTCAAGAAAACCTTCCCTGCTTTTCAGAATAAATTCATCTTGAATCGTTTGGGCATAGAAGATAAAAACACAGAATTCACGCCCAAATCATTGATCAAAGAGTCCGCAAGCGGTTGCTATTTGGTTGTAACCTGCTCTAATCTTACTCCTCGTAAAAGACTGCCCCTCATGCCGAGCATTCTGTGTCATTTAAAAAACCCGTGCAAATGGATACATATTGGAGGTTCAGAGGGCGCGGAAATTACATTTTTAAAAGAGGAATGTACACGACTAGGAATTGAATTTGAATTCAAAGCCCAACAACCGAGTGATGCCATCCTTCAATTCTATCGTGAAACACCGATTTCCTTGTTTTGCAACTTAAGTTATGCTGAGGGTATTCCCGTCAGCATGATGGAAGCCGCTATGTTTGGGATTCCCTTATTGGCTACTGACACTTTTGGCAATCCAGAAATTGCGAATAATGAAAATGGCATTTTAATTCCCATTGATTTCAACCCTCAACAAGTAGCTCTTCAAATAGATCAAATGCTCAATGATTCAGCTGGATGGGCTGCAAAATCACTTCAATCGAGAAACATATACTTAGATCGATATCAGTCCGCCGTAAATATGAGAGACTTTATGGATGCTCTTTGATTGTATATTCGTTACTTAAACAAATTATATTTCAAAATGCAATAAATCGCTCTGAAGCCATCTTTTGCACCAATTTTCTTACCCTCTTCATAGGTTCTCCCGTAATAAGAAATACCCACTTCATAAATTCTGATATTGGGAATTCGAGAAATTTTAGCCGTTACTTCTGGTTCAAATCCAAATCGTTTTTCTTTTAGGGTCAGAGATTGTACTATTTCCCTTCTGAAAACCTTGTAACAGGTTTCCATGTCCGTCAAATTCAAATTGGTCATCGCGTTGGACAAGAAAGTCAAGAATTTATTTCCAATGGTGTGCCAAAAGAAGAGGATTCTGTGGGGCCTTCCTCCCATGAATCTGCTTCCATACACCACATCAGCAAATCCCTCCGTAATGGGTCTAATCAACAGATTATACTCATGGGGATCATACTCCAAATCCGCGTCTTGTATGATCACCACTTCACCAGTGGCCAATTTGATCCCCGTATGCAATGCCGCTCCTTTTCCTTGGTTTACTTCATGTTTGAAATATTGGATATGAACATCGGGGTTATTTTTTTGATAACGATGGATCGCTTCTTCCGTGTCATCCTTGGAGCAATCGTTGACAATGATAATTTCTTTGGCTACATCGCCTGCCAAAACTACTGATTTGATTTTATCTAAAATCAAATGAATCGTTTTACCTTCATTGTAGGCGGGGATAACGATAGAAAGTTTTTGAATTGGATAGGATTCCATACTAACAATTTGCAGCAAATATACATACTAGTTACAATTTTGTTTTGATATTCGCGACATGACAATCATTGAGCAACATCTGGCGGAGGCCCATTCGCTACTATCCAAAGTAATGCAAGATCATACATTCATTGCATCTGTCGAACACGCAACTCAATTGATGATCAAGACTTTACAAAATGATGGCGGCTTGTACAGTTGCGGAAATGGAGGAAGTATGTGTGATGCAATGCACTTTGCGGAAGAACTTTCAGGTCGATATAGAGATGATCGTCCCGCCCTTCGGGCTGTTAGTATTTCTGACCCATCCCACCTGAGTTGTGTAGGTAATGATTATGGATATGACAGGGTATTTGCTCGATTCATAGAAGGGGTGGGGAGATCAGGCGATGTGTTGTTAGCCATCAGCACAAGTGGAAATTCTCGAAATGTCATTGAAGCCGCAAAATCGGCCAAGATCAAGGGGATTCAGGTTATTGGTCTCACAGGAAAGGACGGTGGTTTGCTCGCCCCATTGTGCGATGTAGAGATCAGAGTGCCTTGGATAGGATATGCCGATAGAGTTCAAGAAATACATATAAAAGTAATACATGCATTGATAGCGGGGATTGAAAAAGGTCTTTTTACAGCATAAATAATTTTGCTTGAACATTTGCAAAAGAGCTCCCACCTCGGATTGAATTAATAGTGAATTACATCTTTTTTACCTCATTTAGGTTATATTCGTTCGGTGGTAACAAATTTACTAAGTCAAAAAAAGAATTGGCTGATGTTGTCAATGCTTTTATTGTTCTTTATAACAACAATTGCCCAAACCACCAAAGGCGTAGTAGAATCTGCGGATGTGCCTCATCCTTCAGCACATTCTGGAAATGTGTATGCCTTGATTGTGGGGGTCAGCAATTATCCTTACGTCAAACCGTTGAACTTTGCAGAAGAAGATGCTTTGTTGTTTTTTGAGTTTTTGCGTTCAAAAGCTGGAGGAGAAGTTCCAGAGAATCACATCAAGCTTTTACTCAATGAGCAAGCCACCCACGCCAATGTAACAGCAGGCTTGGCGTGGTTGAACAATAGTCTGGGTGCCCAGCCACAAGACGGGGACAGGGTATATATTTATTTGAGCGGCCATGGGGACGCGTATGATGCGAGCGAAGCGTATTACTTGTGTTATGATAGCAATCCGGCAGGAGATAAAAACAACTATCAATTGGGAGGAGCGCTCAATATTGGGATCATGAAGAACCGCTTGGCGGCAATGGTCAAAAAGGGGGTAGAAGTAATATTGGTGGTGGATGCCTGCCGCAGTGGAGATGTGCCGGGAGTGCGTTCTGGAATTGGCAATCCTTATCAAAGCGTAATAGAAGAACCGGTGGGTGAAGTGTTGTTGTTGTCAGCAGGGGCTAATCAGTTTGCATTGGAGGACAGGCGCTGGGGCGGAGGACATGGAGGATTTACTTGGTATTTGATCAAAGGGCTGAGCGGAGAGGCAGATTCTGATCAAGACGGAATGGTATCTTTGATAGAGGTAGAGAGCTATACCAAGATGAAGGTTTTTGGTGATACCAAGCAAATGGGTGCACCGCAGACACCACATTTTTGTTGTGATAATAAATTTGATTGCGTATTGTCGAAAAAGGATGAGGTGTTCAGTCAGCGGATTCGGGCGGAGGAATCGGGCAATACCAAAGTAGGACTCACCGCGTTTGCCGCCAGGGATGCATTGGAGAAAGCAATGTTCGAGAAAGAGGAGTTGAAGCAAGCGTATTTTGCATTGAAGAAAGCCTGCAAGGAGCAGCGATACTTGGGAAGCAATAGTGCGTGGAGCATTTGGGAAGATTGCAAAGGAAAATATACGGCGCAAGAAATTGAACCCATCCGCATGTATCTCATGGGCGCACTGGCCGCCGAAGGACAAAAGGCCATCAATGAAGAGATGAATGTGAGTTTTGAAAATTCTCCCAAATACGAGTATTATGTATCAAGAAGGCAATGGGTGGATGCAGCCATTACATTATTAAAATCTCCAGACGAAATCACGGGAATTCAGGAGATGTGTGATTTTATAAAGGCGTTAGAATTAAATACCTCTGTCACGAATGCCTTTCCTTACTTGGATTCAATTGTATATACCTATCAAGGTGAGATGCACAAGGCGAAGAGCATTCAACCGTATGATGAGGCAGATAGTATTTTGAAAAAATTAGAAAAGTCTTTCAGTAAAAGTGCCGTATATTATTTCATGCTGCAAAGTCATTTGCAAAATAGACAGAATTACTATTTAGAAGATCATTCACAAGAGCGAAAAAAGCATTTGCAAAAGGCGATGCAATTAGCACCATTTTGGGCAAAACCCATAGCAATGGCCATTGTGTTTAAGTTATTCAACAAGGAAGAATTGGAAGAGATTATCAATCAACGAAAAAGGGCAGATCCGTCCAATGCTGATCATCTCTATCTATCTTTTGTACTCAAGAACTTTCATTTACCGATACAAAGGCAAAGCTCATTAAGTGATTTGGAAAGCGCATTTTTGTTGCGACCCAGTACCGCAATGCTCTTCAAGTTCATTCAAGAGCGTTACTTGAATTATTTGCTCCCGATGGAGAAGTTTTTATTTACGGAATTTGATCAAATTTATCAGGCTTCGGAGAAGGAATGGCAGTCATTTGAGAAGACGATGAATTATTATTACAATAGTCCTTATCATGCGGTGGAATGCGGGAGTGATTCATCCTCGGGAGTTCGAAAGTACATCAACATGGTTACGGCTTTTGCGGTGAGGTGTGGTCATCCCGATGTGGCGATGCGATGGCTGGAAAAGGAAGAGAGTGTTTGTCCTAGCTATGATACAAGACAATGTATGGCCATATTGGCTAAATATGTGAAGAAGGATGATGGGCTTGCAAAGAAATGGGATGATAAAGCCAGAACAATCAACACGGGACAAGAAGTTTTACTGAATTATTACGGGGCAGATAAGGATAAAATACCACTACCTCTTCAGGGCAAGGCGCTTTATCAGAGCGCTAAATACTTTAATCTTGCTTTATACGGCAGGGATGATTGGATGATGGAGGAAAAAAAGTTTGTAGACACATTGGGAGGATATGGAGAAGAATGTTTTAAGCTCGCATTTGCATTAAGATTTCTTTCGAATAAGCACATTAAAAACGGGAAGTCCAATTTCGAAAATTGGAATGATCTACTAGATGAAATACGTAGAGTGGATCGTCCTGATTTGGCTCCATTGGCATTGAGTTCAGCACGATTTTATGGTATTTTAGATTCCATAACCATTTTTTTACACGATGATCAATTAAGTTCTTATTTAGAGACTTCCCCGATGTTGAAGACTCCTGTTGTGCTCTTGGACGCTGCGCAAAAGAATGATTCAAATAAATGGAATGAGACTTTATCTCAGGCATATGCAGCGTTGGGTAATAATCAATTAGGACTAGCGAATTCATTGGTTTTTAGCAAGAAAAATGCGGTATACAGTGAAACCCCTTTCTTCAAGCAAACTTTTCTTAATCCTAAGAGCCAGATGGATCGTTTGGTATTGCTTCAGATGTATGGCGCTTGGGCAATGTATGAAGAGATGTTCCAGGTTTTTAAAATGTTTGATTGGAACCATTTGAGCGCTATTCAGCCAATGGTGTTGGCCTCAATTGTGATAGCTTGTTCCAATGTAGAAGATGCTAAAATTCAAGAAGAAATGATGAACATCTTGATTCCTTTTGCATTTAATTCTCCAGATCAGGATTATTCAACTGCTATTTCTAGTGTACAGGCTCATTTCTTTACGAGAACCAAGATAGGAGATGAATTAAGAAATAAACCGGAGTACAAGCGGATTTACGAGAAATATGTACAAGACTAGCTTTAGTGAAAATTCCCAATCGCCAACAATTGAACTAGTTAATAGAACAATGAAAATCAGTAAATTACGATTTTATTGTTGAAAAGTCTTGTGTATTCCAAAAAAAGTTTCTACTTTCGCACCCCCGTTAATAAGGGAAAACTGTAACGTTATGGATACTTTAAGTTATAAAACCGTCTCTGCCAACAAAGAAACCGCTGATAAAAAGTGGTTAGTGGTAGATGCTGCAGGAATCAATTTGGGACGTTTGGGTTCTGAAGTGGCTTCCTTACTTCGCGGCAAACACAAGCCTTTATTCACTCCCCATGCGGATTGTGGTGATCATGTGATCGTGATCAATGCAGACAAAGTGGCTTTGTCTGGTAAAAAGTGGGATGAGAAAGTATATATCCGTTACACAGGATATCCCGGTGGTCAACGTTTTGCTACGCCTAAAGAAATGATGGCTAAGCACCCCACTGCCATGGTAGAAATGGCCGTTCGCGGAATGTTACCCAAAAATCGTTTGGGCAGTGCTGTATATCGCAATTTGTATGTGTATGCAGGTACTGACCACAAACAACAAGCTCAACAACCAACAGAATACAAGATCAAAGGATAATCGGTATGGCAACTACCCAATACACCAACACTTCAGGCCGTCGTAAAACTGCGGTAGCTCGTGTTTATTTATCAGAAGGAACAGGAAAAGTGATGATCAATGATCGTGAACTAGCCAACTATTTCCCTTCTTTGGTATTACAATACAAAGTAAATCAACCATTCAAATTAACCGGCACTGAAGGGAAGTATGATTTCAAAGCCAATATCGATGGCGGTGGAATCACTGGACAAGCTGAAGCGGTTCGTTTGGCCATCAGCAAGGCGTTGATTGAAATTAATCCTGAGTGGAAGCCTTTGTTGAAAGTAGAAGGTTTGACAACACGCGATCCTCGTATGGTGGAGCGTAAGAAATTTGGACAGAAGAAAGCGCGTAAACGCTTCCAGTTCTCTAAGCGTTAATCGCTGGAGGGCTTGTTTAGCATCCAAATTTGCTGGACTCATTGCAAAATGGCTACCAGCAGATTGATAAAGTGAAAGTAAACAAGAATAAAAAATAAAATGGCAAGAGTTAGTTTTGACGAGCTTTTGGAGGCTGGAGTACATTTCGGTCACTTAAGCAGAAAATGGAATCCCAACATGGCTCCATACATCTTTGGAGAAAAAAAGGGAATTCACATCATTGATTTAAACAAGACAGCAGTAAAGTTAGAAGAAGCTGCTAACGCGATGAAACAAATCGCGAAGTCTGGAAAGAAAATTCTTTTTGTAGCTACCAAGAAGCAAGCGAAAGATCTAGTGGCTGAGCGCATTACCGCTATCGGTATGCCTTTCGTTACGGAGCGTTGGCCAGGTGGAATGTTGACGAATTTCGTTACCATCCGCAAAGCAGTGCGTAAAATGGCCTCTATCGAAAAGATGGAAGCCGATGGAACGGCTGCTACATTGTCTAAGCGTGAGCGTTTGCAATTGAGCCGCACACACATGAAGATGCACAAGGTATTGGGTTCTATCGCAGATATGAATCGCGTTCCAGCAGCTTTGTTTGTGATTGATGTGATGAAAGAGCATATCGCAGTAGCAGAAGCCAAGCGTTTAGGTATTCCAGTATTTGCCATGGTAGATACTAATAGCGACCCTCGTAAAGTGGATTTCGCTATTCCTGCCAACGATGATGCGACAAAATCTATCAGCAAAATTTTGGATGTGGTGATTGAGGCAATTGCAGAAGGATTGACCGAGCGTAAGAGTGAGAAGGATAAAAATGAGGATGCGGCTCCAGCTGAAGTTGCCGCTGACGCAAAACCAGAAGCTAAAACACGCAAGCGCACTACCAAAGCCAACTAATTGATTAAAATTTAGAGTTATGAATATTACAGCAGCAGATGTAAATAAGTTGCGTACCATCACCGGAGCCGGTATGATGGATTGCAAAAAAGCTTTGGTGGAAGCCGAAGGTGATTTTGATGCCGCCATCGATTTGCTTCGTAAGAAAGGCCAAAAGGTAGCCGCTAACAGAAGTGATCGTGATGCTACAGAAGGTGTGGTTTTGGCTAAATCAAATGGAGACGGAAAGCGCGGAACCATCGTGGTATTGAACTGCGAAACTGATTTCGTTGCTAAAAATGACAACTTCGTTCAAGTGGCCAATACTATCTTGGACATTGCCATCGCGCATAAGCCTGCTACTCTTGATGAATTGAAAGCATTGCCATTTGGTGATAGCGGAATGAATATCAACGACAAAATCACGGAAGAAATTGGTAAGATCGGTGAGAAACTTGATCTTTCATACTACGGAACAGTAGATGCTGAAATGGTATTTTGTTACAACCACCCAGGAAACAAATTGGCTTCTGTGGTAGGTTTCAACAAATCAGCTTCTGAAGATGTAGCCAAAGATGTGGCGATGCAAGCGGCGGCTATGGCTCCCGTTGCGTTGGATGAGTCCTCTGTTTCTGAAGAGATCAAGCAAAAGGAAATAGAAGTAGGAAAAGAGCAAGCCATCAATGAAGGCAAACCAGCGGACATGGCAGAGAAGATTGCAATGGGCCGTTTGAATAAATTCATGAAAGAGAATACCTTGTTGAACCAAGAGTTTATCAAAGACGGAAAAATGACCGTGAGTCAATACATGAAGTCTGCTGATAAGGATTTAACCGCTACTGGATTTATCCGATTCTCTTTAAGCTAATACTTTTGAATTTCAGTGAAGCCCCTCCTCGTGAGGGGTTTTTTTTTTTCTGTTCAATTTTAAATACATCAAGCCTCATCCAATCAAAAGAACAGCAATGAGCATCCGATACATTATCTGTAATCGCAAAAAACAATCTTTGTAAGGTGCTATTGACTACTTGCCCGTTGATTTTTAAAGGGATCGAAATTTCCAATCAAAATAAGGAGGCAACATTAAATACTCGTTAGTGTAATTTTGAAATACTGCCTTTGATTGGGTATTGTCATACCATAAAGAGAATATACTTTTGATAAGAGCGGCTTCGATCACCTTTATTTTTCCACATAAAAATCAAGAAATAAAAAAGAGGCTGCCTTTTTGGACAGCCTCTTATTCATTAAGTATGCAGCACTACTATTCTGCTCCCTTCATAAATTCTTTAGAAATCACGCCTTCTGAACCGACTAGCTCCAACATGTACATTCCAGAAGCAAATGAGCCCGTGGCTACTTGAATTTGAGCGCTTTGTCCTGCTCCATTCAATGATTGAGAAGATACTATTCTTCCTGAAATATCGCGAACATTTAACTGTGTGAACGAACCATTGGCTGGAAGTTGAACATTCAATACTTCGCTTACGGGATTAGGAAACAAATGCATTTGTCTAGCTTTATCAAATTCATCCACGTTTACATTACCCAAGATGTTGATATCATCGATATACAAATGGTTACTCGTGTATGAAGACGTGAAAACAAATTTAAACCTTACATTATTAGTCTCATAAGTGGTTGGTATGGTTACCTGCTTTTCCACCCAATGTGAAGAACCGTTCGGAACGAAGTCTACAGAATAAGATCCTGCCGTTACCAACTCCTCCGCATCTAATGATGTTCTGAACTGCCAATCCTCTCCACAAGTACGGCTTGACCAAATCTCTAAGGTTTCTGTTGCGTCCGTCAACGTTGATGCGCCTGTAGCATAAGCATATCGGAAACTTAACTTTCCTCCAGACAACAAGCTCAAATCCATAGATGGCGTAATCAACTCATCAACATCGTATCCTCTGTAACCATTTACACTCGGAAGCACATCGTTATTGTTCAACCAAAGACAACCATTGGGCTCTGTGCCGCTTGGCTTGTATCCTGCAAAATTGGAGTAGTTCCAATTGGATTCATTTCCACCCATATTGTATGCCTGAAATGCATGTTGTGTAATGGGATTCACATTGCAATTCTCTTGCATCACTCCGGACCACTCTGGCCAAGTAGGGGTAACATAAATGGCCATGGTACTGGTAGTGGTGGTGCTTCCCACGGAATTAGTAGCGGTAAGAGTGACAGTTTTCCACCCATGGCTATTGAAAGTCACGGTTGGGTTCTGGTTGGTACTGGTAGCAGGGGTAGCATCTTGGAAACTCCACTCCCAAGCAGTAGCTTCTGCGTCTGATGAGTAATCAAAGAAGGTAATATCACTGCCCTGACAAGCGATTTTGGTTTCTGGATAAAAATCAGCTGTAGGAGCGCACAATAAATCATTGATTCCATCAGTACCCGTGGCCGCTAAATTCTCTGGAGTAGAAAGACTCATTCTGTTGGCGACAGGTGAATTCAAAGCCCCAATCATACGATCCTTTTGTCCGTGAGTAAACATCATAGAACAATATGAATACTCCATGTAGTTCTGAACATTCTCTATGGTTCCATATGAACCTGTGAAATTTACGTTATCCACTGCAAAGCTTCCTGCCACATTTTCCGCATTCCATGCATAAATCCGAAAAGTAACACTTCCGTTATTTATGTTATTAAAACCAGGTCCAGAGAGATTTACTTTGCTCCCTACTTGGTTTGTGCTAATATCATTCGCAAAGAATAAAACATTGCCACTTTGAACTGTCAAAGCTGGATTAGCAGGGGTAATAACCGCCGCCAAATTGGTAGAAAAATTATTTACACTAGAGCGAACGGCAAAACAACGAGGACCGTGCGTACTTCTTTGAACATCAAAAGTTATACCTGTCAAAGAGAGCATTTGAGATAAATCGTTAGACAGGGTAAATTCATAGTATTGATCTGTATTGATAGAACCTGTCATTGAAGGGAAATTATTGTTCTGATCAGTAGCCCCAGTACCCCATCCAGTGAAACCAAAGGAGCCTGTGGTAGCGGGTTGATCAGAAACTCCATGGGCCGAAAAAGGAGAAAAAACCAATGCAGGAATCAAGCCATTGGAAGTCAAAACTGAGTCCCCCACAAAAGGAAGAGTGCTAGGATCTACAGTCCCTGACGCATCATTTACGGCGGAGAACTTGTAAGCTGTTTGTAAGGCATCTGTCATCAATGGTAATACCATGTTATCACACTCATAATCATACACATTTCCACAATTATCATGACCTGCTGTAGGAGGAGTATCAGAGACGTTGTCATCACCACATTCTACTTCAGGTTCATTGGTACCACCCCATGTGTGTGGCAGATCCAGCCAGTGACCAATTTCGTGTGTCAAAGCGCGACTCGCCCATGTGGCTGCCGGAGGCAATGATCCGATGTAGTCATAACGAATAATAATCCCATCCTGCCAAGCCGAAGAGGCATCGGCCACTCCTGATGGACGATAAGCATACCCCGCTACCCCATCTTCCATATCGTTGATGATCCAAACATTTAAATATTTGTGACGAGGCCATGGATTCAATTTAGAAATATCATTTCCCACATAAGTCAAAGTAGAAGCAATGCGGTCTATACCATTGGTACAATTGCCCAACGGATCAATGGTAGCCAATTTGAATTGGAATTTACAATCCGCAATCAACGGCTGGAAAGGAGGTACTACATCCGCAGTATCCTCGTTTTGCTTGTTGTAGTCACGGTTTAGAATGGCTATTTGATCGTATATATTCTCATTGGGAATATTCTCAATTCCATACTGATGAATAATGTGAAATACCACTGGAATGGTGTACACCACGCTGGAATCGCGAGTTTGTAAATTATTGTTTCTGATATAATCCGCGATGAAAGCGTCTTGGTACGCTTCCCATTGCAATACCTGAGGATTCTTAGCAATTTGCTTAGCTCTCGCATGATGCTCACCACATCTAAAGTCATGCTGGTGCTGGGCCGTTAAGGTACCGATGGTACCCATTAACAACGCCATTAAAAATGAATATCCTTTTTTCATATTATTTTCTCGTTATCGCAAATATAATAGGTGCGGCCGCTTCTCAAAAGAAATTTATTCAAAGACCGAGTAATTTAGATGTTAAATGTTAGTTCAATGATTTTAATTGCGCTGTCAGTAACTCAATCTTGGCTACTGCGTCGGCCTGCTTTTTACGCTCTGACTCCAACACTGCTGGGGGTGCTTTGGCTACAAAACCCTCATTGCTCAACTTCTTTTGCACCATAGCCAGAAATCCTTCGGTATATTTAATTTCCTCCACCAACTTGGCCTTCTCCGCTTCTACATCGAAGTTTTCCGTAAACGGAATAAAGTACTCCTTACCCTTTACAATGAAAGAGTAGCATTGCGTTGGCTTCTCATTCAAGAAGATTGTTTCCTCAATATTGCCAAGATGCTCAATCACGGGATGAAACAAATGGCGATCCCCCTGACTTTGCAAGCAATTCAGCATTAATTTCTCCTTGTTGGCGATTTGGTTTTCTTTTCGAATATTTCTGATCCCAATGATGATTTCCGAAAATTCATCAAATGCATCCAGCCACTTCTTGTCTGCCTCTTGTGCCACCGGCCATGCGGACAAGCAAATCGTTTCCTTCTCCGAACGAATTTGTATCGTTTGCCAAATCTCTTCCGTCAAAAAAGGCATGAAAGGATGTAACAATCGCAAAATTTTATCGAAAATTTCCAACGTTGCATGATAAGTCTCTTTATCCATCCCCTCGCCGTAGGGAGGTTTCACCATCTCCAAATACCACGAACAGAAATCATCCCAAATCAACTTGTAAGTGGTCATCAAGGCCTCATTCATTCTGAATTTGGTGTAATCATCATTCAACTTTTGGATGGTTTCATTGAGTTGCGCATTCATCCATTGCACTGCAACAACAGCCGATGGACGGGTAGCAATGTCAGTGATATTCTGCTCCCAACCTTTGATCAGTCTGAAGGCATTCCATATTTTGTTGGTGAAATTCCTGCCTTGCTCGCACAATCCTTCATCAAATAGCAAATCATTCCCTGCCGGAGAAGAGAGCAACATACCGACCCTCACTCCATCGGCTCCGAATTGCTCCATGAGCTCTAATGGATCTGGAGAATTTCCCAATGATTTACTCATCTTTCTGCCTTGCTTATCGCGCACTATCCCGGTATAATACACATTCTTAAAAGGCAAATCACCCTTGTACTCATAACCGGCAATGATCATCCGTGCTACCCAGAAAAACATGATCTCTGGTGCTGTTACCAAATCTGTAGTAGGGTAATAATAATCCACTTCTTCTTTGGTGTAAAAACCATCGAACACACTGATGGGCCAAAGCCATGAACTGAACCAAGTGTCTAAAACATCCGGATCCTGCAATATGCTTCCCTGGTAATCAGGGTAGAGTTCTTTCATCTTCAATCTTGCCTCTTCCTCCGTCTTGGCCACCACCCATTTGCCAACTTCACTGTACCAAGCCGGAATGCGATGTCCCCACCAAAGTTGTCTTGAAATACACCAATCTTTGATGTTCTCCATCCAATGACGATAGGCGTTTTTGAACTTGGGTGGAAAAAAATGAATATTGTCATTCATTACATTCTCCAAGGCTGGCCCGCTCAATTCTTTCATGTCCACAAACCATTGTAAGGACAATCTAGGTTCTATCACCACATCTGTTCTTTCTGAATAACCCACCTTATTGATATGCGATTCTTTCTTCACCAACAAACCAGCCGTCTCCAAGTCCTCTGCAATTTGTTTCCTTACCTCAAAACGATCCATACCGATGTACATACCACCTGCCTCGGAAATCGTTCCATCATCATTCATCATATTGATGGTAGCCAATTGATTTTTCTGACCAATCATGAAGTCGTTCATATCATGGGCAGGCGTCACTTTCAAGCAGCCCGTTCCGAACTCAGGATCTACATATTCATCAGCTATGATAGGCACTTCACGATTGACCAAGGGAACCATTACTGTTTTACCAATCCAATGCGCATAACGCTCATCTTTGGGATTGACACAAACAGCAACATCTCCTAAAATCGTCTCCGGACGGGTGGTGGCAACGGTTAAAAATTCCTCACTGCCCGTTCTTTTATACTTGAGAAAATACAAAGCGGATTGCACCTCTTTGTAGATTACTTCTTCATCAGAAAGGGCTGTCTTTGCGGCTGGATCCCAATTGATCATGCGCTCTCCACGATAAATTTTCCCTTTGTTATATAAGTCAATAAAACAATCAATGACACTATCGTAATATTTCTCATCCATGGTGAATCGGGTGCGATCCCAATCACAACTGGCGCCCAATTTTTTCAATTGCTCCAAGATGATTCCGCCATGTTTGTGCGTCCATTCCCATGCATGTTCTAAAAAAGCATCTCGGCTGAGATCGGATTTTTTTACTCCCTCCTTTCTTAGTTTCTGCACCACCTTGGCCTCTGTGGCGATGGAGGCATGATCTGTACCAGGCACCCAACAAGCATTGAACCCCATCATTCTGGCGCGACGAATCAACACATCTTGAATGGTATTATTCAACATGTGCCCCATGTGCAACACCCCTGTCACATTGGGAGGGGGAATGACAATGGTGTAAGGCTGACGATGATCGGGTGTACTTTTAAAAAAACCATTCTCCAACCAGTAGGCATACCACTTGGTTTCGGCACTCTTCGAATCAAATTTATTGGCTATCTCCATGCCGCGAATTTAGGCATGGATGCGCTGGAAAAAACATCTTATTGATCAAAGTCCACCACCAACTTTGCTGATTTCGGAACCGCTTGACAAGTCAATACATATCCATCTTGAACCTCTCCTGGCTCAAGAGCATAATTCACCAACATCTCCGCTTGTCCCTCTAAAACTTTGGCTCGGCAAGTACAACACATACCCCCCTTGCAGCTAAAAGGAATATCCATGCCCGCTTTCTGCGCAGCATCCAACACAGGCGCACCCATGGGCATTTTGAAATCCGTTTGTTGGCCATCCATGATCACCGAGACTTCACACAAATCACCAGTTTCCTCATTCTTTTTTACCTCCTCGCGCTTCACCGGCTGAGCCGTATTGAACAATTCTGCATGGACGTCTTCCACATTCATTCCCCTCTCCAAAAACAACTGTTTGGCATTCTCGGTCATTTCTTGAGGTCCGCACAAGAAGACACTATCAAGGGTGGTATCCGCAAAAAATGTATTTAAAAAACCATTGATTTTCTCATTATTAATTCTGCCATGAAACAAACCAATGTCATTGGGTTCACCGCTCAACACATGAAATACTCTAAACTTTCCTAAATGGGTATCCTTTAAATCTTCTAACTCATCTCTGAAGATGATCTGCTGAAAATGACGATTTCCGTAAATCAAGGACACCTCACTTTTGGGCTCTTCCTGTAGTACGGATTTGGCAATGCTCATCAAAGGGGTGATGCCGCTACCTGCGCCTATCAATAAATAGTGTTTTTTTTGTTCGGCATTCAATTGCGGACAAAAACTTCCCATAGGCGTCATCACCTGCAACACATCTCCTGTCTTCAAAACTTCATTTGCCCAACTACTGAACACTCCGTTTTCCACCTTCTTGATCGCCACCCGACATTCGCCATCGTTGAGCCCGCTGCTGATTGAATAAGATCGTCTGATATCCTGACCATTGACTGTGGCCCTGAGCGTCAAGTACTGTCCTGGCAGGAATTGGTATTGAGGCTGTAAATCAGAAGGAATATCGAAAGCCACAGAAACGCAATCTGCGGTCTCTTGACGAATATTTTTGACTATCAAAGGGTGAAAAATAGGTCTTGCCATGCCGCGAAAATACAAGATTTGAACATTTATTTTGGATGATTTATGACAAATGCTTGATGGTTTAAGGTTTCCTTTATTAACATTGCCATAAATTTAGAAATCATGGAAGAGCTCGATCGTTTTCAAAATTATGTAAATGCAGAAAATAAGGTAGAAGCCAAAGACTGGATGCCCGATGCGTATAGAAAAACCTTGATTCGCCAAATCGCGCAACATGCACACAGCGAGATTGTAGGAATGTTGCCAGAAGGCAATTGGATTACACGCGCCCCCTCTTTGAGAAGAAAGGCCATTTTGCTGGCAAAGGTTCAGGATGAAGGCGGTCATGGATTGTACCTTTATAGTGCTGCAGAAACACTTGGAATTGACAGAGATACCATGATCCAAGAGCTCCACAGCGGTAAAGCCAAATACAGTTCTATTTTTAATTATCCCACTTTGAGTTGGGCGGATATTGGGGCCATTGGTTGGTTGGTAGATGGAGCCGCCATCGTGAATCAGGTATCATTGCAGCGTACAAGTTATGGACCTTACAGCCGCGCGATGATTAGAATTTGTAAGGAAGAATCTTTTCATCAAAGACAAGGTTATGAAATCATGATTGCTTTGGCCAAGGGGACTCCTGAGCAAAAGCAAATGGCGCAAGACGCCTTGAATCGTTGGTGGTGGCCCAGTTTGATGATGTTTGGTCCCAGCGATAAAGAGAGCGCACACAGCGCACAAAATATGGCATGGAAAATCAAGCGTCATGGCAATGATGAATTGAGACAGAAATTTGTAGATATGTCTGTTCCGCAGACAGAATTTTTAGGCCTCACTTTACCTGATCCACACCTAAAATGGAATGAAGCAAGAGGACACTACGATTTCGGGGAAATTGATTGGACAGAATTCAATGAAGTAGTAAAAGGCAATGGCCCTTGCAACAAACAAAGATTGAATGCCAGAGTGAAGGCCTATGAAGACGGAAAATGGGTGAGAGAGGCGGCCATA
>CANHWU010000005.1 GCA_947464415.1 Flavobacteriales bacterium
AATGGCATGGGGCAACAGGATTCAATATCAATGCTGCTAGAAAATCAGAATCTAGAAATTGTTTTTGACGACCCTGTATGGGTGAAAAAGGTTTGTTTGAATGATAGAGACTTGTCTGCTTTGTTAAAAATAGAGGGTATTTCCCAAAAGGAAATTACGATCATCAATGATTATAAGAAGGTGAATGGAGATTTCGCTCATCCACTGGAATTGTATCAAATTCAAGGACTTCCCATAGAGATAATTCATAAGATGCTCCCTTTTGTAGAGGTGGAAGATGGTCATTCTGTTCACGGCAGAAGGCAATTTTCTCATTCATTAATGGTAAGATTTCGGCAATCGAATGGGTCAAACAACGTTCCGCTAAATCACAATATGGGGAATCAATTATTAAGATACTCTGGAGGTAGGGGAAATTTTAAATGGGGTGGAATGATTACTAAAGACTCAGGTGAAAGTTGGGGCGAGCATTATTTGTTCAAAAGTGGATATGTCAAGTGGACTTCCGCTAATAATCGTGCGTCTGTAATACTGGGGGATTATACTTTTCAATGGGGACAAGGACTATTGGGCAGTAGCAGCTTTTTGACCGTTCCCTCTTGGCGAATTCAGACATTTATCCAGCCTCCCCCTGATATCAGGCCCTTCACTTCCAGTATGGAGGTTTTGTCGAAAAGAGGGGTCATCAGTAAATTCTCCTTTAAAAAAGGGTTGTTGATTATAGGAATCAATGAAAAAAAGTTGCATGGCGCGTGGGTTTCGGAAAGTTCATTCATTCCTTCCACGAATAGCGTTTTCAGCGATTCTACTTCGATCTCAAAATTTGAAGCGGCGAGGAGAAATGGCTTCTTTTTATTTCAACAATGGCGTTTTAAATCAAATCAATTGGGAATAGGTTGTATCAATGACACGATCAGGAGAATCAATGATCGCGGTTTATGGGGTAATTCGAAGTGGACGATTTCATGGAATAGACAAAGGGGTAATCATCATCTTTTTTCTGAATTCGCTTTTTTCGAAATGAAATTTAAGTGTGTAATGGGAGGGCTTTTCTCTCTGCACCCATCCGTCCGATTAGGTCTCTTTTTTGCTAAGTCTCAATTTAATCAAATGCCTTCGGGGTTTTCACATTCGTTTCGGCAGCAATTGGAATGGCAGGTCAATACGGTATTAACTATTTATGGGGGTGTTTCTTTACAAAAAAAATGGTCTCAAGAAATTCCTGTGGATTTTATCAAACGGAATTTTTTTCTGGAGTGGGAGTGGAAACCGAAGCGACATCATCAATTCTATTATCGATTGGTCAGGGAGCATCAGTGGGTTTTACGGCCATTAGGAAACACCTACGATGCAGCTTGCATATCGGACCTGACCCACCGTTTTGATGTTGTCATTTCAATCGGAAGTGAGCTGAAATTTCATACAAGATTTGAATTTTCTTTGAAAGAGAGGCTCAAAGAGCGAGCGCAGTATTATTTTTTTGAATGGGATTATCATCCTTTTGACATCCCTTTCTCCTGTGTATTTCGTTACACAAGTTTTGACGCAGACGATTGGGAGATGAGACGATTTACCATGGAAAGAGGGGTTTCGGGTTCTTATAATATGCTTGCTTTATACGGTACGGGGGAGCGATTGTGCTTTTTGGTAAAATGGAATCCAGGAAGGTTCAATATCCAATGCAAAGTACATGGTCAAGGTCAATTACAGCGAACACGCTCTAATCGATGGGCGTTTGGTAACTTTGGCGCTCGGAGTGTTGGAGTAGAGTTGTTATTGGCCTTTGATGTAGGTTGATATCTTCTATTGTATTTTGCATTACTTGGTTTGTCCTTATGATAATCGATCAATTGATTATCTTTGTTCCTCAAATTTTTTATCATGTATCGTACTCATACTTGCGGCGAACTAAGAGCTGCACACATTGGAAAAGAAGTAACGCTCAGTGGTTGGGTGCAACGCAGCAGGGATTTAGGAGGAATGACCTTTGTGGACTTACGAGATCGATATGGCATCACACAACTGGCCTTCAATATGGAGACCCACGAGGCATTGTGCTCTGAAGCAAGAAAGTGGGGCAGAGAATTTGTGATACAAGCTACCGGTAAAGTGATTGAACGTCATAGTAAAAACCATCAAATTCCAACCGGAGAAATTGAAATTTTAGTGGAAAATTGCGCAGTTTTGAATCCTTCTAAAACACCTCCGTTTACTATAGAAGAAGAGAGTGATGGAGGAGATGACCTGCGCATGCAATGGCGATTTTTAGATTTGAGAAGAAATCCCTTGAAAAATAATTTGATGTTGCGTCACCGCATGGGAATCGTAGCACGAAACTTCTTGGATCAACAAGGTTTTTTAGAAATTGAGACGCCTTACCTCATTAAATCTACACCCGAAGGAGCCAGAGATTTTGTGGTGCCAAGCAGAATGAATCCGGGTCAATTTTATGCCCTGCCGCAATCTCCGCAAACATTCAAGCAATTGCTAATGGTCAGTGGATATGATCGCTATTATCAGATTGTGCGCTGTTTCAGAGATGAGGATTTGCGCGCAGATCGTCAGCCAGAATTTACCCAAATCGATTGTGAGATGGCTTTTGTGGAGCAAGAGGATATTCTTAACACTTTTGAATCTATGGTGCGCACGCTTTTTAAGGAGGTGAAAGGAATCGATTTAGCCGCTGTTCCGAGAATGACCTATGCTGATGCCATGCGTTATTATGGATCTGATAAGCCTGATATTCGCTTTGATATGAAGTTTCAGGATTTTTCAGATAAAATGAAGAACAAGGGCTTTGTCATATTTGACAACGCGGAGGTTGTATTGGGAATTGTAGCGAAGGGAGCTGGAAATTATACACGCAAGCAATTGGATGAACTCACGGAGTGGGTGAAAAGACCACAAATAGGAGCCAAAGGATTGGTGTATTGTCTTTGTCAAGAAGGTGGAACATTCAAATCATCGGTAGACAAGTTTTATTCGCAAGAGCAGTGGAAAGAGATCGCGGCGCAAGGGGATGCGCAGCAGGGTGATTTAATTTTGATTTTGTCGGGCGAACTACACGCCACTCGTAAGCAATTAGGGGAGTTGCGTTTGCATTTGGGCAATCAATTGGGACTGCGTAATCCGGAAGAGTTCAAGTCACTTTGGGTGATGGATTTTCCTTTGGTGGAATGGAATGAGGAGGCGCAGCGATGGTTCGCGATGCATCACCCTTTTACCTCTCCTAAACCCGAGCATATTGCCTTATTGGATACGGAGCCAGGCGCAGTAAATGCCAATGCTTATGATTTTGTTATCAATGGTGTGGAAGTGGGCGGTGGTTCTATCCGAATCCATGATCGTCAAGTACAAAGCAGAATGTTTGAGCTGCTGGGCTTTACCCCAGAAGAGGCTCAAGAACAATTCGGCTTTTTGTTGAATGCTTTTGAATATGGAGCTCCCCCTCATGGTGGTATTGCTTTTGGATTTGATCGTCTTTGCTCTCTTTTTGGTGGTGCAGATAATATTCGTGATTTCATTGCATTTCCGAAGAATAATAGTGGTAGGGATGTGATGATAGATGCGCCATCCGTGATTGAAAAGAAACAACTTGACGAGCTTTTCATTGATGTGAAAACAGTGGATTGATGAAAGTAATAGCCGCTCCAATTTATTTCCTTTACAAACTTTGGATCGGCCTTGTTTTCTGGTTGTCTTTGATGATGTTGTATCCTTTTTTTTGGCTTTTATTACAACGAAGAACCACTTTTCCTCTCGCTTTTCAATTAAAACGATGGTGGGCGAGAATTTTAACCACCTTGATGTTTTGTCCCGTTGTAAAAGAGTACAAAGGAAATATACCTAACGGGCCTTTTGTCATTGCCAGCAACCATCAGAGTTATTTGGATACGGTTTTTATGTATCTCGTATTCTCCGATTATTTTGTTTTCATAGGAAAGGCGGAGTTGATGAAATGGCCATTGTTTTCTATTTTTTTCAAAAAGGGTCAAGACATTCCTATCCACAGAGGAAGTGCGGTACAAGCGAAGAATTCCATGTTAAGGGCTTTACGAGTCATTAAGCGGGGAGAGAGCATCGCTATCTTCCCAGAAGGGACCGTTCCGGAAGAAGCCCCTAAAATGCGACCTTTCAAGAATGGAGCATTCAAGTTAGCGATCGATGCACAAGTTCCCATCATTCCCGTCACTTGGCATAGGAATCACAAAGTAATGCTGGATCCTGCTAAGTTTTGGCAATTTTCTTTACCGCAAGTGGTCAAGGTGGTGGTACATCCCGCTGTGAATACAACAGGATTGGGCGTGCAAGATATTGTATCTTTGCGGAACCATGTGTTTAATATTATCCAAGCACCTTTAAGTCATGAAGATAGATAAGAATACTGTCCATCGGTTAGCGGAACTAGCGAAATTGGAATTCGATGAGGCGGCTACCATCGAGATGGAAATGGATTTAAACAATATGCTCAACTTTGTGGAACAGTTGGAATCTGTCAATATTGAAAATGTGGAGCCTTTGATTTTCGTCAATGAGTCCAATGTCAATCAATTGCGGGATGATGTTGCGATAACCTCTTCCACGCAAGCCGATGCACTGAAGAATGCGCCTCAAAAAGACATGTATTACTTCCGAGTTCCAAAAGTAATTTCCCAATAGTTATGTGACGACAGGTATATTGTTGAGTGGAAGAAATACCGAAATTTGTAAAAAGTAAAAATATGTATCCTCTAGAATTAGTAGCACCAATGCGTGCTGAATTAGACCAAGTAGGTTTTGAACAAACCACTACTGCCGACGCAGTGGATGCTGCTGTGAGTGCTTCGGGCACTGTGTTGATGGTATTGAATTCCGTGTGTGGATGCGCCGCGGGAAGCATGAGACCCGGCGTAAAAAAGTCATTGCAGCTTTCAGAGAAGGTTCCTGCGAAATTGGTTTCTTCTTTTGCAGGAGTAGATCAAGAGGCAGTAGCACGAGCGCGTCAGTACATGTTGCCTTATCCACCCTCTTCACCTTGCGTGGCTTTGTTCAAGGATGGTAAGTTGATGCACATGGTAGAAAGACACCATATTGAAGGTCGCACGGCGGACATGATCGCAGAACATTTAAAGATGGTGTATCAAGAATTTTGTTGAAAGATTCATAGAGGCGTCTTCTACAACATCAATGAAAATCGGCATTTGCCGATTTTTTTATTATTTATCAACAATTAGAGCGTATATTCGCGCCGAATTTGTACGGCTACGATTTCTTTTTTTCGTTTTTCCGAGTGGAACATTGGAGTGAATCAGAGAGGTTGTTATAACTCGGACAGTAAACGAACATAATGAAAAATTTTGAAGAACTAGGATTAGTGCCTCCTATCTTAAAGGCACTATTGGACGCAGGGTATGAAAATCCAACCCCTGTGCAGGAAGGAACCATTGAATGGGCCATTGAAGGACATGATGTTTTGGGATGTGCTCAGACAGGAACAGGAAAAACAGCGGCTTTTACGCTGCCTATTTTAAATCGAATTGCGGATCAAAAAGAAAAGGGAATCAAGGCCCTTATTTTGGCTCCTACACGTGAGTTGGCGATGCAGATTGCCAATTCATTGCGGGATTATTCGAAGTATATGCGCGTCCATCACGCTGTCGTCTATGGTGGTGTTTCTGCTTATGAGCAGATCAGAACTTTGAGAAGAGGGGTGGATGTATTGGTTGCAACACCAGGGAGGTTGTTAGACCTATATGATCAAGGGCATATCAATTTGAGTAAAGTTCAATTCTTGGTACTAGACGAGGCAGACAGAATGTTGGACATGGGATTTATCCATGATATCAAACATGTGGTTTCTTTGACTCCAGAAAATCGCCAAACTTTGTTTTTCTCAGCTACCATGCCCGCGGATGTGCGCAAACTGGCCATGGGAATCTTAAGAGATCCGAAGCAACTGGATATCGCACCTACGCAAGCTACAGCAGAACGCATTGAGCAAGAGATGATCATGGTGCGTCGCGATCGCAAACGCTCTATGTTGGCGCATTGGTTGACAGAGCACGAGGAAGGACAAATTTTATTGTTCACCAAAACCAAGCGCGGAGCAGATAGAGTGGAAGAGGATTTGAGAGAAGCTGGTTTTCATGCGGTGGCCATTCATGGGGATAAAAGTCAGGGGGCTAGAACCAGGGCGTTGAATGACTTTAAACGCAATAAATCAAGAATTTTGGTGGCAACCGATGTCGCTTCAAGGGGTATAGATGTGGATCAATTGCCCTATGTAATCAATTTTGATATGCCCGAAAATGCCGAGACCTATGTTCATAGAATCGGCAGAACGGGCCGTGCGGGGGCAACAGGTAAGGCGATTTCATTCTGCTGTGAGGACGATAGAGACATATTGAGAGAAATTGAGAAGCATCTTAAGATGACTTTGAACAAGAATACAGATCATCCATTTGTCTTGACACCTGAGCAGTTGAGCATGATGGAGGAGCAACCAGGAAGAGGCGGGAGCTCTCAGAACAAGGGGCGTTCAGGAGGGAGAGGAAAGTTTGGAAAAGGAGGTTTTAAAAGTGGAGGGTTTAAAAGTGGTGGAAATTCTTCGCCAAGAAATGGCGATAAAAAGAAAAGTTCAAGTACTTTTAGCCAATCAGGCGAAAGAAATAAATCTGGTGGGAATTCAAGAGGTCCTGCTAAGTTTTTCAAAGGGTCTGCAAAAAGTAAAAATGCATAAAAAAGAAAGACATGAGTCAATTCAGTTACAACAAAACACAGCATCCTTTTTTTGACACGCTTCAACAAAGAGTGTATTCTTATTTTGAGGAAAAGCAGTTGGATATGACAGGAGGGGGAAAGTTGATGTTTAAAGCGGCGTTATATATTGCCGCCGCCGTTGTAAACTATTGTCTCTTGTTGTTTGTGGTTCCTGTGGGTTGGTGGAGTGTTTTGTTGTGCATGGCGATGGGATTCTTGCTAGCGGCAATTGGATTCAACATCATGCACGATGGTGCTCATGGTTCTTTCTCCAAATACAATTGGTTGAACAATTTGATGGGAATGAGTTTGAATGTAATGGGCGGCGATGTCAATTTGTGGAAGATTAAACACAATTTAATCCATCACAGTTTTACCAATGTCAACGGAATGGATGATGATATCAATATAGAGCCCTATGTGCGCACCAACAAGTTTCAAAAGAAATATGCCGCTCATCGATTTCAACATTGGTATGTCACCTTTTTATATGCCTTGACCTATTTGAATTGGATCGGTTATGCGGATTTTGAAAAGTATTTTACCAACAAAGTGGGGGATGTTAAGTTTAGAAAACTGAACTGGCAGTCTCATATTTCTTTTTGGGTTGGAAAATTGGGTTTTTTGACCATCGCTTTTGTCATTCCATTGTTCATGTTTGGTTTTCTAAAAACATTAGTGGGCTTTATCATTATCACCTTTACTTGTGGAATTTTATTGGCACTGGTTTTTCAGGTGGCACATGTGGTGGAAGAAACGAGCTTCCTCTCAGGAGAGGACAAAAAGACAGAAGATGAGTGGGCGGTTACTCAATTGAAAGGAACGGCTAATTTCTCTACTCACAATCCAATCATGTTGTTTTTGACTGGAGGATTGAATCACCAAATTGAGCATCATTTGTTTCCAAGAATCTCGCATGTACATTATCCTGAAATCAGCAAAATCGTAAAAAGTACAGCTAAAGAGTTTGGTATTCAATACCACGAATACAGAACGTTTTTCCGCGCTGTTGCGTCGCATTATGCCCATTTAAAAACAATGGGAGTGGCATAAAATCGTAAATTTCAAAAACTCTATATAATGAAGAAGTTATTATTAATGTTCGCACTTTGTAGCGTTTACTTGCTATCCGTTTCTCAAAAAACGCATCAAGTGTTTGGTAAAAAATGGGCAACCGCTCCATCGCAGATGGGAGTCAACAAGAATACGATGAGCAATATCATGCAGCGCTTGGACAGTGTGCACAATACCATGGGTTCCGAGGTGATTTATTCAGAAGGATTTTGGTATGATGTCAATCAGGTTTCTTTGGGTTATTACAGCATGGAATGGAACGCGGGTACTAATACAATGGATACGATCTCCAAAGAAATGTTCTCGTACAATGCCAACAACCAGATTCAGCAAATTTTGGTTTGGAATTTTGATGGAGCAGCGCTCTCATTATTTTCAAGAACCCAAATGTCATATGATGCTAATGGTAATGTGACACAGGAGACGGAGGATTTATGGGACATGAATATAAATAATTGGTCTCCGAATCAGCAAGTGCAACGCACTTTCAATGGTCAAGATCAAGCCATAACTGAAATTACGCAGTATTGGGATTTTGGTAATAATCAATGGGTCGATGGGACTAGGATAACCAATAGCTACAGCACTTCGGGTATTGTGAACTCGTTGTCTGAATACTATGATGCCACGGCAAATACTTGGATTCCTTCTTCTCAAACGCAATACACGTACAGTCCAGAAGGTTGGTTGGTGATGGATGTCAGTCAATACTTTGATGATGTGATGGGCATTTGGGTACCCAATGCAATGGTGGAATATACTTACACTAGCAGTGGTCAGCAAGAATCAGCTTTGTCATCATATTATGATACGGGTTTTGAAGTATTTACACCCATCTCATTGGTCAATTTTATTTATGATGGGGCGGGCAATAACATTCAACAGGTTGTAACGGATCCTAATGATCCTTTCAATCCTCAGTATCGTCAAAATTTCGTTTACGATAACACCTATGCTTATGGTGATTTGATTTTACCCTATTATTTGATTCAAGACATCCCAGAGTATTTTACGCACAAGTTATTGAACCTGAGTATTGAGACATGGGATGGAGTGCAATGGGTTTTGGAGAATAATGCAGATTTGTTTTATTCTCAACAAACGGTGGTAGGGATTTCTGAAAACCCTGATCGTCATGAGGTGATGTTGTTTCCCAATCCTGCCGTTTCTCATTTGACCATAAAAACCAATGGTGTCAATCAATCCGCTTTATTATTGGATGCCCAAGGGCGTTGTATTCAAAGACAAAATATCACCGGTACAGAACAAGTAGATATTTCTCTCTTGTCAAATGGTGTTTATCATTGGATCATCAATGGTAAATCCTACACTTTTGTCAAGTAAGGAGAAAAATAGAGATCAATAAAAAAAGGGCCTCGAGCCCTTTTTTTTTACGATCTTCTACAATTTTATAGAGTGCCTCTTAGCTCTTGTTCTCTCTCTATCGATTCAAATAAGGCTTTGAAGTTTCCTTTACCAAAACTCTTGGCTCCTTTCCTCTGAATGATTTCAAAGAACATGGTAGGTCGGTCTAAAACAGGCTTGGTGAACAACTGAAGCAAATAACCTTCATCGTCACGATCGATGAGAATTCCCAACTCTTTCAAGGGAGCGAGATCTTCATCTATTTTTCCAACACGATCTAACACATCATCGTAATATGTGGGCGGCACATACAGAAACTCTACCCCTCCTGCTTTTAATGCTTTCACGGTTTCAATAATGTTATCGGTTGCCACGGCAATGTGCTGCACGCCTGCACCGTTATAAAAATCAATATACTCTTCTATTTGGCTTTTCTTTCTCCCACTGGCAGGTTCATTGATGGGGAATTTGATTCTCCCATTGCCATTGGACATTACTTTACTCATCAGGGCAGTGTACTCCGTGCTGATGTCTTTGTCATCAAAACTCACCAATTGAGTAAAGCCCATCACTTTAGCATAAAACTCACACCATTTATTCATTTCATTCCAACCCACATTGCCCACCATGTGGTCGATGAATTTTAATCCCACTTCTTGGGTTTTGAAAGTTGGGTGCCATGGTTGGTAACCTGGCATAAATGCTCCGTTATAATTTTTTCTTTCTACGAAGTAATGAAGGGTTTCACCATAGGTTTTGATGGCGGAAATCACCACTTCTCCATCTTTGTCTTTTAGTACAACGGGTTCAAGAGCGGATTCCGCTCCTCTTTGGGTGGTTTGTTGGTAGCTGTATTTTGCATCATCTACCCAAAGCGCTACTACTTTAACTCCATCACCATGATCATTGATGTGTTGATTGATAGGTCCTCCAGCCACGAGCGGAGAGGTCAATACCAACCTAATTTTATCTTGTTGTAAAACATAGGAAACGCGATCTCTGGAACCCGTCTCTAATCCCGC
This sequence comes from Flavobacteriales bacterium, assembly GCA_947464415.1. GTDB lineage: Bacteria > Bacteroidota > Bacteroidia > Flavobacteriales_D > Sanyastnellaceae > CAMCTV01. The sequence goes on from CANHWU010000005.1 coordinate 10,200, forward strand.
ATAGGCAAGTGGTTGGAATCCCCACGCGCTCATATAATAATGGGCTGCCTGTTTGGCATTGCCAACATATAATTCCACGAAGTCAGTTCCCAAAAGGGGAAGAAAATCTTGCTCTTCGGTCAATGCCTTTTCTGATTTTTCTGTTGTTGTACTCATTTTTTATTTTTTATCTATCCACGAATATGCATAATCTACATCACTTAAATCCACTGCTGTTTGCGTAAGCATAAGGGGTTTAAAAGTGTCCACCATAACGGCTAATTCAAGCGTCTCTTTTTGACCGATGCTTCTCTCATAAGCTCCTGGGTGAGGTCCATGAGGAATTCCTCCAGGATGAAGTGAAATGTATCCTTTTTCGACATGATTACGGCTCATAAAATCACCATCTACATAATAAAGCACTTCATCAGAATCAATGTTGCTATGGTTATAGGGAGCCGGAATCGATTTGGGATGGTAATCATAAAGTCTGGGGCAAAATGAACATATCACAAAGTTGTGTGCTTCAAAAGTTTGATGTACTGGAGGGGGTTGGTGCACGCGTCCTGTAATGGGTTCAAAATCATGAATAGAAAAGGCATAGGGATAATTATATCCGTCCCAGCCAGCAACATCAAAAGGATGCGCAGCATAATGCACCTCGTGAAGGACTCCTTGCTTTTTAATTTTGATCAAGAAGTCCCCTTTTTCGTCATGACATTCTAATGCATACGGTTTTCTGATATCTCTTTCGCAATAAGGAGAGTGCTCCAATAATTGTCCAAATTCATTTCGATAACGTTGTGGTGTTACCACGGGACTGAAGCTGTCAATAATGAAGAGCCTATTTTCAGTGGTGTTGAATTCTATTTGGTAAATCATGCCTCTTGGGATCACTAAATAGTCTCCATAAGCAAAATCAAGGTTACCTAATAAAGTTCGTAATTTACCACTTCCCTGATGAACAAAAATTACTTCGTCCGCGTCTGCATTTTTATAAAAGTATTCTGTCATACTTTTAGAAGGTGCGGAAAGCGATATGTGCAGATCGTTGTTAAATAATACAACCTTTCTGCTTTCTAAAAAATCTTCTATGCTTGGGATTTCAAATCCTTTCAGCATGTACGGCTGGATATTCTTTTGAATGGCTGCCTTTGGGCTCATATCCATAGAATTTCCCACTCTTTGTATCATGGTGGGACGATTCACATGATAAAGTAACGAGGACATTCCGCTGAAACCTTCCGTGCCAAAAAGTTGCTCATAATGAATTCCACCGTTTGGTTTTTCGAAAACGGTATGTCTTTTATGCGGAATATTTCCTAGTTGATGATAGATTGGCATATTGTAAATTTTTTAGTCTTTTAAGTCAATTCGAGGTGGTTCTACCATATCGTCCACGATAATGGCAGAGGGGATTTCTTTTCTGATTTCTTTGAGTGCAACACGAGCTTCATTTTTGGAAAGAAAATTACCATATCTCAACACATAGTCGGGGATGTTTTGGCTGATATATATCATTGCATTGGGGTGCTGCAAAATGTATTGCTGACGGAATCGCTTAGCGTCTTCTAAACTCCCCAAGAAAATTTGAATGCGGTAACCGCTCTGAAGCGAGGGTCGTCGGGTGGATTTTTCGAGCTCTGCCACATCTTGAGAAACATGCCAAGAAATTTTCCCCCTTTTGGGTGGATGTCCCTGCCCAGAAAGGCAATGAGTGAGACAACACCCAAAAACAAACAAAAAAATAGGCCTCTTCAAATCCATTGTCCAAAAGTAATTTTTTTTCACTTTCTATCGTGAATATTGTTGATCTAAATTCACAATCACCACATTTTCAAGGTACTGCATTTTCTCAAAGGATGTTAATTATTTAGAATTATTCTAAATTACAAAACAAATGCTCATGACAGTTCTGTGATAAACGTCTGTACTTATTTTTGCGCAACGTTCCAAAGTGGATAAACAGTAAAAACCTAGCAATGACAGGCTTTTCAATAAGATTAAGAAAAATGCTGTTGGGTGTAATCCTAGCGGTATCAACGAGCGCTCAAGTTTTTGGCGCTTCCATTCATGAAGGTGGCGATGTCGCCAGTGGAGAAAAATTGTTCAAGGCCAATTGTGCTTCTTGTCATAAAGTGACGGATGAAGTGCTGGCGGCCCCTGGATTAAAGGGAATTGATCAAAGATGGGCAGGAAAAGATGCTCTGATTGTGAAGTGGATTCAGAATCCACAAGCCGCTGCCGCAACTGGTGATCCCTACATCAAAGGCTTAGTAGCGAAGTATGTTGGGCAGTTTGGTTGGATGGCGGCACAAGCGGTTTCTGAAGCCGAGATAAAGGACATATTGACCTATGTGAAGTCAGGTAGTGGTGCATCAGCCGCTCCTGCAGCTGCAGGCAATGCGTGTCCGACAATCATGGAAGAAATCAATGCTGAGTACGCTGACAGTGGAAGCAGTGAGAATATGATTTGGTTCATTATCATTGGTGTTATTTTGGCCATCATCGGTGCTTCAGCAGCAAATATTTCAAAATCACTTAAAACGGCGGTGAATGAGCGTGAAGGCCTCGCTCCTGTTGAGGACAAGACCTATTGGGAAGTGGTGAAATCTTGGATGTGGAAGTATCGTGTTTGGGTGGGTGTTAGCGGATTTTTGATCTTCGTTTACTTTTTTGTAGTGGGTTATGAGAAATTGTATCGCATTGGCATCAATCAAGGATACATGCCCGATCAGCCCATTTGGTTTTCGCATGCCCGTCACGTATGTGAAAATGAAATAGATTGTCAATATTGTCACTCCAGTGCAGCGAAGTCTAAGCATGCAGGAATTCCTTCGGTGAATATTTGTATGAATTGCCACAAGGGTATTAAGAAAGGTCCTCAAAGTGGGGAAAAAGAGATTGCTAAGATTTATGCTGCCATCGGTTTTGATCCTGCTACCGGACAGTATATTGAGAATTATGAGCAACAACCAATTCAATGGAATAAAGTACATAACCTTCCGGATCATGTGAACTTTAATCATAGTTTGCACGTAACGGGAGCAAAGTTGGATTGTAAGCAGTGTCATGGCCCTGTGCAAACCTACACTGTGGGTAGATTGGCTCCGATTGAAGAAATCAACGCTCAAGAAGATGTGGAGGGTTTAATCAAGTTGACCAAGCCTACTCTCACAATGGGTTGGTGTATTGAGTGTCACAACAAAGCGGAAATCGATTTGAAGAGCTCAGATTACTATGTAGAAATGCACAAGCGTTTCCAGACCTCTGATTTAGGTAAAAAGACATTCGAAGAAATCATGAAGGACAACGCTGTCACCGTCAAAGAGATGGGCGGATGGGAATGCGGTAAATGTCACTATTAATTTAAGGCCAATAATAGCATGAGTAATAATAAAAAATATTGGACCAGTCTAGAGGAGTTCAACAATCGTGAATCCTTCCAAGACGCTATCACCAATGAGTTTCAAGGTGAAAATAACGCCTTGTCAGCATTTGCCGACGAAAAATTATCCAAGGCAAATACGGGACGACGTGACTTTTTAAAATTCATGGGATTCAGTGTTGCGGCGGCAACACTAGCAGCTTGCGAGGCTCCTGTGGTGAAAAGCATTCCGTATGTAGTGAAGCCAGAGGATTTAACTCCCGGTATCGCTAATTTTTATGCCTCCACCTATTACGATGGAATGGATTATGCCAATATCTTGGTAAAGACCAGAGAGGGTCGTCCCATTTTCATTAAAGGAAATAAAACGCATGGTTTAGGCCATGGAGCAGTAAACGCGCGTATCAACGGCTCGGTGCTTGAATTATATGATGAAGAGCGATTAAAAGGTCCTCAGGCGAAGGGTGCTGAGTTAGATTGGGTAAGTGTAGACAACACTATGTCGGAAGCTTTATCTACAGCGAACTCCGTGAGAATCCTCTCCTCTACTATTATTAGCACTACAACAAAGAATGCGATTGCGGCGTTTTCAGCCAAGTATTCTGGGAAAGTGAAACACATCCAGTATGATGCAGTTTCTTATTTTGGTTTGACCTCCGCTCATGGCGAAGCATTCGGTAAAGCCGTAGTACCTCATTACCATTTTGATAAAGCGCAAGTGGTGGTGAGTATTGGAGCTGATTTCTTGGGTTCATGGTTGACCTCTAACCTATACCAGGGAGACTACGCGGCGGCACGTCGTCCAGAGAGTGGAAAGATGAGCAAGCACTACCAATTTGAGTCCAATATGAGTTTGACGGGATCTAATGCAGATGTTAGAATTCCCATCAAACCCTCTCAAGAAGGCAAGGTGGTGGCGGCTCTTTTTGGTGCGCTTTCAGGACAATCCGTAAGTGCTGATGGCATTGACGCTGCTATGATTGCGAAAATAGCCGATGAGCTAAAAGCTAATGCTGGTGCTTCATTGGTGGTGAGTGGAAGCAATGATACCAACATTCAACGAGTAGTTTTGGCCATCAACAAAATGTTGAATAATTATGGCGCAACCATCAATATGGATGCCCATTTGAATTTATTTGCTGGGAATGATACAGCGGTGGGTGAATTGGTGAGTGAAATGAACGCCGGAACTGTGGATGTTTTGATTATTCATCAAGCCAATCCAGTTTATGATTTGGCCAATTTGAACTTTGCAGATGCATTGTCTAAAGTAAAGACCTCCATCAGTTTCGCCTTGTACAATGATGAAACCGCAAGCCGTTGTTCAATGGTGGCGCCCACTCATCATATGTTGGAATCTTGGGATGATGTAAGCGCTGTGAATGGTAGAATGGATTTGGTTCAACCCACCATATCTCCATTGTATAATACGCGTCCTGCAGGTCAAAACTATATGATTTGGTCAGGAAATAACGCGAGTTATTATGATTATTTGAGAACTACTTTCAACGCTGGGTATTCACCAGATATGATGAATAGTGATCAAAATTGGTATATGGCGGTGCACAATGGTACTTTTGCTGTAAATACGGCACCAGCAGTATTGAATGAGTCTGGAGAAAAGACGATAATCGCAAGTCCTGCTCCTGTTGCAATGTCTAGCGCTCCTGATGTAAGTGCAGCCTTATCAGCCATTACCAGTGCCACAGGTGGCGCATGGGAAATGTCCTTATATACTTCTGTCAATTTAGGTTGGGGTAATCATGCCAACAATCCTATGTTGCAAGAGACTCCGGATCCGATCACTAAGGTAACTTGGGACAACTATGTTGCCATGGCGCCAAAGGATATGGAAGAGATGGGATTGAATATGTACATTGGTGAGCAAGAACCATCCTCATTGGTGAAAGTTTCGGCGAACGGAAAGACATTAATTTTACCAGCAGTGGCGACACCTGGTCAGAAGAGAGGTACCTTCAGCATTGCGCTAGGATATGGAAGAGGGGAAGGAAATGAGGCTATCGGTAAGGCGGCCTATCAAGTGGATGGGGATGGTGAGTTTATCATGGAGAATGATAAAAGAACACCGATTGGTAAAAACGCTTACGCTTTGGTAAGTGGTGGTTTATATGCTTCATACAATGCAACCTTGGAGGTTACGGGTGAAACATATGCCATGGCTTCAACACAGTTGCACAGTACGGTAATGGGTCGTGACTCTGTGGTGAAAGAGACCACGTTTGCCGCTTTTTTAAATGAAAAGGATAAAGCGAAAGGAAAGGCATCTTGGAATTTTGCCAACACATTGCCCGTTCATCATGATGTGAATGGTGATGGCGAAATCACGGCTAAAGGAGATCGCGTTCCTGTTCGTGATATGGATTTATGGGCGGCACATCCTGTAGAGAATGTGGGTCACAGATGGGGTATGACCATCGATTTGACCTCTTGTATCGGTTGCGGTTCATGTATTACGGCTTGTCACACAGAGAACAATGTTCCAGTGGTAGGAAAAGATGAAGTGAGAAGACACCGCGATATGCATTGGATGCGCATCGATCGTTACTTCTCTTCTGATTTTGCGACATTGGAAGAAACCAAGGAGCAAAAGCAATTAGGTACCATCGCAGCATACGGCGATATGGAGGTTCCTACCGAAAATCCTCAGACCGTTCACATGCCGATGATGTGTCAGCATTGTAATCACGCTCCATGTGAGACGGTTTGCCCAGTGGCAGCTACCGCTCACAGCAACGAGGGATTGAACAATATGGCTTATAATCGTTGTATTGGAACGCGTTATTGCGCCAACAACTGTCCTTACAAAGTGCGTCGTTTCAATTGGTTCAACTATGTAACCAATGACAAATTCGCGAAGTTTAATCCATCTCAGGACGAGACGATGCGTATGGTATTGAATCCAGATGTTACAGTGCGTACCCGTGGAGTAATGGAGAAGTGCAGCATGTGTCAACAGCGCATTCAAGCAGGTAAGATTGAGGCGAAGAAGAAAGGAGAAGTAGTGAGTGATGGCGCCATTGTTACCGCTTGTGCAGAAGCTTGCCCAACACACGCTATCGTATTTGGAGATTTGAATGATACAGCAAGTGAAAATACAGGCAGAGCAAATAACAACCGTTCGTATCATGCACTTGAAGAAGTAGGTATTCAACCCAATATCTACTACATGACAAAAGTTAGAAACATAGAAACTGAAGCCTAATCAAATCATATGCAAAAAGAAGCTTCCATTCGTCAGCCCCTCATTTTAGGTCACAAGACTTATCATGACATTACCAATGACATCGTAAGTCCTATTGAAGGTGCTGCTCCACGTCAGTGGAAAATTGCTATCACCATTGCCGCCATTATTGCCTTGTACGGCGTGGGCTGTATAGCTTATTTGGTGGGTACCGGTATCGGTGCTTGGGGATTAAATAAAACAGTAGGTTGGGCTTGGGACATTACCAACTTCGTTTGGTGGGTAGGTATTGGACACGCGGGAACTTTGATTTCAGCGGTTTTGTTGTTATTCCGTCAGCGCTGGAGAATGGCGATCAATCGCTCTGCAGAAGCGATGACCATCTTCGCTGTAATGATGGCGGCTGTGTTCCCTGTATTCCACATGGGACGCGTTTGGATGGCGTATTGGACGCTACCATTGCCCAACCAATTTGGTTCATTATGGCCTAATTTCAACTCTGCGTTGATGTGGGATGTATTTGCGATCTCTACTTATTTCTCTGTTTCTTTGGTTTTCTGGTACATCGGTTTGATTCCAGATTTCGCTACCATTCGTGATCGCATGGTGAAGCCAGGCATGAAGAAGTTTTACAGCATTTTGAGCTTTGGTTGGTCAGGTAGAGCTAAGAACTGGACTCGATTTGAAGAGGTGTCATTGGTTTTGGCGGGTATCGCAACTCCCTTGGTATTCTCGGTTCACTCGATTGTATCCATGGACTTTGCTACTTCAGTAGTACCAGGATGGCACACGACGATCTTCCCTCCTTATTTCGTATCCGGAGCTATTTTCTCTGGATTTGCCATGGTATTAACATTGTTGTTGATCATGCGTAAAACCATGAAATTGGAGGCCTATATCCATGTGAAACACGTGGAATATATGAATATCGTAATCATCGTAACAGGTTCAATTGTAGGGGTAGCTTACTTGACAGAGCTTTTCATCTCCTGGTATAGTGGGGTGGAATATGAGGCCTATGCGTTCATCAATCGTTTCTCTGGACCCTACAGTTGGTCTTATTGGATGATGATGACTTGTAATGTAATCAGCCCTCAGTTGTTCTGGTTCAAAAAGATTAGAACCAATCTTGCCGCCACATTCGTACTCTCTATTGTGGTGAACATAGGTATGTGGTTTGAGCGTTTTGTGATCATTGTAACTTCCATACACCGAGATTATACTCCAGGTGCTTGGGGAGAGTTCCACCCATCAGGAATTGATGTGGGAATGTTCATCGGAACCATAGGAATATTCTTTACCCTTTTCTTGTTGTTTGCTCGTTATTTCCCAGTATTGGCGTTGAATGAGTTGAAGACCATTTTGAAGATGAGTGGTGAGAGTTATAAAAAAGAAGCAGAAAAACATTAATTGTTGAAATAAAAGATCATGGCGAACAAAGTATTTCATGTCATGTACGATGATGACCAAAAGCTGATGACAGCTGCGCAAGCATTGGTATCAAAGGGCATTCGCGTTAAAGATGTATTCTCTCCATTCCCAGTGCATGGGTTGGATCCAGTGATTGGTGTTAAGCGCACCAGACTGGCCATCGCCTCTTTCATGTACGCTACAACAGGAACATTGTTGGCGATCATAGGAACATGGTATTTCATGATTCATGATTGGCCGATGAATATAGGTGGAAAGCCAAGTTTTTCATGGGTAGAAAATGCACCTGCGTTTGTACCGGTTATATTTGAATTTTCTGTTTTTTGTGGTGCGCACGGTATGGTCATTACCTATTTGCTGAGAAATGGTTTGCTACCGGGAATGCCAGCTAGCAATCCGGATCCAAGAACAACGGATGATAAGTTTGTAATGGAAATCGTTACCGATCAAAACTCGTCCATGTCGGCCTCAGAATTGGAGGCTTTGATCAAGACAACTGAAGTGTATGAACTTAGCATCAAGGAGTACTAATATGAAACGTCCGATTATTAAAGTAACTGGATTTTTGGCTGTGGTATTGGCCTTAACATCTTGTCGTGTAGATCCCAATTCAGCGGGATATGAGTATATGCCAGACATGTATCGTTCACCAGCTTTAGAGGCTTATGTGGATTACGGTTCCAATAAACACATGGATTGGACTCTTCAACAAAAGGAGGCCGCTGGGGTAAAGATGAAATTATCTAGAAAGCCTGTTGCTGGTACAGTTCCATACATGGAGTCTGACATGAAAAGGGCAAGTGCACTTTGTGTTACGGACGCAAATTGGATGGTGATGCCCTATGCATTGAGAAATACTCCAGAAGATTATGAGCGATCAGCGGGAGAAATCAAGTCTCCTTTGATGGCCAATAAGACCAACATTGAGAAAGGGGCAGCTTTGTATCAGCAAATGTGTGCACATTGTCATGGTAAGGAGGGGAAGGGAGATGGAAAGATTTCAGCCGATGGAAAGATTGTAGCTCCTGACTATCCTGGTAAATTGAAAGACTTATCGGAAGGAAAAATGTATCACTCCATTACTTATGGTAAAGGATTGATGGGGTCTCACGCTTCTCAATTATCAAAATTGGAGCGTTGGCAGGTGATTGAGTTTGTGAAGTGTTTGCAAAAAGGCATCACGGCACCAGAGTTTGACAAGGAAGGTAAATTGGTGATAGCTGCAGCTACTGCTGAAGCTCCAGCTGCTGAACCTGCAAAACCATAATTCCAAATCGAGAAAGATTATGAAACAAGATAAATTGCAATTTGAAATTCCTGCGGGTGTGCAGAAGTGGTCAACCATCTGTATGGCCATTGGTTTGGTGGCTGCAGTGGGTGGTTGGATCGTGGATCACACAGATCATCATCAGTATTGGTGGGCTAATTTATTGATCAATGGTTTCTTTTATTTTGCGGTGGCTTTAGGAGCGTTGTTTTTCTACGCATTGCAATATGCCACCGAAGCCGCATGGTCAGCCCAGCTGAAAAGAATTTTTGAGGCGATGTATGGTTACATTCCAGTAGGAGTAGGGGTCATTATCGTGGTGTTATTGGCAGGCCAATTCCACATTCATCATTTATATCATTGGATGGATCCAGATGTTCATGACGTGAACAGCCCTGCTTATGATGAGATCATCGCCAATAAAAAGCCTTATTTGTCCGCTTGGTTCTTTTGGTTGAGAATGATTGCTTACGCCGGTGTTTTCATTTATTTTGCTAGAAAATTCCGTGAGTGGTCCTTACAAGAGGACGCAGTTGGTGGAACTGAATTACATTATCTACAATATCGTAAAGGGGCGGTTTTCTTGGTGTTTTTTGCAGTATTCTCCTCCACGATGGCTTGGGATGTTTTGATGAGCATTGATACCCATTGGTACTCTACCATGTACGGTTGGTATATATTCGCTGGAATGTGGGTCACTACGATGATTTTTGCTACGTTGGCCTTGATTTGGTTGAAAGGTTTGGGTTATTTCGGAAGCGTCAACGATTCTCATATTCATGACATGGGTAAATGGGTATTTGCTATTTCAATGTTGTGGAGTTATTTGTGGTTTTGCCAATATATGTTGATTTGGTATTCAGATATCCCGGAAGAGGTAACCTACTTCCAAACGCGTTATGAGCATTACATGGGATTGATGTGGGGTATTTTCTTTACCAATTTTGCATTGCCTTTTTATGTATTGATTGCCAGGGATGCCAAGAGAAACAAGAAGTTTTTGATGAGGGTGGGTGCTATATTGTTTGTTTCGCACTTCTTTGATTTGTATTTGGCGGTAATACCAGGAACCAATCATGCACATGAAACTTTCACAGGTTGGTTTGAATTAGGTTTGTTTATCGGATTTTTGGGTTTATTTGTACGCATGTTTGTTACAGCATTAAGTAAGGCCAATTTGATTCCGGTGAATCATCCATTTTTAAATGAGAGTGAGCATCATAGTATTTAAAGTAAGTAGGAAAGAAAAATAAAAGAAAATGAACCTTATAATTGTTCTATTAGTAGTATTAGCCATCATTGCGATTGCTCAATTGACCAAGGTGTATGATTTGTCGCGCACTTTAAGGAATTCTAGAGAAGAGGAAATAACTCCTGCTGACAACAGACTTAATGCTAATGCTTGGGTAATTTGGATGTATGTGTTTTTTGCATCTACACTCTATTTATACGGGAAATATGGGGATTATTTGCCTGAATCTGCTTCAGAGCATGGCGTATCAGTGGATCGCTTGATGTCGATCAATATTTGGATGATCACCATCGTGTTTTTTATTGTGAATTATTTACTTTTCACGTTTGCGAAGAAGTATCAATATAATCCAGGAAGAAAGGCAAAGTTCTTTACCCATGACAATCGCTTAGAGATGTTGTGGACTTTGATTCCAGGTGTTTCAATGGCCTTTATTATCGTGTATGGATTGATTACATGGAATAACATCACAGGCCCCGCTTCTGCTGACGCTATGCAAATTGAATTGTATTCAAAGCAATTTGATTGGACGGCACGTTATCCTGGAGATAACAAAGTTTTTGGAGCTGCCGATTTCAATTTGATTGGTACCACCAACGGTTTAGGTATTGTCACCAAAGAAGGTATTCAATCGAAGATGGAGGAGTTAGATACAGAGATGGAAAATGTGAAGGCGGCTATCGAGTTAGTGAAAAAAGAAAATGGTAATTTAATACAACACCGTCAGCATTCCAATAGTATACTGTCCAATATGTTGAATGGTTTAATGCCTAATTTCTTTCCGAGTGAAGGTAGCGCAACAGTGGATTATGTGGCCGCTTTGGAGGACGAGCTATACCGATTACAGCGTCACAAGCAAAGAATTTTAGATTTGTCTGAGAATGAATTGAATGGTTTGAGTCAATGGGAGGCTGGAAATGATGATAGAATTGTAAAGGGCGAGTTTCATATTCCAGTGGGACAAGAAGTGGAGTTTGTATTTCGTTCTCAAGATGTAATTCACTCTGCTTACATGCCTCATTTCCGTGCGCAGATGAATACTGTGCCAGGAATGCCTACTCGATTTAAAATGAAGCCAACCATCACCACGGCAGAAATGAGAAAGAAGATGGGTAATGACAAATTTGATTATATCTTGTTGTGTAACAAGGTATGTGGTGCGGCGCATTTCAACATGAAGATGACGGTAATCGTTGACACGCCAGAGGATTATGCGGTTTGGTTGGCGCAGCAAAAAACATTCGGTGGTTCAAAAGAAGCCCCATCAGATTCAACAGGAGTGGAAACTCCTAAGGCGGATACATTGACCATGGCAGCAAATCATTAATAAGGAAAGGTAGTAAAAAAAGATATTATGGGAGCACACGGACACGACCACGGACATCATGAGGAAAGCTTCATTTCTAAGTATGTTTTTTCTCAGGATCACAAGATGATCTCCAAGCAGTTTTTGATCACTGCTATTTTTATGGGAGTGATAGCTGTAATGCTATCAATATTCTTCCGATTACAATTGGGTTGGCCAGGAGAGAAATTTGCCTTACTCAATACCTTTTTAGGAGATAAATGGGCGCCAGATGGAATTCTGGATAAAAATGCCTATTTAGCGATGGTGACCATTCACGGTACCATTATGGTATTCTTTGTACTCACCGGAGGATTATCGGGAACATTTGCCAACCTTTTGATTCCATTGCAAATTGGAGCCCGTGATATGGCTTCAGGATTTTTGAATATGTTGTCGTATTGGTTCTTCTTGTTTTCCAGCATTATCATGGTGGCCTCATTATTCGTTGAAGGCGGAGCAGCTTCCGGAGGTTGGACAGTATACCCTCCCTTATCTGCGTTGCCACAAGCCATGCCAGGTTCAGGAACAGGTATGACGCTCTGGTTAATTTCAATGGTTTTATTTGTGGTCTCTTCTCTATTGGGTGGTTTGAATTATATCGTCACCATCATTAATTTAAGAACCAAAGGAATGAAGATGACCCGCATGCCTTTGACAATGTGGGCGATTTTAGTGACCGCCATTTTAGGTGTTCTGTCCTTCCCGGTTTTGGTTTCTTGTGTGGTGCTATTGGTGATGGATAGAACCATGGGAACGGCTTTCTATCTCTCCGATATTTTTATTCAAGGGGAGGCGTTGGATGTAACAGGAGGTTCTCCGATATTATTCCAGCATTTGTTTTGGTTTTTAGGTCACCCTGAAGTGTATATCGTACTTCTACCAGCCCTAGGAATTTCTTCTGAAGTCATAGCTACCAATTCGCGCAAGCCTATCTTTGGTTACAAGGCAATGGTGGGTTCTATATTAGCTATTGGTTTCTTGTCTTTCATTGTTTGGGGTCACCACATGTATGTGACAGGAATGAATCCATTCATCGGTTCTGTGTTTGTTTTCACTACTTTATTGATCGCTATCCCCTCTGCTGTTAAAGCATTCAACTATATTACCACATTGTGGAAGGGAAATATCAAATTCACTCCTGCCATGATGTTCTCGGTAGGTTTAGTGAGCACTTTCGTGACAGGAGGTTTGACAGGGATTATTTTGGCGGATTCAGCTCTTGATGTGAATGTACATGACACTTACTTCGTTGTAGCTCACTTCCATATCGTAATGGGTATGTCTGCTATCTTTGGAATGCTTGCGGGGGTTTATCATTGGTTCCCCAAAATGTTCGGTAAGATGCTAAATTCCAAATTGGGTTATGCCCATTTCTGGTTGACGATGATTTGTGGATTTGGGGTATTTTTCCCAATGCACTTCGTGGGTATAGCAGGTGCTCCTAGAAGGTATTATGATTATTCTGAGTTTGAATATTTGAATGCAGTATTAGATCTAAATCCGATGATTTCCATCTTTGCCATCATCGGTGGTTCCGCTCAAATATTATTCCTCATCAATTTTTTCCATAGTATTTTTTACGGACAAGCGGCAACTCAGAACCCTTGGAATTCTAATACCTTGGAATGGACAACGCCCGTTAAGCATATCCACGGTAACTGGCCCGGTGCTTTACCCGAGGTGCATCGTTGGGCTTATGACTACTCCAATCCTGAGCATGAGGAAGATTTTGTACCCCAAATCGTTCCTTTGAAAGCAGGTGAACACAGTCACTAAAAAATATTTGTACTTTGATAAAATCCGCGGCTTGCTGCGGATTTTTTGTTTGTTGTTATTTACAACAACCAAAGTGTTTTCGCAAACGGTATCGTTGACGGACTCGTTGAAAAAACATTTCCATTCACCCTCCAATTTTACCGGTAAGTGGGATACTCAAAATTCATTCATCACAGGAAAGAGTATTCAAATCCAATCACTCAAAATGGGATTGATTTTTAATCAAAGCATAACAGTAGGTCTGGGTTTTCATTGGATCAATTCAAAGAATTTTCAAGACTATGTTTTGGACGGATTCAAGGATTCTTCTCCAATCAGAATGCATTACTTTTCCATTTTCACAGAATATGTTTTTTTTAAAAGAAATAATTGGATGGGGATAATTCCCGTTCAATTGGGCATAGGAAAATCTTTCTTGAGAAAGGGAGAAGATAGAATTTTTGAGCGCATGGTTTGCTTGTATGAGCCTAGCATTAGTATTGAATATAAATTCAGCCCTTGGTTGGCTTTAGGAGCGGGTTATGGTTATCGAATCATGTTGAAGAATAATCGACTCATCGATCAGAATTTCTATGCCCCTATTTATGTGTTCCGAGCCAGGATTTTGTTTGATGAGATATATAGTCGCTATATTTTAGCGTGGAGAGAGCAAAGGGATTAAATTTGTGATATGTCTGAGTTTGATATCCGGGAGCAAGCCGAGCAAAATGGTGATAAAGATTATGAGAGAGCCCTGCGCCCCAAGGCTTTTGATGATTTTACTGGACAGAGACAAGTTTTGGAGAATCTGCAGATTTTTGTTTCCGCTGCTAGGTTGCGAGGAGAAAGTTTGGACCACGTGTTGTTACATGGCCCACCGGGATTAGGTAAAACCACTTTAGCCAATATCATTGCCAATGAAATGGGGGTGGGAATCAAGACTACATCAGGCCCTGTGTTGGATAAGCCAGCAGATTTGGCGGGTTTATTGACGAATCTGGAGGTCAATGATATTTTATTCATTGATGAAATTCATCGTTTAAGTCCTGTTGTCGAGGAGTATTTGTATTCTGCGATGGAAGATTATACCATTGATTTAGTGATTGATACTGGTCCGAGTGCGCGATCAGTACAAATTACTCTTAATCCCTTTACTTTAGTAGGAGCTACCACTCGCTCTGGGTTGTTGACCTCTCCCTTAAGAGCAAGGTTTGGAATCAATGCTCGATTGTCCTATTATGATGCAAAGCTCTTGACTGATATTGTATGCAGAAGTGCAGGAATATTGAACATTCCGATTCATGAAGATGCGGCATTTGAAATAGCTCGACGGAGCAGAGGTACTCCTAGGATTGCCAATGCGTTGTTGCGAAGGGTTCGAGATTTTGCACAAATAAAGGGAGATGGTACCATTGAGATTTCCATTACGAAAAGTGCTTTGAATGCATTAAATGTGGATACCTTGGGGTTAGATGAAATGGATAATAAGATTCTATTGACCTTGTTGGATAAATTCAATGGGGGTCCTGTGGGACTTACCACCATTGCTACCGCCGTAGGTGAGGATGCGGGAACCATTGAAGAAGTGTATGAGCCATTTTTGATCCAAGAAGGTTTTTTAATGAGGACGCCGAGAGGAAGGCAAATAACGGATAAGGCGTATCAGCATTTGGGTAGAAATCCCAAAATGGATTCAGGACGGTTGTTTTAATGAATTTGATTGAGCATACCCGGGCCAAACAAATCAAGCAATGGAGCATTGATTTGGGATTTGATCAATGTGGTATTAGTAAGGCAGCGTATCTAGAGGAAGAGTCGGCTCGCCTGGAAGATTGGCTAAAACAAGGGCGACATGGTGCTATGACCTACATGGAGAATTATTTTGATTTACGCTTGGATCCTCGGAAATTGATGCCCGGTACTCAGTCAGTGGTTACACTCACGTATAACTATTTTCCTAGAAATGAAATTCAAACGGACGGCTATAAAATTTCTAAATATGCCTATGGAGAGGATTATCATGTTGTCATAAAAGACAAATTGAAAATATTAATGCGTCAAGTAAATCATGCATGGGGAGATGTTCAAATGCGTTCTTTTGTGGATAGCGCTCCTATTCTGGAAAAAGCATGGGCTGTAAAATCAGGTGTGGGTTGGATTGGAAAAAATGGAAATATACTATCAAAGAAGCGAGGCTCCTTTTTCTTCCTAGCCGAAATATTGATGGATGTAAAATTGGAAACTGACCATGAGGTGAAGGATCATTGTGGCAGTTGCACCAAGTGCATAGATGCATGTCCCACACAGGCCATTTACGCTCCTATGCAAGTGGACGGAAGTAAGTGTATCTCTTATTTCACTATTGAATTGAAAGAGCAGATTCCCTCCGATTGGAAAGGGAAATGGGAGGATTGGGCTTTCGGTTGTGATATCTGTCAAGATGTTTGCCCATGGAATCGATTTTCTAAACCCACCCACGAAATTCGATTTGCTCCCAAAGAGCACTGGCAACAAAATAGCAAGGAGCAATGGTTGAGCATCGAGGAAGAAGTTTTTAAAAAAATGGTGAAAGGAACCCCATTGGAGCGGTCTAAATGGAAAGGTTTTTTAAATAATTTGCGGCATTTAGAGGGTGATTTATAGAAAAAGCATTGAAATTGCTGAAACTATTTTATCTTTATGACGTTAAAATTAGCCACAAATAAAATCAATAGCAGATGAAGACAAAAATTTTGAGTGTTTTGATGGTCGTGGTGATCTTGGCCGGGTATATGAATTTAACTTCATGTTCCGGTTGTCAAAAGACCAAGCAGGATCAGCCCGCTATGGACAATAAAAAAGATTCGATGGATCAAGCGAGAGTGGAGCAATTGAAGAAAATTTTCTTTAACATTCCTTCTCCTGTGGAAATGGCGTCTTTGATAAAGAAGGAAGGTTTTTCATATGATAAAAAGCTTTTGAATAAAGTGGAGAGTGTGGATACCTACATGGGAGAAGCAAAGCAAGCGGTGAATCTAGGGATATATGGCGCTGATTTGAGTTATGCATCCATTTTTGATCAAAAGCAGGAGTGCATGAAGTATTTTGCTGCCGCTAAGAAACTCGCAACGGCCATGTCTATCGATGGTGGAATCAACGATTCAATAGTGGCCAAATTGGCAGAGCAACAAGAAAATAGAGATAGCATTTTAAAAATCGTTACCAGTGCTTACGCTGATTTGAACGGTTATTTAAAAGAAAATAACCGAGTGGAGGTGTCGGCCTTGGTTATTTCAGGCGGTTGGCTAGAGGCATTATATCTGAGTTTGACATATGCTGAAAAGTCAAATGGTTCGGCTATTAAAACAAGAGTAGCGGAGCAGAAAATGGTGCTTGAAAATTTATTGAACTATTATTCTAGTTTTGCCGATCGCCCAGTATTGAATGAGATGAAGAGTGATTTATTGGCGATCCAAAAAGTATTGAATCAAGTGGAGATTACAGCCCAAAAGACCACTGTAACCAAAGCCGACGACGGAGTGATGGTAATTGGTAATGGAGGAAAGGCTGAAATGAAAGATGATACCATGAAAGCCTTAATGGATGTGGTCAAACAAATCAGAACAAAGTATATCTCTTAAACAAGGTCGAAATGAAAAAAATTGCAATCGTAATACTCGCTCTTTTAGCCATAGGAACAATTACCCAAGCGCAGTGCAGAGCTTTTACCAAAAATAGGGTGCTTCCCAATCTATTAGGCTATATCCAAAATGAAAATTATAACGCTGCTCTTTTCATGGAGGGTGATGAGTCAGAGGTTTTAATGACTTTTTATGGAGGAAAAAACTACCGTTTGGTAGTAATGGGACACCCCGTTTTACCAGATGTTGAATTTGAAGTACTGGATACCAATGATGAATTGCTTTATTCTAATAAAAATGCAGAAAATAAAACTGTTTTTGATTTTAGAATGGCCAATACCCAACAATTAAAGGTGAGGGTAAAAGTTCCCGATACGGGAGGGACATTGGTTCATCAAGGATGTGTCACCATTGTGGCAGGCCATAAAGAATAAGAAAATCCCGAAAGGGATTTTTTTCTTTTAGGGGTATTGAATGACGATTTCACCGTGCAGAAAAGCGTTTTTTCCATCCTTTGATCGAAGAATGATTCTACCCCATTCATCTACCCCTTGAATAGTTCCGCTGAATTGACGGCCATTCATTGTAAATGAAACCAGTTCATTTTTCTTAAGTAAATGTTGATGGTAGTATTCATCAATGAGTTGGAAATTGAATTGCTCTAATAACCCGAACTGGTCTTTGATTTGTGATTGGAGCTGATCCAAGATGAATTCGATTTCGAAATGTTCATTGGTTATAGAATACATTGAGCACCATGGATCATCGGAAGGGAAGATTTGGTTGATATTGATTCCGATGCCAATAATGGAATGTTGTAATGATTGAGATCTCCAGTTGTTTTCTATCAAAATACCTGCAATTTTTTTTCCATTTATCCAAATATCATTAGGCCACTTGATATCCATTTTGGAAGAAATGAAATTCGTCAACGTTCTGTGCAGAGCATTGGCAACCGCTTTATTGAGAAAACCTAGTTTCTCCAATTTTATGTGTTGGGGAAATACAATGAAGGAGCAAGTGAGGTTTTTATTTTTCTCACTCAACCAATGATTTTGTCTTTGCCCCCTGCCGTAGCGTTGATGTCGTGCCGTAATGACAGCTGGATGAATAGATTTTGTCATATTCAACCAATTGGCCGCATAGTTGTTAGTGGAGTCTACCTCATCCAGATGTATTCTGCAAAATTCCATTTTTTTGGGATCGTTGTTACATTTATATGATAAGGGTTAGTAGTACATTTGCAGGAATACATAACGAATGGCAAAGAAAATCAAAAAAGCAGAAGAAAAAGATCTTTTGGATGTAATCATCGAGGGAATGCAAGAGCTCAAAGC
The DNA here is from genome assembly GCA_947464415.1 of Flavobacteriales bacterium. GTDB lineage: Bacteria > Bacteroidota > Bacteroidia > Flavobacteriales_D > Sanyastnellaceae > CAMCTV01. Next base: position 28,779 of record CANHWU010000005.1, read on the forward strand.
AAAAAATATTGTGGTGATGGATTTGAGAGAAATCCCGAGCAGTGTTGCTGATTATTTTGTCATTGCAACGGGCAATAGCTCTACGCAGGTTGAAGGTATTTGCAATTCCGTGGATAAATTCACTGAGGAGTTATTGATGGAAAATCCGAGACGAATAGAGGGTAAAAGAAATGCCAAGTGGATTTTGATGGATTATTTTAATATCATCGTTCATATTTTCGACGAAGAGACGCGTGCTTTTTATGCTATTGAGCAGTTATGGGGAGACGCTAAAATCAAAGAAATTCAAGATTAATCAATAAGTAGTTTACATGTCAAATCAAACGCCCAATCAGGGAAAACCAAAGATGCCAGAGGTGCCAAAAGGATTCAATTTTTATTGGATATACGGTATTATAGCGGCCATTTTAATTGGTATGATGTTCTTCAATAGTTCTGGCGACGGTAAAGAAACAGATTATGCTCGTTTCAAGCAGTTCTCTGAAAGAAGAATGATTGAAAAACTGGAGTATGATGGAAGCGTAGCGCTCATTTATCTCAATCAGTTTGGATTGGATTCATTGAAAGAGGAAATAGGACAAGGGGGAGGTAAAAGAGGTTTTTCTAGAAGCGCTGAATTCTGGTTCAATATTCCACCCGGAGATGATTTCATCAAAGAGATTCAGGCGGCTGGAGTAGCGAATGGTTATCCAACGCGATACCAACCACCCAACGAGACTGCGCAGGGATTGATTTGGTGGATTGTGATGTTGGGGGTGATGATATTGGGCTGGATGTTGATCATGCGCAGAATGGGCGGCGGCAGTGGCGGTGGTGGTCAAATTTTTAATATCGGAAAGTCAAGGGCCACTTTGTTTGAAAAGGGCAAGGGGACGCAGGTGACATTCAATGATGTTGCGGGTTTGGAAGGAGCGAAAGAAGAGGTGCAAGAGATTGTTGATTTTTTGAAGAATCCGAAGAAATATACTGAGCTTGGAGCAAAAATTCCAAAAGGTGCTTTGCTAGTAGGGCCTCCGGGTACGGGCAAAACGCTTTTGGCGAAAGCCGTCGCCGGGGAGGCGCAAGTACCCTTCTTCTCTTTATCAGGATCAGACTTTGTGGAGATGTTTGTGGGTGTGGGCGCGAGCCGCGTGAGGGATTTATTCCGCCAGGCCAAGGAAAAGGCGCCGGCCATTATTTTTATTGACGAGATCGATGCCATTGGTCGCGCAAGAAGTAAAAATTTGAATTTTGGTAGCAATGATGAAAGAGAAAACACGTTGAATCAGTTGCTCACGGAGATGGATGGCTTTGGAACAAACTCTGGTGTTATCATTTTGGCGGCCACTAATCGTGCGGACATTCTGGATAAAGCGTTATTGCGAGCTGGACGATTTGATCGTCAGATTTATGTGGATATGCCAGATGTCAAGGAGCGCATGCAAATTTTCAATGTGCATTTAGCCAAAGTGAAGAAGGACGATAGCTTGGATATTGACTTTTTGGCGAGACAAACTCCCGGATTCAGCGGTGCGGATATTGCCAATGTTTGTAATGAGGCAGCTTTGATTGCCGCTAGGAAGGGACATGCTTCTGTGATAAAGCAAGACTTTTTAGATGCGGTGGATAGGATTGTGGGTGGCTTGGAGAAGAAAAATAAGATCATCACGGTTCAAGAGAAAAAGACCATTGCCTACCATGAAAGTGGTCATGCCATTGTCAGTTGGTTATCACAATATGCCTCTCCTTTAGTAAAAGTGACGATTGTTCCGAGAGGTCGTTCTTTGGGTGCTGCATGGTACCTTCCTGAGGAAAGGCAAATCACCACCACAGAACAGATATTAGATGAGATGTGTTCTGCATTGGGTGGAAGAGCGGCAGAGGAAGTGGCTTTTGGAAAAATTTCTACCGGGGCCCTTTCTGATTTGGAAAAGGTAACCAAGCAAGCCTACGCGATGGTAACGGTGTATGGATTGAATGAAAAGATTGGAAACCGAAGCTATTATGATAGCTCAGGAGAATCTCAATTTCAAAAGCCGTATAGCGATGAAACGGCCCGAATTATTGATGAAGAAACAAGTAAGATCATCGAAACTTCTTATGCGCGAGCCAAAGAAATGCTATCCACGCACAGAGAACAACTTGATCAGTTGGCGGCCATTTTGTTGGAGAAAGAAGTGATTTTTAAAGATGATTTAGAGGCGATTCTGGGTCCAAGGCAATGGGGAGAAGAGCTAAAAGTAGAAAACGCAACCCCTTCCGTTGTGATAGACTCATCTTCCTCGTCTTCTTTGGAGTCGCCGGCGTCAGACCAACCAGAGAACGATATCAATCACGAGGGTAATTCCAATGAGTAATTTGGTCGTAAGATCACTCACAGGCCTCATTTTTGGAGGATTAATGATAGGGGCTTTTTTCTGGGGCCCAACGGCCACAGCTTTGTTATTTTTCCTTTGGACTTTTGTGGGTTCTTACGAATTCTATCAGCTCACAGGCGCTTCCCCGCATAGAGCTTGGTGGGGGATTGGTTTGGGTGCGGGTTTGTATATTTTCTTTTTCTTGATCAGTGTAGATATCTTAAATTTCTCTCATTTGGTGTATTTGCTGCCTGTAATGGTGTTATTGTTGTCGATGGAATTGATAGTCCTTCGTCCACACTTCGCATTGGATTTTGCAAGGGTATTGATGGGTTGGGTTTATGTGGTCTTGCCGATGGCGTTGATCACAACGTTTTCTTTTATTCCAGGGATCTACACACCTTGGCTGCCCTTGGGATTTTTCTTGTTTTTGTGGATCAATGATTCTGGCGCTTATTTCGTTGGAAGGACTTTTGGTAGGCATAAATTATTTGAAAGAGTGTCTCCCAAAAAAACATGGGAAGGTATGATTGGCGGTACCATAGCCACATTAGTGGCAGCATACTTTTTTTCTAAAATATCCTTGGTAAAGCAAGATTTGGTGATGTTAAGTACGGTGCATTGGCTGATCATTGGATTACTAGTGGCGGTTTTTGGAACTTTGGGTGATTTGGTGGAATCGCATTTAAAAAGAACAGCCAATGTAAAAGACTCAGGAATTTTAATACCAGGACATGGAGGAGTGTTGGACCGGTTTGATGGTTATTTGCTCGCTTTGCCAATGGTTTATACCTTTGTCTACTTAATACATCAAATATGACCATTCACAAAGAGGGACGTTCCTTGATTTTAATTACCACACTGTTGGTTGGAGTTTTACTTTTTATTGCTGATCAATACGCAACTCAATATCCTTGGATTTTTTGGTTGGTATTGCTGATAGGAGGTTTTTTTTGGATGGCTTTCGTTCAGTTCTTTCGATTGCCTTCAAGGAAAAACACGGCTGAACCTCATCAATGGGTGGCACCTTGTGATGGAAAAGTAGTGGTCATTGAAGAGGTGGAAGAACCAGAGTATTTTAAAGACAAAAGAATACAAGTCTCTATATTTATGTCTCCTTTGAATGTTCACGCCAATTGGACGCCCTGTGCAGGACAAGTGAAATATGCGGAATATCACCCGGGGAAGTATTTAGTGGCCTGGCATCCCAAGAGTTCAACAGAGAATGAGCGTACTTCAATCGTAGTAGAAAGAGGGGATGGAAAGCAAGTTTTGTTTCGTCAGATAGCGGGGGCGTTGGCTAGAAGGATTTGCTATTATGTCCAAAAGGAGGATGTGCTTCAACAAGGACAGGAGTTTGGCTTTATCAAATTTGGGAGTCGAGTGGATTTATATTTTCCATTAGGCACGGAAATCATCTGCAAGATTGGAGATAAGACGGTAGGTAACGAGACCGTCATCGCGAGCGCATAAAAAAAGGGATGACACTCATCCCTCATTATTGTTATATATTGTTTTTCACGGGATGTCAGGTATAGTAGTGGCCACAGCGTTCACACACAAGACTGGGATTTGCGCATCATTATTGATAACTTGTTGTTCTTCCGATGAACTGAACATTCCCATGAAGCCGCTATCATGCGAATTCACGATACAAACTAAATCTGCTTCAATGGCCGCAGCATACTTGAGCATGGATTTTACAAAATCACTCTTGGCAGGAATGATTTCCATTTCATAATCAATCCCTCTTCCCTCTAAATATTCTGTGGCAAAGGCAAGGTTTCTTTCTAATTGATTTTTCAAAAATTCATCTTTCTCATCCGGTGAAACCAAATACACTTTTGAATTAAAATATTTAGCCATATTACCTACCGAAGCGAGCTTTTGTTTAGTTTCCTTGTGAAGGTCCATAGGAACTACTAGTTTGTGATATCCTTGTGGACGGATAGTTCTCTCTTGTGTAACAATAAAAGGAACTAAACTTTCTGTCACAATTTTCAAAGCTCGGCTTCCTGTTAAAAATTGCATACCTCTTATACCATGGGTTCCCATGATAATCAAGTCGGCTTCCATTTCTGAGGAAACTTTGTCTATATCTTCAAAAATATTTCCAATTCTCACAATGGTTTCGATATCAATTCCCTTTTCTGATTTTACCCAATCTTTTAGTGATTGTAGCTTACGTTTGGCTTCAACTACTTGAAATTTGTTATCAATGATATGGGTTACGAATACGGTTGCTTTGATGGTTTTTCCCATAACAAGTGCGTGCTCTAAAGCAATTTCACTCACCTTTGTAAAATCGTATGGGGTGATGATTTTCTTTTCCATTTCAAAAGTTTTGTCAAAAATACGCGGAAATTCTAATAAGTGGATGATTCTTCTCTGTTAACCAGGAAATTTAAAACAGCTTGACTAAATAAATCAGGAGCCTCTGCATGCACCCAATGTCCCGCACTCTCGATACACTCAAAGGTGCTATTAGGGAAAAGCTGGCTAATATTTTCATGATCGGCAGGTAATACGTAATTCGATTTTCCTCCATATAAAAATAAGGTCGGGACGGTGCTGCTAATGGATGGAAGAGCCGTCAAGATGTGATGAATATTGTTTTTTAAGCTTTCCAAATTAAATCTCCAGGCAAGCTGTTGTTCCGTTTTCCAAAACAAATTTTTAAGAAGGAACTGTTGGGTGGAAATGTCAGTCACAAAAGAGCTCAATCTCTTTTCGGCCTCCTTCCGAGAAGGGCATTCCAAAACGCGCACAGCTTCTAGTCCATTGAAGATTATTTGATGGTGTGGAGGGTATTCTTTAATGCCCATGTCCACCACCAACATTTTTTCAATGCAATGAGGGTGAAGCTGCGCAAATCGCATCGCCATTTTACCCCCCATACTATGCCCGAGCAGGTAAATTTTGGTTAGTCCTAAATGGTCTAAAGTTTCTTTTAAATCGTTGGCCATGACATCATAATTCATCTCATTGTGATGGGAACTATGTCCGTGATTACGATTGTCCATCATGAATACCTGAAAAGTAGAGCTCCAATTTTTAGCGTGTGTTTGCCAATTGTCGCCAGAACCAAATAAGCCATGTAAAATGACCAACGCCTTTCCATTTTCCCCAATTTGTCGATGAAATAAGATCATTTTTGAAGTTGATGTAAATACATTTTCACCGTATTTTCAAGTCCAAAATACAAAGCATCACAGATCAAGGCGTGGCCAATGGATACCTCTTGAAGGGGTGAGACCTGTTGCTTGAAAAAAGCGAGATTTTCTAGCGATAAATCATGACCCGCGTTCACTCCAAGTCCCAATTGATGAGCTGTTTCAGCTGATTTCCTATAAGGTGCTATGGCAGCGTTCCGATCTCCAAGAAATTGTTTTGCGTAGTTTTCTGTGTACAATTCCACTCGGTCTACTCCAGTATCAACAGCTGCTTTGATTTGAGTCTCGTCAGGATCAATGAAAATGCTCGTGCGAATACCTTTCTTTTTTAAAATTTCCACGAGAGATCTTAACTGAAGATGATGTTCGTTAACTTTCCAACCGGCATTAGAAGTAAGAGCTTCTGGAGCATCTGGCACCAAAGTAACTTGGTGCGGCTTAACTTCCAAAACCATTTGGATGAAATCATCAGAAGGATACCCTTCTACATTTAATTCGGTAGTAATGTTGTCTTTTAAATCAAAAACATCTGAATAACGAATGTGCCGACCATCTGGACGAGGATGCACCGTTATGCCTTGCGCTCCAAATGATTCAATATCCAAGGCGGCTTGGAGAACATTGGGTATATTTCCTCCTCTTGCATTTCTAAGAGTGGCAATTTTATTGATGTTGACGCTGAGTATTGACATATTGCAGTTGCAAAAATGAGTGTAAAATCGCTTGCTTATTGAACTTTGTTATTTTTAATATCAAAATAGATGTGAGGAACAGAACTTTTCCTTTCTTTGCATCGAAACATGGTAACGGCAAAACAAATATTGGATGCGCAATTCCCCTACTTAAAGGAGGATTTTACCATTCAGCAGGCGTTAGATTGGATGAACGAAAATCGAGTAAATGAATTGCCTGTGTTGGTCAATGATCATTTTAAAGGTTTGGTCAGCGAAAATCAGCTTTTAGATATTGAAGATATAGAGCCGTTTATTATGCCCGTGTTGGCTGAGTGGAGTATTCGTCCGGACGATCATTTTTTTACGATGATCCATAAATTGGCCGAGTTTCAGTCGAGCATTGCCGTCGTTTTGGATGATGAGGGTCGATATTTAGGATGCGTTACCCGTGAAGATTTGTTAGACGCAGTGAGCGCGATGACGGTGGCACATGTAGATGGGGGTATTTTGTTGATGGAAATGCATCCGAGAGACTATACCCTTCAGCAAATCGTTAGAATCATTGAAGAGAATAACGCAAAAGTGATGACGCTCTTCTCTTATCAAAACGAAAGAGGATTGATGGAAATTTGCATCAAAGTGGACAACAAAGACATTAATGCTATAGTGCAAAGTTTGGAGCGTTTTAATTACCGCATCAGAGCAACTTTTCAGCACAAGGATTCCAATATTGATCTAATGGATCGGTATGATACATTGATGCGTTTTTTGGATGAAGATTAGCCAGTAGCCTATGAACGTATTTATCTACTCTAGGAAAGTTGAATCGGATCAACAAGAGGCTTTAGGAGATTTGCTATACCATTTGCTCAGAAGAGGAGTAAAGCTGTTTGTTCAAGATCGATTTCTACCTTATGTTTCCAATCGTTTCGAATGGCGTGGGCAACTTGTCGTTTTGCAAGACCTTTCAGAATTGTCCCAAATGGATTTTGTGTTAAGTGTGGGCGGTGATGGAACCATACTAGAAGTGGCTCGACTGTTGAGTGGCACTAAAGTCCCCGTTTTGGGTTTGAATTCAGGTAGGTTGGGATTTCTTTCTCAATTGTCATTTATTGAATTCGAAAAGGTTATAGAAGATATTGTTAACCGTAATTTTGAAATTGAACATCGATCTAAAATTCATGTGAGCATTCTCGAACAAGAGGCACAATTTCCCAATGCCTTGAATGAAGTAGCGTTATTGGGGCATCCTCACAATACGATGATTGCGGTGCATGCTTTTGTCAATGATATTTTTTTAGCTACCTATTGGGCAGATGGCCTCATGCTTGCTACGCCAACAGGCTCTACAGCATACTCAATGAGTTGTGGGGGTCCAATCGTTTCACCTGATACAGGAAGTTTTATTATCACGCCTATAGCACCTCACAATCTCAATGTTCGTCCTTTGATTATTCCTCAATCCTCAAGGGTTACTTTCATTCCAGAAAGCAGAGAAGGACAATTCATGATGGCTATTGACGGCCAGAGTCATTTTTTAGACCACGAAGTGAAAATCACGTTAACCAAATCCGATGTAGATTTAAGGTTGGTAAGGTTGCAAAATGAGCATTTCTTCAAGTCTATCCGAACCAAGTTGAATTGGGGTTTTGATAAACGCAATTAGTGAAATAAAATTTTCTTATCTTCGTTAAAATGGAGATGCTCAGATTTTTAATGATTCTGCCTTTGATTCTATGGTTCAATGTATTTGAAGTATTCGGACAGCTGCATAAAAAAAATAAAAGTCATGAGTTGAGCCTAGTTTCTGGTGGATGTTACTACATCGGAGAACTTAATCCGAATAAGCATCTAGGAAACAATGCCAAGCTTTCCGGAGGCCTCACCTATCGCAATAATATTTCAAGGAGAATAGGGTTTCGAGCAGGAGTCATGTACGGTTCGGCGGAGTATTGGGACAAGAATAGCAATGATCCATGGCGGGCCAATCGAAATTTAAATTTTCGAAATGATTTTTATGAATTTTCATTTATTACGGAGGTCAATTACTTTGATTATCAATTGAATAGTAAAGATAAAATTTCCCCCTATTTGTTCTCAGGTATATGTTATTACCGAATGGATCCACAAGGTTTCACCCAAGGAAATTGGATTTCATTGCAGACCCTTGGTACTGAGGGGCAATGGAGTAATTCTGGAGATCAATATAAGTTGGCGGGCTTTTCTATCCCATTTGGTTTTGGTTTGAAAATGAATATGTTCGGTTTTGCTGGGATTTCATTTGAATGGGGGATTAGAAAAACTTGGACGGATTATTTTGATGATGCGAGTACAGTTTATACCAATCCTAAAGATCAAGTGCATAATCAGGGTCAATTGAGTTTGACTTTGTCGGACCCCTCTATCGATCAGTTTCGGCTGGATTCGAATAATCCTGGTGATATTAATAAGAAAAATAGTGAGGGCATGATGCGAGGAGATCCCTCTAATAATGATTTGTATGGTTTTGCTCTGATTTCACTCAATTTTCGATTGGATAGACCCGCTACAAATTGCTTTAAATAGTTGGCAAATAATCGTTATTTTTGCCGTTCTTAAAAAAATGTGGTGATCGAAAATTGGCCTGAAAATATCATTCCTGAGCGTGTGCCTCGGCATGTTGCGATCATCATGGATGGAAATGGCCGTTGGGCGAGACAACAGGGTAAGGAGAGAATTTTCGGTCATTTTCAGGGTGTTGAGTCAGTTAGGGAGTCGGTCCAAGCGAGTATTGAATTGGGTATTGAGTATTTGACACTTTACGCGTTTTCCACAGAAAATTGGAATCGTCCTCAAGACGAGGTCAATGCGCTAATGGAGTTATTGGTAGATACTATTTTGGCAGAGGTGCCGTCTCTCAATGAAAGGAGAATCAGAATTCGATTTATTGGAGATCGTCATCTTTTACCTCAAAAATGTATTCAAACCATTGAAGAAGCCGAGCGTCTGACTATGCCCAATCAGCAATTGCAATTGATTCTGGCCTTGAGTTACAGCGGTAGGTGGGAAATTGCAAAGGCGGTCAGAAGAATAACGGAGGCGGGAATGAGTGCTCAAGAGATAACCGAGGAGTTGATTTCTAATTTTCTGGAGACTTCGGATATTCCAGATCCAGAGCTGTTGATCAGAACCAGTGGTGAACAGCGAATTAGCAATTTTTTGCTTTGGCAGATTGCGTATGCTGAGCTATTTTTCACCGATCAATTATGGCCAGACTTTAACAAAGAGTTGTTTTTCGAGGCCATCAGAAATTATCAAGGAAGAGAGAGACGGTTTGGTAAAACATCAGAGCAAATACAATAAGCATACATGACAAGAAGTTGGTTTTTAGTTTTAATATTTCTCGTCATTGAGGTGGCTGGCTTGAACGCCCAAAAAACCATAGGGGGTGAAATCAGTTACAAAGATCCATTGAAATACAAAGTTGCTGGAATTACTGTTTTGGGCACCCAATTTACAGATGCTCAGGCGATCAAACTTTTTAGTGGTTTAGTGGAGGGAAAGGAAATTCTCATTCCTGGTGAAGATATAACGGAGGCAGTAAGAAAATTATGGAAGCAACATCTTTTCAAAGACGTAGAAATCCAAATAGCCGAGATTAGAGGTGCAGATGTTTTTTTGGTTATTCAAGTAAAAGAAATGGAGCGTTTAGGAACTTTCCGATTTGAGGGGATAAAAAAAGGAGAGGCAGATAATATTCGGGAGAAATTGGATTTAAGATCGGGTAGAGTTTGCGATGAAAATCTTAAAATGACGGCAAAAAATGCGATTTTGGATTATTATGTAGAGAAAGGTTTTTTCAATGCGGATGTTAAAATCAGAGAGATTCCTGACCCTATTGTGAATAATGCATTGCAGCTGACCTTCGAGGTCAAGAAAGGCAGTCGAGTAAAAATTGAATGGATTGATATTCAAGGAAATGATCAATTAACGGATCAAAAGTTAAAAAGAACCTTAAAAAATACCAAGCAAAAGACTTGGTGGAGATTTTGGAAGGCCTCGAAATACATAGCAGAGGAATATGAAGAAGATTTGGCGGGAGTTGTTGCAAAATACAACAAGGAAGGTTTTAGAAATGCCAAGGTGGTGAAGGATAGTATTTGCCATTTGTCTGAAAACAGAATTGGATTAGTAATCAAAGTAGAGGAGGACAAAAGGTTTTATTTTGGAGATGTTACTTTTGTAGGTAATACCAAATACCAAAGGAGTACGCTGGATAGTGTTTTGAATTTAAAGCGGGGGGATCTTTATAATTTGGAGCTGCTGAATAGCCGACTTAATTATAATCCCAATGGGCGTGACTTAAGTTCATTGTACACGGATGATGGTTATCTGAATTTTTATTCTTACCCTGTCGAGACTTTGGTTTTACCCGATACCATTGATGTGGAGATCAGAATGGGAGAGGGTAAGCAATTTAGGATTGGAGAGGTGGGAGTGAGTGGAAATTCAAAGACCAATGACCATGTGATTTATCGCGAAATCAGAACGCGTCCAGGAGATTTGTTCAATCGGTCGGATTTGATGCGTTCACAAAGAGAGTTGAATGCCTTGGGATTTTTTAATCCGGAAGCTTTTGACATCAGAACCAATCCGAATCCAGACAAGGGAACTGTAGATTTGGAATATGTTGTGGAAGAGAAGCCGAGTGATCAAATTCAGCTCAGTGGGGGTTGGGGCGGTGGCCGGGTAGTAGGTTCACTTTCCTTAACCTTTAACAACTTTTCGATTCGCAATATTGGAAAACGGGATGCATGGACGCCGCTTCCTTCAGGAGATGGTCAGCGGTTTTCTATCAGCGCAATGTCCAACGGGGTTTTCTTTCAATCTTATAATTTATCTTTCACAGAGCCTTGGCTGGGAGGTAAAAAACCCAATTCACTTACTTATTCCGTTTATCATTCAGTGCAAACCAATGGTCAGAAAAAATATGTGAATGATGCATTGAATCCGCTCAGACAGTCATTGGAAATCACAGGGGCTTCGTTCTCATTTGGTCAGAAATGGCAAAAGCCAGACGACTGGTTTTATTTTTACTCTGGTATTTCCTATCAGCATTTTAACCTCGATCGTTATGGATCATTCTTCAGTTTTACGCAGGGATATTCCAACAACCTTGCCGGTAACTTTACCATTGAAAGGAACTCAGTCTCTGACCCCATTTACCCTACCTGGGGATCAAAAATAACATTGTCCTCTAAGTTTACTTTTCCTTATTCATTGTGGGGGGAGAAAGTGCAAGGTAAAAAGTATGATTACGCGGGCATGACAGACCAGCAGAGATTTGATTGGGTGGAATATTACAAGATCAAGTTCACAGCGCATTGGTATACGGCCCTCAACAAGCACAAGACGAATAAGTTTGTATTAAATACCAATGTAGGTTTAGGATTTTTGGGAACCTATAATAAGAACTTAGGTCAATCGCCATTTGAGCGATTTTATCTTGGAGGTGTTTTCTTGAGTGGATTCCTTTTGGATGGTCGGGAGATTGTCAATTTAAGAGGATATGATGATTTGTCACTGACAACGCCTTCTGATCGTGTAGGAGCTCCTGTCATTAGTAAATATAGCGTTGAATTGCGATATCCCTTGACCACCAATCCGAGCGCTACAATTTATGCGCTGACATTCTTAGAGGCCGGAAGAACTTGGGCTGATTTTTCTAACTATGATCCCTTTAATTTGTACAAATCTGGGGGTGTTGGAGTGCGAATATTTTTACCCATGTTTGGTTTGTTGGGGTTTGATTACGGTTGGAGATTTGATGATGTGCAACGCGCACCCAATATGGCCAAAGGACAATTTCACTTCTCTATTGGCATGAATTTAGGAGAACTATAATGAACTTTTATTACTTTCGAATTTCAATGAAAATGAAACAGCAGTTCCTTCTTATTGCCATCATCTTTGGTATGATGTCATTTTCTTTGGCTGGACTTTCTCAGAAATTTGGTTATGTGGATTCTAAGTACATTCTGAATCATGTACAAGCCTATGCCGATGCTCAGGCCGAGATAGACAAAGCAAGTGCTGATTGGCAAAAAGAAATTGAATCAAAGTATGAGTCAGTAGAAAAGATGGAAAAAGCCTACCAGGCGGAAAAAATTTTGTTGACGGAGGAAATGAAGCGCAACAGAGAGGCGGAGATTGAGCAGAAAAGAAAAGAGGCCAGAGAATTACAGAAGAAACGTTTTGGTGTAGAAGGAGATTTATTCAAGAAAAGAGAGGAATTGGTGAAGCCGATTCAGGATGAAATTTACGCGGCCATCCAAGAAGTGGCTTCTCAAGGGCAATTGATGGTGGTCTTTGATAAGGCCACAAACAGTAATATTCTCTACTCAAATCCCAAGCATGATATCAGTGATAAAGTGCTCAAGAAAATGGGCTTGAAACCAGGAGATACCAATGAAGGTGGAGAAGAGGAAGAGGAGGAAGAAAAAAAGCCAACGGATAAGCCGGGAAGCAAGCCAGGAAGTAACACAGGAAAGGGAGGAAGTGGAAAATCAGCTCCCAAAAGAAATCCATAAAATTGATAAATAATACAACTATGAAAAAGATGATGATGGCGGTGATGATGATCACCCTTACAACAATGATGAATGCACAAAAAATTGGACATACAGACGGTCAAGTGTTGCTTTTCTCGATGCCTGAAATTACCAAGGTGAATACGGACTTAGAAAAAATCTCACAGGATTTCACCAATACCATGAATGAGATGCAAAAGGATTATCAAGCCAAAGCTACTGAGTTTGAATCTAACCAAGCGACATGGCCGGATGCAATCAAGCAAAGCAAGTACAAGGCCATCATGGATTTGGAAAAGAACATGTCTGATTTTGAGCAAACTGCTAATACGGAGTTAGAGAAAAGCAGAAATGATATGTTACAACCCTTGATTGATAAAATTGGAAAAGCAATTGAAGATGTTGCAAAGGAGAATGGATACGCATATATCATCGATGCAAGCACAGGTGTGCTTTTATATCGCGGTGGAGATGATGTTACAGATCTTATCAAAACCAAGTTGGGCATTCCATTGACGCCTCCCACAGAGACACCCGCTCCTACTCCTGCTCCCAAGAAGTAATACCATTCATGTCGCAGCAACCCATCGGAATATTTGATTCGGGAATTGGGGGCATGACAGTGGCGCATGCCATTAAGAAGGCTTTGCCCAATGAACAATTCATTTATTTTGGAGATACTGCTCATTTGCCTTATGGTGATAAATCACCTGAAAGCATTCGACACTATGCCGCGCGCATAACACAATTTCTGATAGAGAAAAAGTGCAAGGCAATTGTGATTGCTTGCAATACCGCTTCAGCGCATGCGTTTAAAATTGTCCAAGACATTGCTGGCCCATCAGTTCCTGTGATCAATGTGATTGACCCAGTGGCTGAATATGTCAGCCAGCAATTCAATAGGAAACGTATTGGAGTAATTGGCACGAAAGGAACCATTGCCTCTAGGGTGTATGTAACGAGAATAGAGAAAAGAAACAAGACACTGAAGGTTATTTCCAATGCCACGCCATTACTGGCATCCATGATTGAGGAGGGCTTTTATAACAACAAAATTTCGCAAACCATCATCAATAGTTATTTATCCAAGCCGACTTTTAAAAACATTGATGCTTTGATTCTGGCCTGCACGCACTATCCGCTTATCCGCAAGGAAGTGGATTCTTATTACAAGAAGAGAATCCCCATCATTGATAATGGGGAGGTAGCGGCCAACGCGCTGAAAGAGATATTGGAAAAAAAATCTCTGCTTAGCAAAGGTAAAACTTCCAAAAAAGATCTATTCGTGGTGTCAGATTATACAGAAGCTTTTAATCACTCTACCAAAATATTTTTCGGTGAGGAGGTACAGTTGAAACGCGCGCGAATCTGGGATTGATCAGCCTTTGGCGTAATCTTCTAAATACTGATAAAGGGGAGTGAGGGCTCCATCACGGGCTTCTGTAGCGTTGTTTAAAATTTCACTTTGCTCTTTCATTAATTCAGGCAGCACATGTTTGATGAACTCATTCCCAAAATCTTCTGAAGCATCTCTGGGCAGTTCACAAGGAAGATTATCAATGGACATCACCATGATGGCATTTTCTTCTTTCCAATCGATTTCCTCTTGCGCGATGGGATCATACCCATAAAATGGATGTTCAATGGTGGTGGCACGAATGGTGGAAGCAATAGGGCCTTTGATATCACAACTAATATCCGCAATTACTTGGCAGCGATTTTCGGGATGAGACAAATCTTCAGCGGTCAATAATACCGGATTATTGGACTTCCACAAATGACAGGCGAAGTAAATATCACACTGCTGAACAATGTCTCCTAATACGGACGTGTATTTTTCAGGAAATTCATAAAATTCTTTTTTGTCAAAACCTCCATTGGATTGATTGACATAATAGTCAGCGGAGTCTAAATGAACATAAACAGAGTGATCAAAAGTGTTTTCCAAAAAAGCTTTCAATTCTACTCTTTTAAAACCAAAAAACTGCATCATCTCTTCTGCCCCATGTCCCACTCTGCCCCATCCGGTTACAACGGCTTTGATGGGTGCGCCAAATTGAATTTTTGCTCCCTCCAACTCCATTTCTTTTCTATCATGAAAAGTAATGGGGGAAGGCAATGTAAACCAATTCTTTTTCAATCCTAGCGCTCTGATACCCTCAAAAACTCCCACAATTCCAGCATATCTGCCAAATCCTATGAGGCGCTTACCGCTGTCATCTTTGATTACTTCATAATCCATCAAGGTAATCCTCTTGTCCAAAATGGCTTTGAGCAATTTAGCATTGTAAGGTTGTTTCTTGATGGTATGAGAGAAAAAGAAATATTTCTTATTGGGGATAAGCTGATCAATAGGCA
>CANHWU010000006.1 GCA_947464415.1 Flavobacteriales bacterium
CACAGATGCATCCATACCATCTTGTACGTTTTCTTGACTTTTACTAAAGCTATCAATGAGAATTTCTCTTGTTTTTTCCAATAGCTTTCCAGGAATCCTTTCTTGAAATTCTAAAACAGATCTGGAAAGCGCATTATGGCATAAGACACTAACCATAGCTCCTGGCACACCGTGCCCCGTGCAATCACAGACACCAAAGAAAATCTTCTCGTCCATTTCCTCCACCCAAAAAAAATCTCCAGCAACGATATCTTTGGGAAGATAAAAAACAAAAGCATCGCCCAGCAATTGGCGCACCATGGACTCATCTGGCATGATGGCTAACTGAATCCTTCTAGCATATTCGATGGAGGAGAGTATTTCGTAGTTTTTAGTTTTTACCAAGTCTCGTTGCTTTTCAACTTCTATTTTTTCTTGTAAAATTTCTTCAGTGGCCACATCCACTTGTTGCTGTAACGCTCTGGCTTTTTTCACGAGTCGTTCGGAGTTCCACCGAATGGTAACAAAGTAAATACCGATTAAAATCAAGCAATAGATAGTGTATGCGTAATTTGTTTTCCACCATGGAGGTAGAATATTAAAATGATATTGTAGTATTTCACTTTCTTCACCAGTATTAAATCGGGATTGAATAGATAGAGTGTATTTTCCAATTGAAATATTTCTGTAGTCTGCAAAATTGTCTTTACTCCATTGGCTCCATTCTTCTTCTATCTCTTCTATCTTGTATCGATACTCTGTTTGATGGGGGGAGCTCCAATGAGGAGAGATGAAATGGAAGGTTAAGTGATTGAGTGAGTGGATGGATTGTAATGAACGGGGAAAATTTTCAAATGGGATAAAGTCTTTATTGATTTTTCTGATATGGTTATAAAAGTCAATGGGTTTTTGATTGACTTCAATTTGTGTCATCATTAACTGGGGTTTCTGTTTTTTTTGTAAAAAAGTGGAGGCCTGTGCAAAGATTAAACTTTGTCCACTTCCCCACCATCCACAATTTTGGCGATCGATGCAACAACTGTTTCGGTAAAAGTTGACATATTTTAATCCATCTTGTTTTGATTGGAACGTGGAAATTTGTATGTCTTTTTGAGATATCAAGTCTTTTGATGGGTCGAAGTGGATAATGTTTATGCCATTTTCTGTTGTAACCCAAATTTGATTTTCATTATCTTGGCTTATTGATCGAATGTCATTATTGCTCAAACCACAACCCTGATTAATTTTTAAAATGGATTGATCGGATTGGATGACGTTAATTCCTCCTTTGTTGGTACCAATCCAAATATTGCCTTTTCTGTCTTCAAATAAACTGAAGATATCATTAGAGCTCAGTCCTTCTTGAGTAGTTATGTAACGGGCCGTGTCTCCCACAATATGACAGATGCCGCCACCAGCGGTACCTATCCAAAAGTTACCTTTTTGATCTTGTAAAAGTGACCGAATAACATTGTGATTTAGTCCGTTATCTTCATTCAGATATATTATTTGATCATTTTCAATGATATTGATTCCCCCACCGTAAGTTCCAATCCACATTCTATTTTTTTTATCTCTGAGGATTGTACTGATGATGTTGGATGATAAACCCTGTTCGGTGGCTATGTATTGTGTTTGATTCCCTCGAAGAATAGTGATGCCATTTGAATAGCTTCCTATCCAAATTTGCTGTTTATCATCTTCACAAATTGACCAAATTATATTGCTACTTAGGCCATTTTTTTCTTGAATTTGAATGATTTTATTGTTCTCCAAGACATTCACGCCTTTATCATCTGTGCCAATCCAAATACGGTTTTTTGTATCTTCAAAAATGGTTCTTACGATGGAGGAAGAGAGTCCAGATTTTTCTGTCAGGTGATAGAAAGACTGCGCGTTGATTTTATTGATACCACCACCATCAGTGCCGCACCACACTCCCCCTTCGCCGTCAGTGGTTATACATTTTATAACTCGATGACTTAAACCATCCTCTTCTGAAAATCTGATGGCCGAGGCTGTAAGAGGGTTTTCTTTTTCATTGAATTGGAACTCAACTAATCCTGTTTCTGTTCCCAACCAAACGCTGTTAGCGGTACTCAATATGGACCAAACGCACTGAAATGAAGGAAATAGCTGGAGTTGCGGCTGAAATAACGTCCCATCTACTATTACCATCACACCACTTTCCTCTGTGCCAATCCAAATGCGTTGTTGCTGATCAATATGAATAGATAAAACCCGTTCTTTTTCTACCCCTATATCTGGTTGTGTGATTTTTGATTGTTTGTAATCAAGACAACAGATTCCTCCTCCTTCTGTTCCTATCCAAATCTTATTAGAATTATCCTCGGTGAGACAGCGTATATGGTTGGACGTGAGACCATGCTCTTCAGAGAAACAGTATAAATCTTGTTGATTTATACAGCATACACCTCCCCCACCCGTCCCCATCCAAATATTTCCTGCCGCATCTTCAAGAATACAATGTATGTTATTACTCGGTAAACCTTGCTCTTGCGTATAATGATAAAAGGTGGTTCCATCATATTTGGTAACACCACCATTGGTGGTTCCTATCCATAAGTTGCCCAATCGGTCTTCTATCATACATTCAATTTGGTTGTCGGATAATCCTGATTCTTTATCGAAATGAAGAAGGGATTTTCCGTTGTATCTGGCTATACCAGAATTGTGTGAACCTATCCAAAAATTGCTCTTAGAATCTTTTAAAAGTGCATTTACAAAAGGGGATTTTAAACCTTCAAATATTCCGAAATGTTGGATGTTCATCTCTGCATTTTCCTTCATTTGAAATTGTCCACAGGGTATTTGAAAGTGGTTTTTTAATGATGTTTTTTTAGGTTTTATTGTTGTTTTTATGGGTGTATGGTGAGTTGTGGGGTTAATTTTTTTAGCCGGATCTTCCCATGAAAATTCAAAACTTTTGATAGGATAGAAATGGATTTTTTTAGGTTGGTTTTGCTTTTCAAGTATGACAAGATCTTCTAAACGGCCTTTTCTTGGAGGCTGAAGAAAATCTATTTTATTAGAAAATGTGGAAAGAGCTTTTTTTTGTTTGGAGGGGATGGCCAAACCCTTGCTATTGATAGCGATATCCACGGCTTCTCTTTGTTTTGCTGTATCTACAGAACTGCCTGAATAGTCTTTAGTAGAAATAGTGGGGTTGCTACACGCGGTAAGTAGTAGAATAAAGCTGAAAAATAACAGTGGTGAGATGATGTTTTTAATCAATGTTTGGTTTTTTGATGAATAATTCTTGGTCATAAAAATACAAAAACGCGATGATGCTTTTTGCTCAAATGGTAGCAACATGAATTATTGACCTTGAGAAGAACAATAGAATGAGCATCGTACATAATATTCAAATAATTTATAGGAATTATCGCATAAGGTTTTTGTGAGGGAGGACTAAAAATTTGCACCATAAACTTAAAATTATGAATGCAAAAATTTTCTTTTTCTCTCTTCTCATCGCCGGATGCACCCCCGGTGATCCTGTCATCGCAGACTACCGAGGCCAAGTATTGGAGTATGGCACTGAAGATGTCATTGAAGGCGCACAGGTCAAATTATTGAATCCCGTGTTTTCAGGTCCCACCGGCGCGGGATCCTATCAGGCGGTTTGGCAAGGAACCACTGATCATCAGGGTGTATTTTCTGCAACATGGACGGATGAAATGCAACTTGTTTATTGTGTGGGAGACTCTACTTTTTTTGATCTAGGTCAGCACCAAGCGGCTTGGATGGAGAGGGAGGAGCCGCTTCAAAAATTGTATCTAATGGGTAAAAGCCCTTTGGTGTTGAATATTCAAGATACGGGTCAAGCCCAGACCATCTCCCACTTGGAGCTTTTTCCATTCAGTCCATCAACGAATGAGGTGATCAATGTTCCGCATCATTCTTTTCCTTTTTTTTCTGAGGTATTTGCCAATTACCCTTTGTCTCTTTCTTATCGTGTTCATTTTCTGAATGGTCAAACCAGCGAAATTTTAACGCGCTCATTTCTTACAGGTTCTCGCGGCGATACCTCACACATCGTATTGCCTTACTAAAATTTTAACCCATACATCTATATTATGAAAACTCATTTTTTGAGCAGCTTAGGCTGTTTATGGTTCTCTTTTTTTGCTCTTCCTTCTTGGGCTCAAAACATTACCACACAATCTCCCTCTCCCATTGCTTTGAAAACCTTACCGGAAAGCGAGCCTCCCATAGAGCAGGTATTTCAAGTGGAGGAGGCTTGGCAATGGAGAAAAAACCTCATGTTGGGACAAAGAGATTCTTTGGCCAACACCTCTATTGCTAAATTCAGATCTTTTTTCGAGCCCGCTGCCATTTCCACTATTGAGGTTTATCCCGTAGGTCAGGTATTTGACTATGTAGGAATGCAAGACCAACTAATTCATATTCGTACGGACACCACCTTTTTTTGTAATTTAAGTCAATCAAAATTAGTGGACCAGCATGTTCGATTTCACTTCCCCTCCGAAGGGGATTGGTGGCAGGGAAACTGGTCTTTACAAGAAGTTGATTTTGACGATGGACAGGGTTGGAGAACGATCAATGCAGATCTTATAGAGGTGGATTATTGGGATATTTATACCGACAAGCATATTGTATTCAAAGCCACTTTTGAGGGAGTACATTTTTATTGTACCATGATCCTCAAAGGAGCCAATTGTCAAAGCGTGTTTTCTTCGCCTAATCTTCCTTTATGGGTCGCCGAGAACCCGGAATTTCCATGGAGGTTGTCGGTAAATACGGAGGTGGGTTTGTTGAGCGCTAATGCCTATACTTTGCACAGTGAGGATGGTGTTTTTGATCAACCCTTCATTTTTGTGGAGGGAATTGATTTTGGGTATGAGCAATATCCTTATCAAAACGGAACTTTTGGGTGGTGTCAATTTACAGGAGGGGATTATTCTGGAGATTATTCTATGATGAGTGAATCTCCCGTTTTTTTGAATGAACTGAGAGAAAGAGGGTATGATATCATTTTGTTGGATTTTGTAGACGGTGCCGCGGATATTCGGGCCAATGCAGAGATTTTGATAAAGTTGATACAATTGTGTAACAATTTTAAGGAGGGAAATGACCATCTAGTGGTAGCGGGAGCGAGCATGGGTGGACAAGTGGCGAGATGTGCGTTAGGTAAAATGGAACAAATGGGAGAGCCGCATTGCGTGGGTGTGTATATCTCATTGGATAGCCCCCATGAAGGTGCCAACATTCCATTAGGTTTACAAGCGCTGTTGTCTTTTATGTCTACTTACAACGCAAATGCGGACTCTTTTGTACATGATGCGCTTACACGCACGGCAGCCCAGCAACTCTTGATCTATCAATGGTTGGATTCCGAGGGTTGGATCAGCGCACCTTGGAAAAGAGCGGAATATCAAAACTATTTGCAGAGTCTTCCCTTTCCTTCTCATTGTTTTTCGATGGCCATAGCCAATGGGAATTTTCAGCAGCAGGGCCTGGATTGCAGCCCGTTTTTAATAGAAGAAAATTGCGATGCTAGCGTCATTATTCCCGGAAACGAGTTGGAGTTGAGAGCCTTTACCCTTCCGGGAGATTTAACGAATATCAATAATACAGAAAGCGCAAATGTCATTGCGGATTTGACCTTTACCCAGATCGACTGGAATGGAATCATCCCAGATGTAACACAAGACCATCAATTGCTTTATGTTCCCAACAACCTCTTGGCATTGGATTGCCGAGCAGGCGGTTATAGAGCTTCTATGGTTCAGTTAGTAAACGCTCTGAATGAAAGCCCTGATTTTTCTAATCAATGTGGAAGCATTTCGTCCAATCAATACTTGGCGCAACACTGTTTTGTTCCGAGCCCTTCCTCATGGGCAATCCCTTTATCGGTGGATAATGTGGCAGAGGCGATGGAGCAAAGTCCATTTGACTTTGTATATGCGCCGTTTGCGTCCAATGAATCTCACAGTGCATTGACATCATCCAATGCGGGTTGGCTTTTGTATCATTTGGATGTTATCATGAATAGTACAATGGAGTTGACTTCTAATGCAACGGATATATACAATTTTGGCACGATGGAGGATTGGATATTTCCTCATATAGACATGCAAGACCATGATGTCATTAGTATTCAAAAGCAACAAGGTCTGCACGATGGTAGTTTGCCCTTTCCTACCATTGGCTCACATCATGTGATGAAAACAAAAACGGGTTGTATGGGAGCTGAGATTTATTTGCACGGTAAAGCCCGATTAGAGATCGGTGATGAGGAAGGACTTTCTACCGCTTCTTTGATTGTTCGCGGGGGTACCGTTTTAAGAATAGAGGAAAAAGGCACCTGTTGGATCTTTCCGGGAAGTGAGTTGATCATCGAAGATGGTGGAAAAGTCATCATCGATGCAGAGGGAGGTTTGAGAAACGCAGGAGGTAAAATTGTCGTTAAGGAAGGAGGTGAATTGATTTACAAAAAGGGTTATTGTTCGTTGGAAAAAGAAAGCGCCCGTTTGCATCTAAAAGGAGGGCTGGTCCACTTGATGCCAAGCGCTCAGTTGAATTGGACTCCCATACTTGGACAAACGGGAGCCATGGAAGTTTTTCCGAATGATTTTTCCGAGTTCTATCTCGAACAGAACGCCACTATGAGAGCGGCAGGGAATCATACACAAGACACCCTGTTGATATTACACGATGGAGCACATTGCGATCAAATCTCTTATTTTGAAAGCCAAGTGGTGATGACCAATGGAAAAATAGTTGTGGAAAAGGAGGCTAGGATGAAATGGCGGGCGGACTTGGTGTTAAAAAAGCTTGTGATGCAAGGTTTACCCTGCAATGATCCTGAAGGAAATTTTATTACAGAAAAAAATCATGTGGTGGCATACTACTCGGACATAAAAGAGATTTTTTGGAATTCTACTTCTTTATCTGTGGAACTGTTCAATGTCTCGAGTACAGGAAGTCAAGATTGGAATGTATCCCACGGGCAGTGGCATTGGCAGTCAGGACAAATCCAAGGACATGGCATTTTTTTCTTTGATATGTTGGGAGAGGCTGTTTTTGGAAATGTAGTGATGACAGGAGAGGGCAGTGCTTTTGGTCTGCAGCATCATGGATCCACAGCTTTGATTTTTAATGAAGGGCAGATCAGTGACTATTATCATGGCATTATCAAAGGGCAGGGAAAGCTGGGGTTGCGTTGTTCAGCGCTCAGCCAGTTGACAACCGCGGTACAACTGCATGATCAAGCTTTGTTGATGATCAATGAGGGTTTTGGTAGAAACCAATGGGTAGAAAATGATATCCATTTGAGCTTTCAGCAAGCGCTTTCGCCTATGATCCAAGGGGGAGGAAACTATTTTTCTGAAAGCGAGTCTAATCCGAGCGTTGAGGGAGCAATACAGAGTACTGTTGGGGAGATGAATTGGTCGGGCAATGAATGGGAAAATGAGAGTTTTATCAATGAATGCGTGATGTATAATGCCAATAATGAGCTGGTGGAGATGGTAATAACCCCCATGCAGGGCTATCAAGGTTGCGGAAATGAGGAGATGTATGATTTTAAAAACGCCAGTGTTAATCCTCAGGGGTTATCATTATTTCCCAATCCCGCTCGTATCGGTCAAGATGTTCGGTGGAATGGAGGGGTCCCCGATAAAATAATAGATGCCTCAGGGCGCGATGTACTTTCCAAAGTGCTGATGCACGGCGACGGAGTATTTATTTCCATGCATTCCTCACAATTAAGCCCGGGAGTATATTGGGTGATTCAAAAAGAAGGAGTGTTTCCTTGGGTGCTGCTGCCGTGATGGGTGTTAAAACCCGTTAAGGATAGGTTCCAAGCACAAACAAGTTGTATTTTTCGCCCACATGAAAAAGGGGTTAGCAACACTTTTAGTTTGGCTTGGAGCCTTTTCTTTATTGGCTTTGGTGGCGCTCCAGGTCTATTGGGTGCACAATACTTACTTGTTAAAAGAACAATCTTTCGCTGATCACATTCAAAAAGCATTGCATCAAACCATCGATGAGCTCGAAAATTGGGATGCGGTAAAGCGACAAAGTGAAAATTTGATTATGACCTCAGACAGCGTTCAAACGGCTCAGTGGGCGGATGATTTTGGATCGTGGATAGAAGTAGATATTTTCCCCTCAGTAGAGGAGAGGATTGATACCGCGCTCGTGGATTCTTTGCTTCAAAAGAATATTTGGAAAGAGGGGGTGAAAACCCCCTTCTATTATGCTATTGTGAGAGAAGATGGGATGGTTTTTTGGAAAAATCAAGATATGGAAAGTGAGGAAAGTCATTCTTATCAGGCCAAGCTCTTTCCCAACGACCCCGTTTCCAAGACGTTTTTTTTGCGTTTGATTTTTCCAGAAACCTCCAAGTATCTCATTGGCTCTATGTGGAAAATGCTGATAATCAGCGGCTTGTTGTTAACGGGGTTGATGTGGCTGTTTTTCTACTCTTTTCTCACCATTCACCGACAACGTAAATTGAGTGAGCTGAAAAGCGATTTTATTAATAACATGACCCATGAATTAAAGACCCCCATTGCAACCATTTCACTGGCATGTGAGGTCTTACAAGACAAAGACGTACAAAAGTCGGAAAACAGCAGAGAACGATACATCAAAATGATTACCGAAGAGAATACAAGATTGGGTATGTTGGTGGAAAACGTGCTACGCACCTCTTTGTTTGAGCAAGGACAGATGAAGATGAAGGTTCAGGTGATATCCCTTCATGAGGTAGTTCAGTCGGTGTTGCGAAGTTTTGATTTACAAGTTAAAAATAGAAGAGCGGTTGTCATAGAAGATTACCTCGCTAAGAATGATCAATTAGAGGGGGATGTTCTGCACATTACCAACCTAGTGTTCAATCTTTTTGATAATGCTTTGAAGTATAGTTTAGAGATGCCCGAGATTCAAATTACCACCAAAGAAGAAGAGGGTTTTGTGGTGTTAGAAGTTGCCGATAATGGAATTGGAATCAGCAAAGAGAATCAGAAAAGAATATTTGAGAAATTGTATCGTGTACCAACAGGAAATATCCATAATGTCAAAGGTTATGGTTTGGGTTTGAGTTATGTAATGGGGGTGGTATTGAAACACAAGGGACAAATACAAGTAGAGAGTGAATTGAAAAAAGGAACCAAGTTTATTGTAAAACTGCCAAGAAAATATGAAGCGGTCAATTAGTATATTATTGTGTGAGGATGATCCCAATTTAGGCTCATTGCTCACGGAGTATCTCAATGCTAAAGGGTACAAAACCGATTTGGCTATTGATGGTCAAGAGGGTATGAAGATGTTTAAAAGGGGCAATTATAATTTTGTCATTTTAGATGTGATGATGCCCATCAAGGATGGTTTTACAGTGGCCAAAGAGATTCGTCAAGACGATAAGCACACTCCTATCTTATTTTTAACTGCCAAGAGCTTGAAGGAAGATACTTTGGCGGGATTTGAGGCTGGAGGGGATGATTATTTGACAAAGCCCTTCAGCATGGAGGAGCTCTTGGCTCGTGTGAATGCGATTTTAAAGCGCACCAACCCCCTGATTTCAGCAGAATCCAGCGATGAGGAGTTGGAAATTGGAAACTTGCACTTCCAGTACAACAAACAAAAACTAGTGGTTCAAGGAGAGGAGGTGAAGCTCACGACCAAAGAAAATGAGTTGTTGTATTTATTAACGAAGAATAAAAACGGCATCCTGGAAAGAAGTTATGCGTTAAAGACCATTTGGGGAGATGACAATTATTTCAATGGAAGAAGTATGGACGTTTATATCGCCAAGCTCAGAAAGCATTTAAGGTCTGATGAGCGTTTGGAAATCATCAACGTTCATGGAAAGGGCTTCAAGCTGATTGTTCCGTAAGCGCAATATTGTCTATCAATCTTATTTCACCAAGGAATACGGCGATCATGGCCATGGGCAATGAGCTATCTGACCATTCTGCCAATGGAGCAAAGGTGTTACCGTCTATGATTTCAAAGTAGTCCAATCGAAAAAGGGGTCGTTCTAAAAATACAGAACGAATCCAAATTTCCATTTCTGCGGGACTTTGGGTGTCGACTTGCGCTTTTGCTGCTTGCAAAACTTCAAAAATAAAAGGGGCTTCTTTGCGCATTTCTGGCGATAGTCGCTGATTTCTAGAACTCATGGCCAAACCGTCACTTTCCCGAATCGTAGGACAAGGGATGATTAATTCACTTCTTTTTTCTAATATCACCCAGCTTTTGATCACGGCCAGTTGTTGGAAGTCTTTTTCTCCAAAATATACCCGATGTGCTCTTACTGAATTGAATAGTTTTCGAATGATGGTGATCACACCGTCGAAATGTCCAGGACGCAATTTTGCTTCCAAAGTAGATGTCAGTAACCCAGAATGGAATTGCTCTTTTTCGGGAGAAGGATACATTTCTGAAGTAGCGGGTAAGAAAATGACCAAACGGGCGTAATCTTTTAACATTTCCAAATCCCCTTCGTTATTTTTAGGATAATGAAGAAAGTCATTGCTATCATTGAACTGGGTGGGATTGACAAATATGGACACCACCACCGCGTCATTTTCTTCCAAAGCCCTCTCTATCAAACTTATATGGCCGAGATGAAGGGCTCCCATAGTAGGAACAAATCCAATAGATGAGGTGGGCATTGTCAGGCTTTGTCGCCATTCGATGAGTTCGTGCTGGGTATAAATGATTTTCAAGAATCTAAATTTGGTGCAATTTTAAAATAATCGAGGGATTGTTTGCATAAATCAAAAAAGTTTTTTATTTACCTTTGTATTTCTTATTAGAATAAGTAATCTGCATGAGTAAACCAAAAATCTTATTTGTTAGCCAAGAAATCCTTCCTTTTTCTCCTGAATCACACATTGCGCAAACCTGTAGGCAGATGCCCCAGGCCGTGCATGAGCGAGGTAAGGAGACACGCATTTTTATGCCAAGGTTTGGAAAAATAAATGAAAGAAGACATCAATTGCATGAAGTCATTCGCCTATCAGGAATGAACCTAATCATTGATGATTCTGATCATCCGTTGATTATCAAGGTGGCGAGCATTCCTCAAATTCGTCTTCAAGTGTATTTCATCGATAATGAGGAATACTTCCATCGCAAGGCTTTCATGCATGATGATGAAGGTAATTTGTTTGAGGATAATGATATGCGCATGATATTCTTTACGAAAGGAGTATTGGAGACTGTCAAAAAGTTAGGGTGGGCTCCCGATATTATCCATTGTCATGGTTGGTTTAGCAGTTTGATGCCTTTGTATGTGAAGAAATTGTATGGTCAGGATCCTCACTTCTCTGAGAGTAAAATTGTGGTATCTGCGTACGGAAATGAGTTTGACGGAGTGATGTCAAAGGATATTCAAAAGAAAGTGGCTTTCGATGGTTTTGAATCTGAAGATATTGCTTTTCTGAAAAAGCCTAGTCATGTGAATTTGCTCAAATCCGCGCTGCAGTTTGCGGATGGTTTGATTTTGGGGGATGATCAGGTTTCCCCTGAATTGAGACAGTATGCCGAGAGCTTGGAAATACCTGTTATGCAACAGTACACGGAAACCGATTACTTGGCGGCAACGGATGAGTTTTTTGATCAAGTGTTGGTGGCAAAACCAGAGTTGGCATAATTCAATGAGGTTATTTTTCTGGTTTTGGATTGTTGTCTTTATTGGATTAGAATCTTGTAAAAAACCATCTCCTACAGATGGTGGGGAGTTGTTTCCCGGCTCTGACGGGCTCTCCTATTTGCAAACGGATACCTTTAATATCATCGCTACCACAATGCTGGAGGATAGCATTTATACAGATGATCTTTCCTTGGCTTTGGTAGGTACTTTGGATAATGATGTTTTTGGGACAACGCAATGCATTACTTACACTCAGTTTAGGTTGTCTGCATTAGATCCAGAAATTTCTTCTGCTTTTGTTGTGGATTCAGTGGTGCTTTCCATGGCATATAATACAACGGTCTACGGAAAGCCCAAAGAACAGCGTTTTGTAGTGAGGCGATTGATAAGCCCGATGTACAAGGATAGCATTTATTCTGCGCGTCAAACACTACCCACTTTTCCAGATAACTTGATCATGGAGGGTAATGAGGAGCAGGCGGTGCATTATCTGGCGCCCACTGTTTTAGGAGAGGACACTCTTTCGCCACAATTGCGATTGCCCCTGGACAAGGAATTGGGTTATCTTTTGTTACAACCGCAGGATCCGGCTGTATTGCAAAGCCAAGATGTATTTCAACAATATTTTACTGGATTGAGCATTTCATCTAATGCATGGAATGATGCGGTGGTCCGTTATGATTTAATTGACCCTGCCTCGGGCATAACGGTTTATTACAGAGATCAAAATGGAGGAGTGGAAGACACCCTTTCTTATCAGTTTGTGGTGACTACCGATTGTGCCAGATATAATGAATTTCGTCATTTTTATTCAGGTTCGGAGTTGAGTGATTTTACTCCTGGAACTGAAAAGCAAGGAGAAGAACATTTTTTTATTCAAACCGGCGCGGGACTAAAAGCAAAACTATTGTTCCCCACGATATTGAATTTAAATGCTTATCAAGATCAGGTAGTGAATCGGGCAGAATTGATTATTCCTATTGAAGTGAATAGTGAGTATACAGAGTATGATCAGTTGTATTTGCGTTATTTGGGGGATGATGGAAAATGGAAGGCGCTTCCAGATGAAAATGTTCAAGTGATAGGAGGTAATTACAATAGCACTTACAGGCAATATACTTTTAATATTTCGAGGTACATACAGAGTGTTTTGACAGGAGAGTTGGCCAACAAGCCATTGTATGTTTTAGGCGGAACGAGTGGGGTTTCTGTCAAGGGAATCAAAGCGCATGGACCTAAATATAATATAGTAAACCCATCTGAAAATACACGATTGGTGGTTACCTTCGCTCATTAACTAAAAGATAGCATTATGTGTGGAATTGTTGGATATCTCGGAGATCGTCAGGCTTATGAGATTCTTATTAAAGGGTTAAAAAGATTAGAATATCGCGGTTATGATAGTGCTGGGGTGGCCATGATCAGGAATGGCAACTTTAGCTTATTTAAGTGCAAAGGAAAGGTTTCTGATTTAGAGGAAACTGTGGGAATGAGCGATCACTCTGGAAATATTGGCATGGGTCATACAAGATGGGCTACTCACGGTCCCCCCAATGATATCAATGCTCATCCTCATTTGTCCAATGATGGGTCTTTGGTTTTGATTCATAATGGCATTATTGAGAACTATGCTCCCTTAAAGGCGGAATTAATCAACCGCGGGCATGAGTTCAAAAGTGATACAGATACTGAGGTGTTAGTGCATTTCATCGAAGATATTCGAGATAAAACAGGGGCCAATTTGTTTGAGGCTGTCAGAATTGCCTTATCTGAGGTAATTGGGGCTTATGCCATTGTGGTGATGGATAAAAGCAATCCACAGCAGCTGATTGCAGCTCGAAAATCTAGCCCATTGGTAATTGGCGTGGGAAAGGATAATGAGTTTTTTGTTGCAAGCGATGCCACCCCTATCATTGAGTATACACGGAATGTAGTCTATTTAGAAGATGAGGAGATTGCGAAGTTGGATAGGACCGAGGGAATGAAGATTGTTACGATTTCTAACCAACATAAAACGCCATATATCCAGGAACTAGAGATGAAATTGGAGGCGATTGAAAAGGGTGGGTATGATTCATTTATGTTAAAGGAAATTCATGAACAACCGCGGTCCATCATGGATTCTATCCGTGGTCGAATGAATGTGGGAACGGGTTCTGTAAGAATGAGCGGAGTAGATGATCATGCAGATCGTTGGAGGAACGCGTCTAGAATTTTGATTGTAGCATGTGGTACCAGTTGGCATGCCGGATTGGTGGCGGAGTATTTATTGGAGGAATTTGCAAGAATTCCGGTAGAGGTGGAATATGCTTCTGAGTTTAGATACCGAAATCCGGTGATTATGCCCTCTGATGTTGTGATTGCCATTTCTCAAAGTGGAGAGACAGCAGATACTTTGGCGGCAATTGAATTGGCTAAGGATAAGGGTGCATTCATCTTTGGTGTTTGTAACGTGGTGGGCTCTAGTATTGCGCGCGCCACACACAGCGGAGCATATACACATGCAGGGCCGGAAATTGGTGTAGCTTCTACCAAGGCATTCACCGCCCAAGTTTCAGTTTTGTATTTGTTGGCCTTGTCTGTGGCAGTTCATCGCGGTGTCATGAAAGGAGAGCGATTGAACCGGTTGATGGTTGAGATGAATTCAATACCGGATAAAATTGCGGAGGTACTGAAAACCAATGACGCGGTCAAGGCCATCGCTGAACAATATAAAGACTCTACGAATGCCTTGTATCTCGGAAGAGGTTATACCTTCCCGGTGGCTTTGGAAGGGGCGCTTAAATTGAAAGAAATTTCATACATCCATGCGGAGGGCTACCCCGCGGCAGAGATGAAGCACGGCCCTATTGCCTTGATTGATGAGGCGATGCCCGTTTTTGTCATCGCAACCCATGGAGCGAGCTATGAAAAAGTGGTGAGCAATATTCAAGAAGTGAAAGCGCGCAAAGGGAAAATTATTTCTATTGTAACAGAAGGAGATAAAATTGTCAAAGAATTGTCTGACTACGCGATTGAAATTCCGAAGTGTGATGACAGCTTAGTTCCATTGATTGCTGTAGTGCCGTTACAACTTTTATCTTATCACGTGGCAGTGATGAGAGGTTGTAATGTGGATCAGCCAAGAAATTTGGCCAAGTCGGTAACGGTGGAATAGTAGTTATTCGAGACAGCGTCTTTGAAATTCTTTTGCCTCTTTTTCAAATACGTGGACGGTGTGTTGCTCCACCAGATAGAAGTATTTTTTGGCTTCTGATTTTTTTCCTAGGCTGAAAAGGGTTTGTCCCTTGAAATAAAGCGCGTTTACATCATCTGGGTAATGAGATAGAATGATGTCTAGCATGTTCAGTGTTAGCGACCATTCTTCGTTATTGAAGTGGTTGAGTGCTTTCTCTAAGTAGCTCAAATAGCTAGTGGATTTTAGCTTTTCTTGGTTTTTTACTTGTTCATTTTGATTTTCAAAGGCAGCGCTGACATGCGCACTTTCCCAGTACGTAGTATTTTCTGTACTTGATCTTTCTTTGTAGGGATATACTTTTTGATCCGAGAGGACAATTGTTTTGACCAATGGCTTCAATGAAGAGCTCACCGTAGATAATCGAGAGGTGGCTTCTTTAGACGGGATCATGACACTCATTTCGACGGAGGAAGGGTCAAGCTGAATTAAATCTACAGGAGCTTGATCGTGGTTTTCTGTGGATATTTTATTTGAAGTTTCTTCTCTCTCTTCTTTTTGAGACTCGGATGCAGGGGACTGCAAAACAGCCTGTTTTTCTTCTGGAATCAATACACTTTCCTCTTGGTTTGTCAGGTTTTTAATGGTGTTTTCAGCGCTATTATGAAAGATGAAAACAGCAATCACCACCCCTATAAAAAGGCCTATCCCCCATCCCAAGAAGTGCTTTTTGAAAGTTCTATTTTGAAAACTAATTTCTTTTTGAGCGGGGAGATGCTGGAAGTTTTGATCCCAACAAGCGCCTTCAAATGCCGCCGCAATAAAAGGATCATTTTCCAGAAGAAAAGAAATTTGATTTTTCCTTTCTCCTTCTGGAAAATGGCCGGTGTTCCAGAGGATGATTTCCTCTTTGTTGGGTAAAGGATAGTTATGGTTTTCCATGGTGTTGTTCGATCCAAATCCGCATATTGCGTTTTCCATTTTGTAAATGAGACTTAACGGTGGTCATATTTATTCCTTGTTGATCAGCAATTTCCTCGTAAGAAAGTCCTTTCCAATAGAATAACTGTATACAATGTTTTTGTTCGGGTTTTAATTCCTCAGCGGCTTGCTCTATGGCATTCCACCAAGGTTCGCGTTCAAGGCTACTTTCTAAATCTTCCCACGGGTCTTGGGATAAATTTTGGTATTTTGCTTTACGCGCTCTTATTTGCATCAAGCAGTGAAATTTGGTCACAGTATATAACCAAGATTTCCAAAAGTGTACATTCTGTTGAGGTATCTCATGCCAAAGTTTTTCAAAAATATCCGTCACTGCGTCTTTGGCATCTTCTATGTTTTGGAGGTATTTCAGCGATACTCCATATACCAAATGACTCCATTCTTGATAGATCCTTTGAAATGAAGCCGCGTCTTGTTTTTTTTTAAACAAGACAAAGCTTTCTTCACTGGGGTATTTTGAGGGGAGTTTCAACGGCTATTTCTTTTTTTTGGCGTTGAGTTTTTGGTAGTATTCTTGGGTAAAACTTTTGGTATTGATTACCACCACACCGCCCGTCGTATCTCCATATGTGGCGGGCATTCCTCCTGTATATACAGAAATACTAGAAATTCCGGAAGACGGGATGTTGGGAACATTTTCACGGATTTTTACACCATCTATGAAGTACAGCACACTGCCCGCTCTGCTTCCCCTGAAGTAAAGTTCTTCCCCATTGGGACTTGCCTTGACATCGGAGAGCATTCCGATGACCATTCTTTTGATATCTCCTCCATGAGCACTGGACAGGTGTGTCATTTCTTTAGCGGTTAGCGTTGTAAAAGTACCACCATCTGGATCAATTAATGGGATGGCATAATCTTCAATTTCTAATGTGGCACCCAACAAGGAAGAGTCTTGCAAGACTACATTGAGAATAGTGATTTTGTCGGGGTTGATCATCACCCCTCTTTTCATTAATTCTGATTTTCCTTGCATCTTGAACCGAACATCATAAGATCCGGCAGTGATAGCATTGATTCGATAACGGCCATCGGGATCTGTTGCGCCGCCAAACATCGCATGACCATCTCCTGTTTCTACGGTTACCATCACCCCTGGTATCGATGATTCAGTAGTTCCTTGAACATGCCCGTATAATGTTCCGAAGGATTGGCCATGAACGTTTATAAGGGTGAGGAATAAAATGCCGAAGCACCCGAGCATTGGATAGTTTTTCATTTCTTTTGTTTTCTTTGAGATGCCAAGGGTGGATTAATTCCACAAAAAAAATCAAAAGAAGTTTTTAAATACTATCTTTGGGCGCAAATTACACTCAATGAGTGATGCCATCAAGCATGAGTGCGGCATTGCACTCCTCCGATTGAAGCAACCCCTTCAATTTTACACCGAAAAATACGGAACCGCCTTTTACGGCCTCAATAAAATGTATTTGCTCATGCAAAAGCAGCATCATCGAGGACAGGATGGAGCTGGTTTGGCCAATATAAAATTGGATGTAGATCCAGGTAAGAAATATATCAGCAGAATCAGAAGCAATGATGCCCAGCCTATAAGAGATGTTTTTTCGAAAGTAATGTCTCGTTTTGCTGATTTAGAGAAACATCATCCCGAGAAGTTAAAGGATGTAGATTTTTTAAAAGATCAGTTTGCGTTTACTGGAGAGTTGTTTTTGGGGCATTTGCGGTATGGCACATTTGGTGGAAATAGTGTGGAGAATTGTCATCCTTTTTTGCGTCAAAATAATTGGATGACAAGGAATTTGGTGTTAGCAGGCAATTTTAATTTAACCAATGTAGATGAGCTCTTTGGTTTATTGGTGGAGCTTGGGCAACATCCCAAAGAAAAGGCCGACACCGTCACTGCTATGGAAAAGATTGGCCATTTTTTGGATGAGGAAAACCAGTTGTTATTTGAGCGCTTTAAATCACAGGGTTATAATAATCAACAGATTTCAGGTTTGATAGCCAAGCATTTGGATGTTCAAAGGGTGTTATCTAGAGCATCTAGAGAATGGGATGGAGGTTATGCGATGGCGGGTATGTTTGGCCATGGAGACGCCTTTGTGGTAAGAGACCCTAATGGAATACGCCCTGCTTTTTTTTATGAAGATGATGAGGTGGTAGTGGTGGCCAGCGAACGCACCCCTATCCAAAGCGCATTGGTGATTGAAACGGACAAAATCCAAGAGATTCCTGCTGGATATGGCTTGATCATCAAGAAAGATGGTCAGACGGCATTGAAAGAAATTAGACCCCCACAAGAAAAGAAACCTTGCAGCTTTGAGCGAATTTATTTTTCAAAGGGCAATGATGAGGATATTTATCAAGAGCGGCAGCAGTTGGGTAGAAATGTAGTGCCCGCTATCATGGAGACCATTGATCATCGAATTGATCAGACGGTGTTTTCATTTATTCCTAACACAGCGGAGACCGCTTTTTATGGAATGATCAAGGAGTTGGAGGATGTAATGAATCGAAAGAAGATTCAGCAGCTCGCTCAGTTGGGGAAGGAGATTACACAAGAGGATATACAAAACATCATTCTTACTCGCACACGCATTGAGAAAATTGCGTTGAAAGATGTGAAGCTTCGTACCTTCATCACCCAAGATTCTGCACGAGATGAGATGGTATCTTCTGTGTATGATATTACCTACGGAGCGGTTGTGCCTCATCAAGACCATTTGGTGGTGATTGATGATTCCATCGTTAGAGGAACCACATTGAAGAAGTCAATATTAAAAATATTGGATCGACTAAGTCCCAAAACCATTATCATTGTTTCTTCAGCTCCACAGATTCGTTATCCAGATTGTTATGGCATTGATATGGCCAAATTGGGAGATTTTATTGCTTTTCAAGCTTGTGTAGCATTGCATAAGGAAAAAGGTAGTATGCATGTTTTAGATGTGGTGTATAGAAAATGCAAAGACCAAATAAGTCTTCCTAAGGAGCAAGTAAAAAATTATGTAAAAGAGGTGTATGAGCCATTTACTGCGGAACAAATCAGTGATAAAATTGCTCAGTTGCTCACTCCTGTTGATTTAAAAGCCAAAGTTAAAATTATCTTCCAGACCATAGAGGGCTTGCATCAAGCATGCCCTCATCACAATGGGGATTGGTATTTCACAGGTAATTATCCCACTCCGGGGGGCAACAAGGTAGTGAATCAGGCCTTTATCAATTTCATGGAAGGAAGGAATCAAAGAGCGTATTGATTATCTTCGTTCACTTTCTTAGATTATATGAAAAAATTGACACTTACCCATTGGATTTTTATTGCCTTATTGTTGGGGATTGTGGCGGGTGCTATATTGAATTTTCAATTTCCTTCTTCACCCGCTCCTACTTCAGAAGAGGCCATTCAGAAGCTTCGGAACATTGTTGAGCAGCAAGGCAATAATGATGATTGGAAGCGCAATGTAAAAGCCTTGTTGTCAGACAGTACAACGAGTGCCGATCAAAAGTATCAATCCATAGCAAAGGATTTAGCACAGGTAAAACCCTCTGGTGATGTACTGGAAAACGCCAAGAAGGCGATGATGCGGGAGAGTAAGATAGATAGAACGCTTGATAAAATTCTAGAGTTTTTGAGCATATTTACTGAAGTGTTTTTAAGATTGATCAAGATGATCATTGCTCCATTGGTATTTGCTACTTTAGTGGCAGGAGTGGCCAAGTTAGGGGATTTAAAGGCCGTCGGAAGAATTGGAGGAAAGACATTATTGTGGTTTATCACCGCGTCATTGGTTTCATTGTTATTAGGAGCTATTCTGGTGAATGTTTTTCAACCAGGACATTTATTGCAATTGGAAATGCCGAGCGCCTTGTCTTCTGCGGGAGTGGATCATTCAGCGATAACCTTGAAGGGTTTCATTACCCATATTTTTCCATCGAGTGTTATTGAGGCAATGGCTAAAAATGAGATTTTGCAAATTGTCATTTTTGCTTTGTTGTTTGGTGTAGCTGCTGCGGCGATGGAAGAGAAGGCTCACGGATTGATCAAGGCAATGGATGCGCTAGGGCATGTGATGTTGAAGATTACTTCTATGGTGATGTATGTGGCACCGTTTGCTGTCTTTTCTGCTATTACCGCAATCATTGCTAAAAAGGGAGTGGGTATTTTAGCTACGTATGCCACTTTTATTGGAGAGTTTTATTTGGGATTGATTTTATTGTGGCTGATATTAATTTTTGTGGGGTGGCTCTTGATAGGCGCTCGAGTAAGGACACTGTTGAGTCACATCAAGCAACCTTTATTATTGGCTTTTTCTACCGCCTCCAGTGAAGCAGCCTATCCAAAGATGCTGGAGCAATTGGAGAGGTTTGGTTGTCGAAATCGCATTGTGAGTTTTGTATTGCCGTTGGGATATTCTTTCAATTTAGATGGCAGTATGATGTATATGACATTTGCCAGTTTATTCATTGCGCAAGCTTATGGTGTAGAACTTTCTTTCGGAGATCAGGTGGTGATGTTGTTGACTTTAATGATAACGAGCAAGGGAATTGCTGGGGTGCCAAGAGCGTCGCTCGTGGTGATTGCAGGAACAATTGCGAGCTTTGGAATCCCTGAGGCGGGGTTGGTCTTGTTGTTAGGCGTTGATCATGTTTTGGATATGGGAAGATCTGCTACCAATGTAGTAGGAAATGCTGTGGCTGCTGTGGCCATCAATAAGTGGGAAAAATAAAAATTGGTAATTTCGAAAAAATTTATATACATTCGTTGTTGTAACCGAAAACAAAACTAGAATGGCACAAAAATTTAATGAAAAAGCGTATTTGGCTTCTATTGGAGCGGGAATACGCGCTCTTCGAATGAAGAAAAAGATGACATTAGAGACATTTGGTGATGTGGTAGGATTGGATAAGTCCAATGCTTATCGCATTGAGAGTGGTCGAAACATCACGTTATTGACTTTGGAAAAAATTGCTCAGGTGTTCAACATTTCTGCATCGAAATTATTGGACAGTGCGATTGATGTGAAGGATTTGCCGAAGAAACCTAAGAAGGTTAAAAAGGCGAAATCTGCTCCTAGTAAAAAGGCCAAACCGGTGAAGAAAGAGGTAAAGAAGGTGGCTAAAAAAGCAGTGAAAAAGGTGAGTAAGAAATCTGCCAAGAAAGGCAAGAAGTAATGCGTATTGTATTTAAACAAAGAGGGGGATTCGTCCCCCTTTTTTTATGGTTGACCTTGAACCTCCCGATTAGATTTTTCTTGTTTCCATTTTTGTTGCCCTTCAAAGATCATTTTGATGGACATGATGAGCATCAAGCAGCCAAAGAATAGCTTCACTTGGTGAACGCTAATACTGAGGGCTATTTTGCTTCCGAAATAGGCGCCAAAGACAAATCCTAATCCAATACAAAGAGCGGCGGGAATTTGAATCTGTCCCGCTTTGTAATAATGCATTACCGCCATGATGCCAACGGGCAGTAACAAAACAGCCAGGCTTGTACCTTGAGCTTGGAGTTGATTATATTGAAGAAAGTAGATAAGAGCTGGAACGATGATGAGTCCTCCTCCTACCCCAACAAAGCCGCTGAGCATGCCCGCCAGCAATCCTAAAATGATCAGTATAACGATGGTAGTCAGTGTCATAGGCTTTTCATTAAAATTTTCCATGATTTTAGTTATGTCTCCTGTTTTTTTCGAAGATAATGTTCTATTTTTACAACTCAAATAAAGAATATGGAATTTCCTTCAGAATTAAAGTATACCCGAGATCACGAGTGGGTTCGTGTAGAGGGTGATGTTGCCTTCATTGGAATCACTGCGTTTGCTCAAGGTGAATTAGGGGATATTGTTTTTGTTGAAATTGAAACGCAAGGAGAGGCCTTGGATGCGCATGCTGTTTTTGGTACAGTAGAGGCGGTGAAGACCGTTTCTGATCTTTTTATGCCTATCAAAGGCACCATTTTGGAGGTGAATCCTGCCCTAGAGGGCAATCCCGCCTTGGTGAATGAAGATCCTTATGGTCAAGGATGGATGATCAAGGTGCAGATTGCAGCAGATGCAGATTTGACCTCATTGATGTCCGCAGGTGAGTACGAGCAATCCTTGTAGAAATATTCTGTATCGTTATATGCGTCGTTGGCTAGCCCCGACGCTCACCATCTTTATTATTTATCTTCATATTGCCTACATAGCGGTTCCAAAAGAATGGACCTTCCTTGATAGTTTCAGTGTGGATAAATGGATCCACGCTCTGATGTTTTTTTCTTTAGCGTTCAGTTGGAGAATACATTTGCTTTGGTTTCAGTTGAATAAATGGATGTGGCTCATTGGATTGTTAATGTTTGGTTTCACAATGGAAGTTATGCAAGCCTTGCTTACTACTTATCGAAGCAGAGAGTGGGCCGATGTTATAGCGGATGCTTTTGGGGTGCTCTTGGCTTTCTGGTTTTTTACCACCACATTATTTACGAGATTGGGATTTTCCCATGATTATGGTAAATACAATGTAGGTTCCAAAGACCACCATGGATAGAGCGATTTTTTCTTTGGATTCCCAAGTTGATTGATGAGTATAAAGGACCACTGTCAAAAAGATCAATGCGCTAAATAATTTTACAACTATGGTGCCCATGAAATTTCGGACAAAGGAAGATTCGGATGAAGGGGATACTGATAATCTTTGCATAAGCACCATTAGAGCGGTGAAGATTAAAACAAATAAAGTGGATGGTAACAAGGTGTCGGCGGGTAACCAATGCGCCCAAAATGCAATCATGATGATACTGAGTAGGCTGGATCCGGTTAATAGGGTGTTTTTCATTTTTTTTGAAGTGATTTAACCATCCAATAAAAGGAAAGTGATACTCCCAGCAATGATCCTAAAAGTGTATACATTACTCCTTCTTGATGGTCTAATTTTCTTCCGATAAAAATAAACAAGCCAATAACGATGGCCATTTGTGAAGCCATGCTGGTGTATTTTAGAAAAGCGTTATTAGACGGCTTTGGCTTCTGCTGGAGCATCTATTTTGATGTCCTTAATTTTGGTTCCCATGCTACAAGACCCTGAGAAATTGGCACCTGGTTCGATGGCCAATTTGTCTGTAATTACCTCCCCTTCCACTTTGGCAGTGGATTTAAGAGTTAAAAGTTGCTGAACTTGGATCTTGCCTTTCATTTGACCTTCTAATTCAGCATTTTGGCAAATGACAGTACCTTCCAATTTGCCGTTAGGGCCCACCACTAACCTACCTTTTGTGATCAGATCACCAACAAAGATTCCATCGATACGGATGTTACTTTCACAACGGATATCACCTTTGATAGAGGTTCCTTCCACTACTCTATTGATGGAAGTGTCTACTGGATTGTCTGGAATACGTGCCATAAGCGGTTTTTGTAAAGAATTATCGGTAGTTTTCTTTGTAAAAAGTTTTATATTTTTCAAGGTCTTTAGCTCTAAACAACTGAACGTAATTGGATTTGGAAATGAGAAAAACAAAAAAACCTTTTTCGTTTAACCCTTGCAAATCATCCACGTCACTCACAAAAATAGTCATAAAATCTTTAGCATCAGCCAAATTCTTAAATGTTTTGGTCATCAAAAGCTGGGTTTGGGTATCCAGCATATTTCCCGTCACCGTCAATTTAGCAGAGGCGTAGTTCTTCTGAACATAATCGCTCACCAATATTTTGTAGCTATTGATGTTGGGGGTGGTCAATGGGATTTCAACCGCTAAATAATGCTCGACATCTTCATTGAATTGATATATTGCTTCTGCAGCGGGGGGAGTTACTTCAGATTTGGGAGGGTTGGTTTCTTGGGTGGGGGGAGGCAAAAATGCGTTGAGCATGGCTTGTGCTTGAGTAGCTTCTTCCGTTCCAGGGCAGTCTTTCAATACGCTTTCAAGTGCGGCTTTATACATCTCATTCAATCCTGACATCGACTCTACATAACCTACACATATGGCATTTAAAATTTTGTATTTACACAACAAGTGATTGGAGGTGTCTTGACGGATAACGCTGTTGCAGGCGGTCATTGCTTCGGGATACTGCCGTCTGGCATACAGTTGGTACACTTGTTCATAAGCGAGAATTTCATCTTGCTTCTTTTTTTCTTTTTCGTCCTTGGCATTGGGATCATCTACAAAACGCGCCCATTCTGAGTTGGGATAACGCTTTTTTATTTCATCTCCCCAATACTTCGACCCACAAGTGACACAACTTTTCACTTTATTTTCGGATAGTTGCTCAATGCTCCACCAAGTTCTGTAAATCTGATAATAAGCCAGAGGGGTGTACTCATTTTCAGGTAAGTTTTGAACGAGTTTTTCCCAGATTTGAATGGCGGCGGAATTGTCATTTAGATCCTCTTTGTAGATTAATCCCGCTTTGTAATAACCCTCTTCTTTCCCAGATTTGAGTTTATTCATTTTATCTTGGTCTTTGCACGGAAGAGATTGTAACAAATCATCCACCGATGCTACAGATTTTTCCACGCTGTTTTCATCTGGCCCAGTTTCTTCAGTGCTGGTTTGATCTGGACGCTCATCTTTAACGGATGCCATTTGGGAAAGCTTAGCGTTTAATCTCCAATTGTCTTTCAGCGGCCTATCCTCCCAATAGATTAAAAATTCTTTGTAACCTTTATCTCTTTGTTCTTTGTTGTAGCACCAAAAAGCGCCATCTTTTGCATTTTCTAGCGCGGCGGCTTGCCTTTCAGCGGCCAACCTTGCTTCCTCTTCTCTTTTTGCAATCTCCATCTCAATGAGCTTTTCACGAGTTTTTTCCATGGCTTTGAACTGCTCCGTTGGGGAGAGGGCACAAATTTTAGAGAGGCTGTCTGAAGAAGAAATTTGATCGAGGTATTTTACCAGTTCGGTAAGACTTTTTGCTCGCCCTTTGATTTCATCCATTCTGGGATGGGTAGGACTTATGATTTTTTGAGCGCTGTCGTACGCCGCTTGAGCGGAAACATATTGTTTTGCTTCAAAATTGATATCGGCCAGTAATAGATAAGACTTCCCCTTTTGTTTTCTATTTTTTTTCCCTTCTTTAATGGAGCGTTGTAGCAGTTGTTTTGCGTCATCATGTTCCGCTTGTTCTTCGGCCATAAAAGCTAGAGTATATAAAATCTGGTCTTTGTATTCACTGTATTTTACATCTTCCAGCATTTTGAGTAATTCTGCACGTGCAATCAATACGCTTGATCCATTTCTAAGAGCGTTGATGGCTTTTTTCATTTTTGATTGAAAACTCAATTCATTGGAGGGCTTGGATAGCAGCACTTTTTCATAATTCATCTGAGCCGAGGAGTATTCATTCAATTCTTCATGAATTTGCCCAAGAATAAAGAAAAGTCTGGCTTGGTCTTTCTTCTTTTTGGTGTCAACAATGGCTTTATTGATTTCCTCTTTTGCTTTTTCCCACTTTTTGGTATCTATATAAATTTGGCCCAAAACTTCATGATAAAAAGCGCTATTAGCGGGTTTTAATCCACTGGTAGAAAACCCCTCCTTATTGAGCAGAGCTAATGCTTTTCCTTGTTCTTCTTGGGCAACGAGTGTAAGACCATACCAGGCATTTCCCATGGCTTCCGCATTGGGTTCGTGGTACTTTTTGGCTACATATTGAAAAAGTTTTTCGGCTACTTGATAATTTTTCTTGTAAAAATGAGCACGACCTACCAAAATATAGTTTTCATCAATCCAGCGATTATACTCGGGCCACTTCACTTTTGTTTTTTGCTCTCCTGTGATGGTGTGTTTTTTGATGACCTTCTCACTTTTCTCTATGACCCTTTCTAAATCTTCGAATGCCGGTTTGATGGTTTCAATGTCACCGAAGATGAAGAGAGGGAGAATGGAGTCATAGTTTTCTTGATACTGAGTTTTAATTTTTTCCTCGGCACTGATCATGGCTTGCTCTGCGTTGAAATGACCGTTATAATGTGCGGTGGTATTGTGGAAAATTCGGTAAGCTACGCCATCTTTTTTATTGGTGCATGAAAAAGTGGCCACACTCATGAGGAGGAGGAAAAAGAAGACTAAACGGCGCTGCTGGTGCATTTTCAAAATCCTATTAACCACAAAAGTCCAAATTTATTCTATTTTCCTGCTTTAATTTGTAGTTTAGAGAAAATATTAGAATGAAGAGGGAAAAGAAGCCAAGGAAAAAAAAGTTGATGAAGCGTTTAAAGTCTAAGTTCCGACTTACGATTTTAAACGAAAGTACTTTTGAAGAGCGCTTCAGTTATTCATTAACGCCAATGAATGTAATAGTGATGTTCGGTGGATTGTTTTTCGTTTTTGGTTTGATCATTTATTTATTGGTAGCATTTACTCCTTTAAAAGTGTATTTAGTTCCTGGTTATGTGGATGTAGAATATCGTGAAGAGGCAAGAATTGCCCGCATGAAGGTGGATTCAATTCATAATGTATTGGCGCAACAACAGACTTATTTAAATAGTGTGATTACTATTTTTAACGGAAAGCATGTGGAACAAGAGGTAGATACTACTCAATCCCAAAAACAAAGATTGATGATGTCTGAGACAGACTCCCTTTTTGATATGGAAATGAAGAAAAAGAAACGGGATAGAAAGGCGCAGGAGGCCTTGTTGAGTGGAGATGCCATATTTGACATTCCACAAAGTGGCTCTATTTTAAGTGTGTACAGTGCCTCACATACCGGCGTAGATATTCAATCATTGGATGGAGCCCCCGCAGTGGCTGCAGAAAATGGGGTAGTAGTTTTTGTAGGCCCTTCAATTCAGGGAGGATTAGAGGTGCATATCCAGCATCCAGGTCAATTTATTTCGGTTTACAAGAATTTGGAAATTTCATACAAGCGAACGGGAGAATTGGTGGCACGGGGTGATGCGATTGGTCAATCAGGCAATAAATTCGAGGAGTCATTGGGCAGACATTTACATTTTGAGTTGTGGAAATCAGGGTTTTCTGTGGATCCGACTCGATATATCGTTTTTGGACAATGATTCTTCAATACAATCATCACGGTAAAAATTGGAGGGCCCACTTGGATCATCCCGAGGATTTGTCAATTCCCATGAGTGCAGAGGGTCCTCGAGCATGGTATGTTCCACCGCCACAAATTACACCTGTCATGGACAATGGCTTTGTGGGTAGTATTTCTGGGGGAGGAAAAGTAAATTTTTTCAATGTGCAATTCAATCCACATGGAAACGGAACGCACACAGAGACTTTGGGACATATTGATCCCGATCACTTTCCCATTTCAGAATGGAAGGGACCTTTTATCGCGCACGCTCTTTTGATATCGGTAAAACCTGCTATTATTGAAAAAGAGGGTGAACACGACAAGGTGATTTTATGGGATCAAATAAAAGATGATGTCGAAAAATTTAAGCCAGCAGCTCTTATTATCAGAACACTCCCGAATCGAAAAGATAAGTTGAATTGTGATTATTCAAATTCACATATCCCGTATTTAGATTATAGAATAGGAGAGAACTTGAATCGTTTAGGTGTGTTGCATTTGTTGGTGGATTTGCCGAGTGTCGATAGAGAGCAAGATGGCGGTTTGTTGCAGTGTCACCATGCCTTTTGGGGATTTCCAGAAGACCCCCGTTATGATGCTACCATCACTGAATTAATTTTTGTGAAAGATGAAGTGAAAGATGGATTGTATTGTCTTTTCTTACAACCTCCAAGTTTTCAAAATGATGCTGCTCCCAGCAGGCCTCTTATCTATCGTACTATTCCTTCGGAAGGGGATATTGAAGAATCATTCTAGTGCCTACCCCCACCTTACTTTTACATTTTATTTTCCCCCCTGACCATTCCACTAAAGTTTTTACTGTGGCTAAACCAAGCCCTGTTCCATTGCTTTTAGTGGTGAATCGAGGTTGAAATAGTTTGGCCATTATTTCAGTGTCAATACCTACTCCGTTGTCTTTTACAACAATATAAGTATTTTTTTTGAAATCTCTTATTTGGATATCAATTACACATGAAAGCAAATCATTTTGTGCTTGAATAGCATTCGTTATGAGATTAGTGAAAATTCTTTCGATGTCAATAGGGTCTGTAAGGACGCCGTGTTTTAATTTTTGAGATTGAAAAAGAATTTGACAGTTGTCCGATCTAAATAAGTTCGCTACACCTTGAATTTTCTGGACTAAATCTACCCAGGTGAGTTGGTTTTTTTCTGTTTTTGAGAATTGAGCAAAGGCGGTGGCAATATTGGCTAATGAGTCAACTTGCTCTGTCATGGTTTGAATAAAGGCCTGCAAATGAGCTTTGAATTCTTCAGGTTTATTTTGGTCATATTGTCTTGACAAATGCTGAACGCGCAATCTCATGGGGGTGAGAGGATTTTTGATATCATGTGCGATCTGCTGCGCCATTTCTCTCCACGCACCTTCTCTTTCTCTTTCAGCTAATTGGTCTGCACTGGTTTTGAGCGCCGAGAGCATTTTGTTGTATTCAAATACCAATTGTCCGATTTCGTCATTTCCTTCCCATTGAAGCTCTGTAAAGGATTGATTGAGATCTGTTTTTTTAATTTTTTCGGCAATGGTTTTTAATGATTTAGTAATATATCGGGAAAGTAAGAAGGCGATGGAAGCACCTACGAGAAATAGTACGATATAGCTGCCAATGATCCCGATGAGAAAATCCTGAATATCCTTTGGGTCCTCCTCTAAATTAGAGTAGTCCATTGCGATGATTGCGATGGGTTGGTCATCCAAATCTTTGAATAGCCAATAAGCCAGTGTGTAATTATTCAAAGGGTTTTGCTCCCAAACGCATTTTTTGCTACTACCCGATTGGATTTTTTGGAGAATATTTTTGGGAACTGATCCGGGGATTTTTAAGGAATCAAGGTAAGCACTGTTGTTACTGATAAGGTAGTTTCCTTGTAAGTCAAATAATCCGATGAACATATCATGCACGTCGGCTAGTTCACATATTTTATCACCGAATTTATAGGAAACACTGTCAGGATCCATGTGCCCACCTTCATGTTTTAGAAAGTAATCTAGGGATGCTCTAACAGACTTCTCTTTTCTTTCCAATCGCTGTTGATTGAAAATTTGATTTTGTTCGATGTCATTATAAATAGCGATGACGCCCGTTACAATAAAAGACAACAGTAGAATGGCTAAAAGTGATAAGTAAATTCTGGTGCGCAGGCTAAACCGGTACATTTTGTAAAGTTAATGATTCCTCAATTACCTTCAGTAACCATGAATTTCAAGCCCTTTTGCGAATAATCTTTGCCCTGCACGCTGAGTATGTATTGAGCAGGATTAAGCGTGAGTCCGTCAATGGAAATTTGGTGGTTTCCCATCACAAAGGTCAATTCTTTTTGAAAAGCGATTTGACCACTGGCAGTATAGATGTATAGTTGAATTTTCTC
Source organism: Flavobacteriales bacterium (assembly GCA_947464415.1). Taxonomy (GTDB): domain Bacteria; phylum Bacteroidota; class Bacteroidia; order Flavobacteriales_D; family Sanyastnellaceae; genus CAMCTV01. The sequence goes on from CANHWU010000006.1 coordinate 29,171, forward strand.
AGTCGATTGAGCGTGTACATTCAGCACAAGGCGTTCGCTTTTTTGTAGTGATGACATTTCAATCCAATTGGCCCCTGTTGTATTTAAATTATTTACCCCTACTAATGCATTGGAGTATAAACCGGTTTCCCAAATTCCTCTACCAAAGGTTCCTGCTCTCAACTTTCTTGAGGAGTATTGAATTTCTAGATCGGAAATGGCGGTGTTGGGTATTCCCGATCCAAAGTAATTCCAATTCCCAATGGTGTCATTATATACAAAAACACCGAGGTCTGTTCCAATGTAGAGATCTCTTAACTCACTTTCCTCATCTATAATAGCGCAGCTCACAGGGGTGTTCGGAAGGTTTTGGGTGAAGTTGGAAAATGTTGTACCATAATTGCTACTATAACGCACTTTGTTCCCGGATTGATAGCCGTTTATCGTCACCCAAATCTTGGAAGGTTGATCTGGGTGAACCACAATGGAAGTAATATTTCCACTGTTAGGACCTTGCAGATAGGCATTATGACTTTCCCATGTATTACCTCCATCGAGAGTGGTGTACACTTTGTTTTTGAATGAGGCATAAATAATATTAGGGTCGGATGGAGCAATGGCAATGGCGGTTATTTTATTTTCTGGAGCGCCTGTGAGATTGTTTGAAATTTGTGTCCATGTATTGCCGCGATTGTGAGAAATGAAAACATCTTCATATCCTGCCACAATCGTTGAGGGTTCATAAGGATCGAGTACATAGGGTGTTACCCATCCACCCCCCGATGTTTGAGAGGGGGTAATTTCTTGATAAGTGTGGTTGTTCCATTGATCATCGCTCCTGTAAAGTGTCCCATAGGTGTAGGTGGTGTAGATGGTTTGGCCATCTTGAGGATCGATGGCCACTTCCATTGCATCACCTCCATTGGTGGCCGCCCACTGATTCGGAGCGATTCTTTTTCTACCACCATTGTCTTGCGTTCCCCCCGTCATAAATGTCTCGTCATTTTGAGAAACGGCAATTCGGTAGAATTGGGTGATGACAAGTCCATTGGAGAGATCTAACCATTGGTCGTTGGTTTCATTGTATTTGTATAAACCACCGTCATTGCAGAAAAAGATTTCATGGGTAATAGGATGATGGGCGATAAATCTTTGGTCGGCATGCACAGTTGGATATTCTGCTACATCATACCACATAGATTGTTGGTTCCAATCCTCACCACCATTGATAGATTGGTAAGCATTGATGCCACCGCAATATATTTTTTGAGCATCGTTGGGGGAGCAATACAATACCCAATCTTCAGGAACTTCAGAGAGTAATTGCCAATTAAAAAGTGAATCTTGTGAAAGGTGAAATTGTCCAATGCCATTAACACGATGTATCAATGCGATTTGCTCGGGATTGGCCGGGGTAACCGCTATAATATTGGAGGCATATGGCTCATTGAAATCCGTGATTTGCTGCCATGAAATACCGTTGTCATAAGATACAAAAACTTCAGAACTTCCCCAATAATCGTCTCTACAAGTATATACAACATGACTGTTGTGTTTTATGACAATGTCATTATGATAACCAGAATGAGCCAATGTCCAGGTTTCTCCACCATCCTCAGATTTATATAGACCATTGCTTTGCGCACTCCAAATTCTTTGTGGTTGGAGTGGATCCATCACTAGTTTAAGAAAAGCGTCTTGGTTGGTAAAATCGGTGGATTGTGCAGTGGGGTTCCAGGTGATCCCTCCATCGGTGGAGAGATAAATTCCGAGTCCGTAATTCCACCAACCTTGATGGTCGCCAATGGTAATGAAAATAGAATCTGGATGATGTGGGTGAATGGCGATGTTGCCGACGCTGACATAAGGTAAAGAATCTCCAAGGGCAGCCCAAGTGCTTCCTCCATCTGTGGTTTTCCAAATTCCCCCGATAGGAGCCCCAACATAAAAAGTGTTGATGTCTGTGGGATGGAAGGCAACGGAAGTTAATCTTCCCATACCGTTGTATCCACCATCTGCAACTGTTTGGCTGATGTTGGTCCAAACCTGATTGAGATTCTGTGATCTTGTTTGAAATTGAAGAGACTTGTAGATCTGATTTTGTTCAATCAAATCCGGAAAATCCCCTATCTCTGTAATGCGTCCTTGCCAATACCATTGCCATCTATTGAATCTTTTGATTTCTTTGTCAATACGCGAGGTATCTCTTTGGTCTTTATCATTTTGAAAATATTGTTGTGACAGGTCAACGATTTGTTGGTATCGCAGAGGATAAGACTCTTTGAGTTCCCATCTTTTGTTTTGTGCAAAAATATTTTGAGTAAAAATGAGACACAAGTAAGCTAGCACCGATGATTTCATCAGGCTAAGATACGTTGAGATTCAATGAACGAATTATCCCGCCCAATTTTCTCTATCTAAGGAGCGGTATTGAATGGCCTCAGAAATGTGTTGTACTTGGATGTCAACTGATTTTTCGATGTCGGCGATGGTTCGGGCGACACGGATGATTCTATCGAATGAACGAGCGGATAGTTTGAGTTTTTCCATGGCCATTTTTAGTATTTGTTGCGATGAGTGGTTGAGTGGAGCGTGTTTTTTGAGTTGGGCGGAAGAGAGTGTTGCATTGAGAGAGTTTGCCCTGTGCATTTGGATTTTTCTAGCTTCGAGTACTTGTTGTCTTATATCACTACTGCTTTCTGTGGTTTGGTGGGAGGACAATTCTTCAAATGCTACAGGGGTAACTTCCACATGTAGATCGATTCTATCCAGCAAGGGACCGCTGATTTTGTTCAGGTATTTCTGCACAGTTCCAGGTCCACACACGCATGATTTAGTAGGGTGGTTATAATATCCACACGGACATGGATTCATAGAAGCCACGAGAATGAAGCTAGCTGGAAAGTCAATGGAGAAGCGACTCCTTGAAATGGTTACTACACGATCTTCTAAAGGTTGTCGCAGCACTTCGAGCACGACTCTTTTGAATTCAGGTAGTTCGTCTAAAAAAAGAACTCCATGATGAGCGAGAGATATTTCGCCTGGTTGAGGAAAGCTTCCCCCGCCGACGAGAGCGACGTCGCTGATAGTGTGATGCGGGCCTCTGAAGGGCCGTTCAACAATCAATCCATTACGAGTACGCAGCTTACCGGCGACGCTGTGAATCTTGGTAGTCTCCAAAGCTTCTTGCACAGTCAGCGGAGGAAGAATTCCGGGGAGGCGCTTGGCTAGCATGGTCTTTCCTGCGCCTGGTGGGCCCACGAGGATAATATTGTGTCCTCCTGCGGCCGCTATGAGGAAAGCCCTTTTGGTGTGTATTTGTCCTTTGACATCCGCAAAGTCATTGCTGTTTTCAGCATTGAAGGCGGCAATTTTTTGTTCTAAAGAACAACGAAGGGGTTGTAATTTTTCAAGTCCTAAGAAGTGATTGACAATATTTTTGAGGTGTTCCACAGGCAGCACTTCAATACCTTCAACAATGGCGGCTTCTTCGGCATTTTCAGCAGGAAGAATAATACCTTTCTTTTTTTCTTTTTTGGCTTGCAGCGCCATGGCCAATGCGCCCTTGATAGGTCGGATAGTGCCATCCAGCGATAATTCACCCATGATGATGTAGTCCTCTATGGGAGTGGAGGGAATTTGCTCCGTCCCTGCTAGAAGAGCCAACGCCACGGGTAAGTCATAGGCGGCTCCTTCCTTTTTGACATCTGCAGGAGCCATATTGATCGTGATATTTCGTACTACATTTTTAAGTCCGGCACTGGCTATAGCGGCGCGAATTCTTTGCATAGATTCTTTTACTGCAGTGTCAGGAAGTCCTACCATCATGAGTTGGGCGCCTCTATCCACATGAACTTCTATGGTAATGGTGTTGGCATCAATTCCAAAAACCGCGCTTCCAAAAGTTTTTACTAACATGCCGCAAAGGGAGTGATCTTTGCTTTTAGTTACAAGAAAAGGTTATGCGCATAATCACTAGACTTCCAATGTTACGCGAGAAAAAGTCCTATAACAAAAATTAATCTACACCCAATTTCATGAGTAAATCCACCATGTTGTGGGCTTTGAATTTTTTGAGCATGTTTTGGCGATGCGATTTGATGGTGAGTTCTGATAGGATGAGAGTTTCTGCAATCTCTCTTGTGGTCTTTCCTTTTTTAATTAGCTCTAAAATCTCTTTTTCTCTTTTTGTCAGTAAAATTTTATTAGGGATTTCATTTGTTTTTTCCCATTGAATGTTAGGATCGAAGTATTTTTTGTTAAAGCAAATATCTTTGACCGCTTGCAGAATAACTCGGCTTCCACTGTTTTTCAAAACATAGCTTTCAAATGGGAAATCATTATATGAAATCTGAATTTCCCAAGGTTGAAACATACTGAGAAGTATGATTCCTGTTGTGTGATGATCTTTTTTGTATTGTAATAAATAAGGAAGGCTAATATCCTCTCCGATTTTAATATCAGCAATGATAATGTCAACGGGTTGGTGATAAATGTAATGAATGAAATCAGAAATGTTTTTGAAATGAGCTGAAATTTCAATTTTGGAGTTGTCTTTTAAAATATTAAGAACACCATCTGTAAAAAGTGGGTGATCTTCCAGTACAACAATTTTCTTTTTCATGTTAGTCATTAGGTATTTGAATATTTACAGTTGTTCCTTCATGGATAACAGATTGTATAATGAGATTTCCGCCAGATAGTTGAATGATTTTTTGAAGTTGATTCAGCCCCAAGCCCAGTGTAGTATTTTGAACATCAAATCCTTTTCCATCATCCTCTACAACCAGCTCAATTTGATTGTTGTCATGAAGAAATAATTGAAGAATGATGTTTTTTGATGCGGAATGTTTGATGCTGTTCTGTGTCAGCTCATGGATGATTTGGAGAATAATGATAGATTTTTTAAGTTGTATCAAATGACAATTTCCTTCGTGATCAAATTGAATATACATTTTTCCGGAGTCATTTATGTCCATTACATAATGCTCTATACTTTGTATGAGACCAAATTGTTGAATCATTGTGGGCGATAATTGATGAGATGTTCTTCTTATATCATCGGCTATTTTCCCGGTTCTTTCTACAATTTTTTGCCATTCATCTTTGTTGTCTGATGCAGTTTGCTGATCCGTAAGTTTTTCGATATGCAGTCGTAAAGCGGATATTTCTGCTCCAATGTTATCATGCAGAAATTGGCTGATTCTAGATAGATCACTTTCTTTCATTTCTGTGATTTTATCAGCAAGCTCCTTGTCTTTATTTTGCATTTCAATAAGTAAAGCATTGGATCTTCCTTGGAATTGAATGAATTTTTGAGCTACCACGGCTCCCATGAGCATACAGTCTATGGCATAGCAAATAGGCAAGAAATGAACCCAGTACATGCGGTCAGGAAGAAATCCAATGTGATGTAAATGATTGACAATGTGAGTCAGAATAAATATAAAAAGTGAAACAGTAAATATTCCACTAAACTCTACGCGTTTATAAAAGGCAAATCCGCTCATTATAAAAAGGAGACTGATGGTAATGATCTGATTGAAATATGCGATGCTAAGGATGGTATATTTTATATTGGAGAACATGATAATTTGGTAAAAAGGAGCGATGGCAACAATGAAAAGGATGCTGTAGAGATTAAAGTATTGAGCAATTTTAAAAAGCCATGGAATGAATTTTTTTATGTTCATGATTTGAATAAAAAACAGCATGTAAAGCGGGGCAGTACAAGCCATGGCAATGGGTCGAAAGGCATCAGTTTTGTAGGCCGTTTTAAACGAAAGTAATGGTTGAAGCATACCAAAGTCGGCCACGATATAAACCAAAACGAAAAACAAGAATAGACTGTAGTAAACATACATACTCTCTTTAACTTGAATGGCAAGTAACAAGTTGATGAGGAATATAGCGCCGACAATTCCGAGTATCCACCCAAAAAGTTGATTGTATTGTTGTGTCCAAGATTGCATTTCTTGATTAGAAATTAGATGAACTGTGGCGAGGAGCTGTTCATTTCGTTTGTCGACGAGAAGCACCAAAAATACGGAGTCAGTGTTGAATGGTGGGGTTGAAAAGAAATATTGAGGATACATGAAATCTCTTTGATTGAAGGCAAAATCATCGCCTGTGATATTTGAGGAATCCAAACAATTGAAATGCTGATCAAACCACCAGCATCGAACTCGATTGATGTGCGGATTGGGTAATGCAATGAAATCACCTGCATGAATCGCTTGGGACGAGAATGGAATTTTAACCCAATATTGAAAGGGTTGGTTGTCCAATGTATCGGGAAGTTGAGATTGAAACCGTGTCCAGATATGTTGAATAAGATGAGAAGAGGTGTAGTAGTGAGAGGAGTCTTCGAAAAATTGAGAGCCCAATGGAAAAATTTGTTTTTGAAAATGGGAGTAAAATTGAAGCTGATGCTTTTCCGTCCTTCCCAACAAAGAAATGATACAAAGAGATATGACGAGCCATTGTTTGATGAAGCAAAGCTATTGAATGTCCTGAATGGGTGATGGATTTATCCTACTCCAAAAGGAGTAATTTTTCACCGTGAAAAATCATAGTATATCCACATAAAAATTACTCCTTTAGGAGTATTGCGTAGCGAATTTTCAAACAATAAGTTTACAAAAAAAATTAATATGAGAATTTCATCGATTTCAAAAGTATTAGCATGGGTGGTTGGTATGATCACCACCATGAGTGTTCAGGCCACCGTTTGGACCGTGAGCAACGATCCTAACCGTCCTGCGCAGTATTCCACTCTTCAAGCAGCCGTTGACGCCGCCTCACCTAATGATACCTTATTGGTGACTGGTTCTGGAACCAGTTATTATCCCGGAGCAACAATTGTAAAGCCTTTGGTTATTTTTGGAGAGGGGATAGAATCTGGTGGGGCCTTTCCAATGACGGATTTATATGCTATCACTTTCGGAAGATTTAACAACTCATTGTCTGCGAGTGGATCGAGAATTTATGGTTGCAAGATATATTATTTCAATATCACTTCAACCTTTTCTGGATCAAGCAATACTCAACAAACCAATAATGATTTTATTTTAGAACGATGTTTTTTCAATTATGTCACTCTAACTGCGAATTGGAATCTGAGTAATGTGACGTTTAGAAACTGTTTATTCAAAGAGCAGGGAAATCTTACACTTAGCGGATATTCATGGACGGGTTACTCGGACCCTGTATTAGGACCTTTTTCTAATATTATCGTGACCAATTGTTTATTCAGCGGTTCTTATGCAGGAATAACAGGATCAGGATCTTTGGATTTTAATGGAAACTTGGTTGTAAGAAACTGTGTATTCATGAATAATCCCTACTATTCTTTGAATTCATTGCAAGAGGCTGTTTTTGAAAATAATATTTGGTATAAGTCTGAATTGAAGGAAGCAGGACAGAATAATGTAATCAACTGCACATTTAATAATAATCTCTCCTATTTGTGTAATGTGAATACCCTGCCACCAACGGGCAACATCGGGAGTGGTAATATTGTGAACCAAAATCCATTGTTTAATTCCTACCCAGCGTTGGGTGCAGATTTTGCGTGGTCCCAGAATTACGGGCTTTCACCAGGATCCCCTGCCCTCGGCACAGGAACCAACGGAACGGACATCGGCATCAACAGTGGAAACTCCCCTGTTACGCAGTTATATAAATACGCAAAAATCCCGGCAGTGACGTCATTGACTATCCCTGTTTCCTCTGTCCCTGTGGGGGGTACTTTGCAAATTAATATCCAGGCGGTAAGCCGGGATTAATTTTTGATTCTGTAAAAAAATGTCCCAACGCATTGCGCATTGGACCTTGTGGATTTGCATCCTGTTATCGGGTAATGCTGCCGCACAACTTCTCACCAAGGGAGAGTATTTCTTTGACAATGACCCAGGTGAAGGTTTCGGTACATTGATTTATGTGAATCCACAGAGCTCCAATCCTAATATCACATTCAATGCTCCCGCTTCTGGTTTAGCGCCTGGTTTTCATTTTTTTTCCATGCGCTTTCAGGATGAATACGGCCATTGGGGGATTACGGGGACACACAAAATCTATATTAATCAGCCCTTCTTTCCTTTCCCAGCTCAAGTGTTGAGTATGCCTATCGTGGAGGCGGAGTATTTTTGGGATACCGATCCTGGATGCGGCAACGCCACTCCATTTTACATGCCGGCAGGCAATAATATCACTACTACTTTTTCAGCCATTGCCCCTGCCACAGCGGGACAACACATTTTAAGTGTTCGAGCGCAGGATTTGGATGGCCGTTGGGGGATCACGCGTTCCCAACCCATTCAGGTTTGGCCGGTGAACGCCAATGTGGCCGATGTGGATTTTACGCTCAACCCTAATCCTGCTGCACTGAATCAAAACATTGTGATGACTTCACAAGTTACCGGTGCTTTGCTCGGTGCTATTTATGAATGGGATTTTAATTCAGACGGAGCAACGGATGCGACATCCACCAATACCAATCATGCCTACAACACAGCAGGTTACAAACACGTTTCTTTGACCGTTTGTAATCCTCCATCCACCCTGGCGCAAGCTGCAGATATGCGGTTTTATTTCACTAACGGATCGCTGGCGGATGCTGGTGGATTGATGTCCAATTTGACAGGAACAACTCAATGGCAGTATGGAAGACAAGGAGATTTAAGCGGCGCACCTTTGCACCCATTGAACCCCCTCTCAGCCACTAGTAATACGAGCCAAGTCCAAGATAACTACACTCTTTCCTATTGGATGAAGGCGTCTAGTTTTCCATCCAATCTTTTGCAATTGGGTTCACCTTCTAATCAATATCAGGGTATTGATAACAACGGTTACCATCGTTGGTCCAATGGCAATACCATTTATTCGAATGCATGGACACCTGGAGTCAATGGCTTGTACAACAATCAATGGCATCACATTGCCATCACGGTATCTGGAGCGAATGTCAAAAGTTACGTGGATGGCGTGATGGTTCAATCTCAGACTTGGGGTGGATCTGCGATCAATCCGTCCTCTTTTCAACTGGCGTCCAGTGTTAATTTGATTGATGACGTTTTGTTTTATAGTACAACATTGTCTGATGCGCAGATTCAATCTTTATGGCAAGAGATGTACGCCAGTACCAAAGTGCATGAGATTCCTGTAGGGCCGGTTTTTAATCTTCAATTAACTGCCAATGGGCCACTGAATTTTTGTTCTGGATCTAATGTCATACTCACAGCGCCTTCTGCAAACTCCTACTATTGGAATACAGGAGAGACCACTCAAAGCATTATTGTGACTGAAACAGGCTCTTACCAATGCGTGATGAATTTCGGAACGTACAGCATAGCTTCTGTTCAGAAAGATGTATTGGTTCGTCCTACTCCTAATGTTAATTCTATTGTGTATCAACCTACCAACGGTGTGTCCAATGGCAGTATTTATTTGAATGTGAGTGGAGGTTCTTTTCCTGTGTATTCTTACGCTTGGGGCAACGGCAATATCACACCGGGTCATACGCAATTGTCAGGGGGAAATTACTCTGTAGTTGTATCTGACGGGTATTGCCCTCAGACGCTTAATTATTCATTGGTGAATCAGGCGGTGAATCCACCTGTTGGTTTTGTTGAGGCGGAATTTTTTTACGGTTCTAGTGATCCTGGTCCGGGCAATGCTATTGGCTTTTCCATTCCCATGCTAACGCCCAATACGGGAGGAGCATTTGATATTCCTACCACTGGATTGCCTATTGGGTTTCATCTTTTATCGGTAAGAACAAAGTATTCTGATGGGTCATGGTCCACTACCAAAACACAGTGGATACATATTAAACCTGATTACTCCAACCCAGTCAATTATGACACCTTAGATATTGTTCAAGGAGAGTTGTTTTTTGACAATGTGGACCCGGGTGTGGGAAATGGTGTTCCCATCAGTTTTACTGCCAATACTGAATTGAATTTCACGGCGAGCAATATTTCATTGGCAGGATTAACTCCCGGGTATCACAAGGTTTCAGTTAGGATGCGGGATGTCAATGGAGATTGGGGAATTACCCGTACCACGGTATTTTTGATAGACTATGTACTTCCTCCTACACTTTCTCCGTTGCAATCTCCTATGATAGCCGCAGAGTATTTTTATGGTGATGTTGATCCGGGACAGGGTAATGCGATAGCCATTTCTATTCCGACGGATTCTAGTTTGAATGTAAACCGCATAATCAATACAACGGGGTTGGCAGAAGGCAATCATCGATTGAATGTACGTGTGAAAGATCTGTCGGGTGTTTGGAGCACAACCAAAACTTCTATTATCACCATTACCGCTCCTTGCAGTTTACCTCAGGCCAATTTCACAGCGGCAGAAAACAGCTTGAATCAATTGACTTTGACTTCCACCTCCACCGGAACCACCGGCAGTACGTCTTATTCATGGGATATCGATGCGAATGGAACCGTAGATTACTCGACAAGCACAGCCACACATGATTTTCCCGCCTCAGGATGGTATGATGTGATTTTGATAGTGAGCAATGGAAGCAATTGTCAAACGAGTGTCTTGCAAAATTTCCAAGTGGGTGTTGTATTAGATAACAACATTACTGCAGATGGTCCTACAACATTTTGTGAGGGATCGCAGGTGGTTTTGTATGCTCCGGAGGGTAGTGGTTTTATATGGAGTGATTTCAGTCAATTGGATTACCTGGTGGTAACCAATTCTGGCAGCTATCAATGCGCCTATACGGATATAAATGGGGACTATGTAATGTCTTCTGTAATCCATGTTGAAGTAATTCCTGGCTTGGATGTGGTGACTACCACTTCCCAAGCTACCAATGGAAATGGCAACGGCAGTGCTTTGGTCCAGGTTTCGGGTGGAAGTAATAATCTTTATTCTTATTCTTGGAGTAATGGATCCAATACTCCAGGTATCGCCTCTGTGATGGCGGGCAATTATACCGTTACCGTTACGGATGGTATTTGTCCCCAAACGCTATCCATCGAAATCGGAAATACGATTATCCAACCACTCACGGGCATCATTGCTGCCGAGTATTATTTTGATGCAGATCCAGGCGTAGGTAATGGATTTCCATTGGCGATTACGCAGGGCTCGCCTATCAATGCATTGGCCAATGTTCCTATCAACTTAGCACCTGGCTATCATACTTTGTTTGTAAGGACAATGGATGCGCAATTTGAGTGGGGATTTTCTCGACCTACCCCCATCATGGTTTGGGATCCGACTGCAACCTCTCAAAATACCCCCGCGGACAATATCATCAGAGGAGAGTATTTCTTTGATAACAACGATCCTGGAGGCGGCAATGCTACTGCCTTTACCATCACTAATCCGGGCACCAATGTTTTAGAAAGTATCACGGTGAACACTACCGGTTTGAGTTCTGGAGCGCATTACGTTTATGTGCGATTGCAGGATGCCGATGGCAGATGGGGAATGATCAGCCGTAGCATGTTCATTATTGAATTTGATTTGCCTCCCATCCTTCCGGATTTCCAATTCCCCATCGTGGCCATGGAGTATTTCTTTGACAGTGAGGATCCGGGAGTGGGCAATGCCATTCCTTCAGCTATACCCATTGGGACAACAGTCAATACCTCAGCATCTATTGATATGTCAGGACTATCAGTGGGTAATCACAAGGTGTCCATTCGCGTTAAGGACCAATGGGGGCTTTGGTCGCAAACAAGAACCACCACCATCCAAGTGGTGACACCCACTTGTCCGGTGCCTGAAGTTTCTTTTGATTTGACAGGCACTGCTTTGAATGCTAATATTCAAGTGGCAAGCACTTCCACCAATACTCTATTGAGTTCCGTTTATTCTTGGGATTGGAATGGTGATGGAAACTACGATGCAGCTGGAGAATCGGTGAGCCATAATTTCAACACTCCGGGTAATTACTTGGTTGTATTACAAGTCAACAATGGAAATGCCAGCTGCACGTCAACGGCATCTCAATTGATAACGGTGGGAGTGAATCCCAATGCGGTATTGACCATCAATGGTGGACTAGAAATTTGTGAGGGAAATACAACACAATTGACGGCTCCCGCGGGAACTAATTATATCTGGAGCAATGCTGAAGTAGGAGCCTCCATTTCCGTGACAGAAACGGGAACTTATAGCTGCACATTTCAATCGCCTAACGGAGTTTGGTTGCAATCCAATGACGTCTTTGTTTTGGTGCGACCAGCGCTCAACTTGAATCCGGTGATCAGTCCTTCCACCAATGGGTTGAGCAATGGAAGCGCAGGTGTTATTGTTACTGGAGGATCAACCCCCGCGTATGATTATACTTGGTCCAATGGAGCAACTACGCCGATTATCGCTTCGGTATTAGCCGGTAATTATACCGTAACTGCAACGGATGGATATTGTCCTGCGACATTGAGTGTTTTGGTGAACAATATTACTGTTTCAACTGGATTGGTGAGAGGAGAATATTTCTGGGGAACAATCGATCCAGGTCCGGGAAATGGAACGGATATTTTGGTTACGCAGGGATCTCCGATCAGTTCATTTGCTAACATCGCCACCACAGGATTGTCCGCTGGCTATCATATTCTGTCGGTAAGAATGATTGATTTTGACGGTCAATGGGGAATCACCAGGACCACTCCCGTGTACATCAGTCCAGTTCAATTACCGGTGGTATCCGAGTTGCTTAATATTACGGAGTTAGAATATTTCTTCGACAATACAGATCCCGGAGTAACCAATGCGGTCTCCTTACCTTTGACAGCCAGTGACACATTGATTACAGAGTCCTATGCCATCAGCTGTGCGGCATTAGGCCCCGGCAATCACAAAATTTCCATGCGGGTCAAAGATTCTTTTGGTAAATGGAGTGTTACCAAGACGGCGTCATTTAACACCTGTTATCCGCCTCCTGCACCACCGCTTACATTGGATGCACTGGGAGACACTATCAATGCTGGGCAAGCTTGTTTAGGAAGCAGTTTTAATTTTGTTGCGCAAAATAATGTCAATAGTTTAAGGTGGACTGCTCCTGATGGGATTCAAACTCATGTTGGAACAAATTGGAACAAAACAAATTTAACCATTCAAGACAGTGGATATTATTGGGTGCAGGCTTTGGGGAATGAGCCAGGGTGCTACAGCGAGCCCTCTTTGTATCATTTGACCATTTTAGAATCGCCGGTGATCACTGAAAATTTATCAGGAGAACAAATAGTCTGTCCTTATGATGGTCCTGAGGCGTATTTTATAAATCCAGTTGAGAATGCGGTTTTCTACACTTGGAACATGCCCACGGGTGCGGCTTTGTTGACAGGGAACAACACCAACAACGCATCTATTACTTTTGAAAATGTCATTGCATCGTCAGGAGGATTATCGTTGACAGCAGCTAATCAATGCGGATCTTCTACCTCGGCTATTTTAGCTTTGAATTTCCCTTGCGTGGAAGAGGATTATGACGCGGATGGAACCATCAATCTGTTGGATAATTGCTATTTGATAGCCAATGCTAACCAATTGGACAGTGATACTGATGGTATTGGCGATGTTTGTGATAATTGTCCATTCTATGCGAATCCTGATCAGTCGTTGGCTGTTTTATACCAAGATGCGGACGGTGATGGATACGGAAATTCTGCTATCACTGTGTTGGGTTGTCCAGGTGCCACGGGTACGTCTTCAGTTGGAGGAGATTGCAATGATTCCAATTCGTTGATGCATGAGTTATTTAATTTTTATTCAGATACGGATGGGGATGGATATGGCGCAGGAACAGTCTTAACACCTGTTTGTGCTCAGTCTTCTTTGTTAGCACCAGCTGGGTTCTCCATTTTTAATAATGATTGTGCTGCTGCTAATTCATTGATTAATCCTGGTGCGATGGAGTTGTGTGGAAATACAACGGACGATGATTGCGATAATGCTATCAATGAGGGTTGTTTAAACACAGTTCCGGGTGATGATCCATCTAGTTCAATAAGTGTGCTCAATATTCCCGCCTTTGCTTACGGTGTTCAAAATAATATTTCAGTGAATCTCGCCCAAGGCAGCAACAGCATTGAAAGCCCCGGCGCTGGCAACGATGTATGGTATAGCTTCGTCGCCACGGGCAACGCAGCTCGTATTGCTCTGACAGGCTCCTCCACAGTGGCGGATGATAATGCGATTGAGTTGTATTCTTCGGTGGCAGCTCCTGGCACAATATGGGTTCCCTTGTCCACGGAAGACGATGTTCATCCAGGCAGCTTAGGCACCTTGTCTCCCGCTCCCGATGGAGGAAGTGAGATCTTGTATTATGGTAACTTGGTTCCCAATCAAACTTATTATCTCTGCTTGCGCAATGTGAACAACCTAG
>CANHWU010000007.1 GCA_947464415.1 Flavobacteriales bacterium
GACAGCGTCCCGATAGAAAAGCCGAAATAAGCCCATAATAGGGCTCTTTTGCGATCTAAATTATCCAAGTAAAAAACGCCCAAAAATGCAGACAACCCCGCGGCTAATCCATAAGAGCTCACCAATAAGCCATAAGCTCCGGGACCAATCATCAACTGCTTCTTTAAAATATCTCCCATGGGCATCATGATCATGAAGTCCACTATATTGGTAAATTGGATGGCCGCTAAGAGCAGTAGTATGCGCTTTTCCGAAATCAACGCTTTTCTAATTTTGAATTCAAGCGCTCATAAGCCTCCTGCTTCCAAACAGAGCGCAAAGACACCTCTTCCGACTGAAATTTACTGATGATCCATCTCACTAATACATTGGTGATGGGCTTGGAATGTCGGAGTAACGCTTGACCAGGCAATGCCAATGCACCAATAGAAGATTTGATTTCTAAAGCTGTTCTACCAAAACAGATCCAAGATTTTTTTTGCTCAATCCCCAACTGCACAAAATCATAAAGCATGCGCGAATAAAGCTGAAACTGCTTGTTCTTCTCATAATCTATCCCTACCAAATGCGCCTCCATCTCCTGATCACCTAAAATGGAGATAGAGAAACCGATCATCTTGTTCTCGAAATAATATCCCTGCATCACAAAATCCTCTCCCAACGCCAATTTCATATCGATGATGGCCTGTGCCGATAGCTTCTTCCACTGGTACTGGGCTCTCTCATATACTTGCTCATACAACGGATACCAATCTTCTGAATGATTACTCATTTCCTCAGCACTCAAGACTCTTTTTACTAAATCCTTCGACTTCTCCAACGCGGTAAGCGATTTTGATCTGAACTTGGAAATAAGATCATTTTGATAATCGCCTAAAGTCTGCCATTCCTCCAAAATCGGTAAAATCATTACAGGGTCGCCGGCCATTTTGGAAAATCCACAGTTCTTTAAATTCTCCTGGAGAGCCTCATGCACAGGATAAAAATCCTTCATCATACAAATGGACAAGGGAATGCCTTTGGCCCTTACTTCCTTGACGACAGCATTCATGGCGTCACAAAGGAAATTAGCCTGGTCAATAGTAGATATATCCTCCGCAAAGACAAAAGCGTGTTCACCTGAAATCAGCGGATTTCCGCACACCAAAACATGTTGTTCCTTTTTGGAGGTGGTCCATTTTCTGGCTAACCAATCTCTGATTCCAATGCATTGTGATAGCTCATGTTCTAATTCATTGGATTGAAAAGTAGAAAGAAAAAATACAGCATAACCCACGGGCACGCCACTTCTCGTAAACAGCACCATCCATGTATCGCAGAAGGCAGACATGGCCGACAAATATGACTTCTGAAGAAATCGATCATTTTCTAATTTCAATGATCCTGTCAATTCCCAAAACGCATCTGGAACAGCCAACACATCGGAATGAATCTGAATTTCAAATATTTTGTTCTGACAAAAAACACCCTTCCAATGGGTGATGAAATTGGACTCTTTTGAACAAATACTTGAAATCATAGCGCGTGCAAAGCTAATCGGAATAAATTTGCTAAGGAACAATTATTGTTGCAACTTGTTTAAACTGATATTATGCTCGAAACATCATTGTATGTAACCTTAGGATGTATCCTGACAGTTTTAGTAGCCATTTTTACTTTGATCCCGAGTATGTACTTCGGATTAAGCGATCGCGTTCAAAGAAGAAGTCATGTAGTGGCACTTTTACTTTTGCTTTGGGCTCTATTTCAAAGTACCCTTTCACTCAATAGATGGTATATGGATAGGCAGGCGGGATGGTTTCACCATTCATTTCCATATTTCTTCATGACGATCATTTTATTGTTGTTGTTTTTCACTCCGAGAGGAAAGGAATTTGCCAAGCATCTTCATCCTAGATTTCTTATCTTACCTCAGTTTACTCGAGTATTTTGGCTAGTTTTAGGTGAATCCCTTATCGAGGAAAACCAACTTCCAGAAATTGTCTTTTTTCTTGGGATTGGCATGGAACTTATTTTGCTCATCCCCTTCCTTTACATTTACCTGAAAATGCACGAAACACCCAAAATTTGGATTCGATTAACCCACGTCATGGCTTTAATCATAACTCTCTCAGAGCTCATTTTAGGATATGGTTCCATACCCAGCAGCATTCAGATCTGGTCTACTTTTTCTCCTAACTACGCCTTTCAACATTTTCCTTTCACACTTATCCCATCCGTCTTATTTCCAATTTATATTTTTGGTAATATTCACGGAATCATTTTCCCCTCCATCAAGAAAAAATCTTGAACGCTCTTTCCATCCTGCCCCCAATAATAATAGAATCATCACAATCGATCCGGTTAGAGATATTTGATTTCCTTTTTTCCATGTCGGAGGGTCGAATTTCCAGACAATCTCGTGACTTCCAGCGGGCACCATTGCCCCTCTTAAAACATAATTCACTCGGGCCGTTGACACTTCTTTTCCATCTACCAAACAAATCCAACCTTCTGGATAATAAATCTCCGAAAACACAACAGGACCCTCTTGGCTAGAGGTAGAAGTATAGCATATTTCCTTCGGTGAATATGACTTTAGTGTCACTGCAGCACTGGTATCATTGACTCCCCCCTTGAAAACATCGGTAAATTCCTCCCGCACGACTGCTGTCTTTTTGGTATCCACCTCTTTCATCGCCACTATCTCTTCATCCCCTGTTTTTACTGATTTTACCTCCTCAACAAACCACGCGTTGCCATTGGCGGATGCATTTACAATCGGAGGAATTTCTGGATTGTATTGAATATACTTGGTATTCAGCATATTTAAAACTCCCAAATGATCGGTAGCGGGAGCCCCCTTGCGCAGAGAGTCAATCAACTCACTCATCTCAGGCTGAATACAAAAAGAAATCAACTCCTGATAGCGCTTCAACTTTGCTCCATGATACCCTCCAATGCTTTTATGTAGGTAACTTACATCTGCATTATTGAAAGGATCTCTGAGGGTTAACACTCTGTAATCTGAATTCAAATTCAAAGCTGCAAAGCCCGCCACTTGTTCCTTGATTTCATTATTTCTGTACTTCTTCCAATGCTCATCTTGGTTCATAGCCGCCAACACCTCACTCCTAGTATTGCTCCATCCAGGATTGTTTTGAGTCTCCTGCTGCAAAATGAAAAGGTCAGATTTTGATGGTGCGATAGGCACATACTTCTCCTCTTCTTTCATATAACGGACATATTGTCCTTTCTCCTTATCATTGTCTAAATACCGACGACAAACCCCCCATTGATCCCCCACTGCTATCAATACCAGAAAACCTGTCAGGTATTGGGCAATGGATGGAAACTTTAACATCACAATCAATACGATGATCACTCCTACCACCACTAACATCGCTCTTTGACCATCCTTTGCATACAGCGCCTTTCTCAATTCGATTACTTCGTCTTGCACTTTCATTACCAAATCTTTCTCTTGACTCGACAGTTGATTAGGGTTTTTAATTACTTCATACTGCGTCAATCGATTGATCATCTTATCCTCATCATTTTCATTGGTAAAACTTCCGATAACCCCTGAGGCATTGCCCAAGAAAACAAAGAGAAGAGGCACAATCGCCAATGCGATCCATTGGACCTTTGGCTTTTCCATCGGAAAAAGTGTGGTACTCAAAATGGCCTCCAATGTGAGCCCCGCCATGGCGCCCCATACAACGGGCAATAACATCAAAATCATTTTTGAATCTCTGAACTTGTTGTACATAGGGAAATGATGAATAAAAAAATCATTCAATCCCGTCATTTCTTTCACGCACAGAGCCAAAGCCAGTAAAGTGACCACCAACAAAGGCCATTTCAAAACATCCTTCAAGAAGATCCATCCCAACAAAGCCAACACCAGGGTTACCAACCCAAAATAAAAAGCACCTCCCGACATTCGTTGCCCACCCCAATATGGATCCATAAGTTCCACAATGGGACGGATCTCCTTACTTACCTTTCTTACCTCATCCGGCGCTGCCATTTTAAAATAGCCTCCTGCGCCACCGCAAGCGTTGGGAAACAACAAACTCCAACGTTCTCCAACTCCATAGTTGTAATCCAAGATATAATCTCCATCCAATCCCTCTTGTTCTATATCTGCCACCTCCGCTTTGCTTTCTGGCACTATTGTCAATTCACTCTTTCCTCGTGTTGTCCATTGGCTGTACTCATAAGTAGTCATCAAATTGCTCGCGCTTGGTAAAATAGCCAAACTCGTTGCCATTAATAACAACCCTACCCGAATAGGAATCAATTTTAATTCTTTTTTCACCGCCATTCTCAACAGTTCACCCATACCCACGACCAATAATAATATAGCCGTGTAATAGGTCATTTGCAAGTGATTGGCTGCTATCTGACAACCAAAGAACAAAGCAAATAAAACAGGGCCCCAAACATTTCTATTCCTCAGAGAGTAAATCAATGCTCCCAATGTGGGTGCAACGAAAGCAATGGCCATCACTTTTGCTGTATGACCAGCGCCGAGATACAGAATATTAATGGTAGAAAAACCTACAGCGGCACCTATGAGTATTGCCACCCAAGAACGAACTCTCAAAAACAACCCTAAAAAATACCCACCCAACAGGGCTATGAATAATGTGCCCATGGCACCCGGTAAACCAAAACGAAATAAGGTTATAAACCATCTGAAGACATTATTATCATGCTCGGTAGAAATTTGGTACGCCGGCATTCCACCAAACATAGAATCCGTCCACAAAGCTTCCTCGTTGTGCATCATGCGATAATCCATCACCTCTTTGGACATTCCTCTCCAATTATCCACATCGCCTTGTCTGAGATCATATCCACTCATCAATGGCGAGAAATAGGCATATGCTAAAATCAGATAAAGCACTATGGCTATGACGTGAGGCAGGGCTTTTGAGAAAATCTTTTTCATATTCTAATCTTTGATTTCGATAAAATCAACATCTTCCGCTTCAGGAGTTTTTGATTTTTGATGGGTTTGTTGGTGGGTGTGAGGAGGAGCATTGAATTGTTGTTTCTTCAACTCCTCATGTGTTTTATTCACTGCATAAACAACGGAAATTCTTGCAATGGCCCTGAGCGCGTATCCAATGACGATGATCCAAAATATCGTTCGAACAAGACTAGAAATAGTCGCTTCGTACAGCGGAAGAGCCTCTACGGTGGTTACCAACTCATTCATGACTGAGCAGAAGTTAAATCTTTGAACACATCTTCCAAACGCTGCTCTTTCACATTCATGGTCAATATTCGATACGGAGAGGAGGCCGCCCAATCTGCCATTTTGATTCTAATGTCTTCGTCACCTTTGGCCACTACTTCCCATTGAAAATCAGTAATTCTGTTGACTTTTAATACAAAAGGCAATTGACTCAGTACTTTTTCATTCACTATTTGGTCTAACTCTAATTGAAGTATAGTTTGACCTCCTAATTGCTTCAATGACTGTGTTTCTCCATCTTGCACTAGCTTACCTCTATTGATGATAATAGTCCTTTGACACAATGCTTCTACTTCTTGCATAATGTGGGTAGAAAACATTACTGTCTTTTCTTTACCCACCTCCTTGATCAAGCCTCTAATTTCAATCAATTGATTGGGATCCAACCCACTGGTGGGTTCATCTAAAATCAATACTTGTGGATCATGGATCAATGCTTGCGCCAGCCCTATTCTCTGTCTATATCCTTTGGAGAGCGTGCCTATCTTTTTATGTGCCTCTATGCCCAGACCCACACGCTCAATCATTGCCTCTACCTTGGACCTGACATTACTCAACTGATAAATTCCGGCTATAAAACTCAAATACTCACGCACGTACATCTCCAAATACAACGGGTTATGTTCCGGCAAATAACCGATCACCCTGCGAGTTTCCATGCTATTGTCACTGATGTCGAGACCATTCACTTCAATGGATCCAGAAGAGGGAGGAATAAAAGAAGTAATGATTTTCATCATGGTACTTTTGCCCGCCCCATTGGGACCTAAAAAACCTACAATCTGCCCCTTAGGAATTTCAAAGGAAACATGATCCAATGCCCACTGGCTTCCGTACTGCTTGGTAACTTCTTTTACAACAATCGACATGAAACAAATTAAGGTAACAAATGTACTCGATGGCACCAATGATTCAAAACATCACAGGGATAATTAAATTTGACCTATCTTAGAGGCATGAGAACTGAACAACGAATTTGGACATCGGAAAATGGTTGGAATGTATCTAGCTGCAATCTTCCTGAAGCGCAATTGGTGTTGGTATTCATTGGCATCGATGTAGAAAATCAGGCACAACTTTTAAATGAGTTGAAGAGTGCCTATCCTAACTCAGACATTATATTTTGCAGCACTGCAGGAGAAATTGCCAAAAATGAAATTTTAGATAATTCAGCCGTCTGCACCGCTATTTACTTTAATCAAACTCCTCTTAAAATTCACCGAATTGAAATCAAAGACACCGATGAAAGTGAAAAATGCGGAATAGAAATCGCGAAAACATTGATGAGTGATGACTTGAAAGGAGTTTTCATCATCAGTGAAGGCACCCTTACCAATGGGGATTTCTTGATCAAAGGAGTGAATGACAACATTCCTAATACCGTTTTAGTTACAGGAGGTTTGGCAGGGGATGCAGGGCGGTTTACCCAAACTTTTGTTGGTATGAACGAAGTAGCAAGACCAGGCGTAATTGTCGCTGTCGGATTCTATGGAAATAATATCCAGATGAGCCATGGATCTCAGGGAGGTTGGAGCGAATTTGGCCCAATTAGAACTGTTACCTCTTCTGAAAAGAATGTGCTGTATACATTAGACAACGGAAGTGCTTTGGAACTCTATAAAAGATATTTGGGAGACCGCGCCTCTGAATTGCCAGGTGCCGCCTTACTCTTCCCTCTTTGTATCATCAATGATGATGGCTCTCATCTGGTCAGAACCATCTTGAGCATTGATGAAGAAAAAGGTTCCATGACCTTCGCAGGAAATATCCCCAATGGCTCTCGGGTTCAATTCATGATGGCTAATTTTGAGCATTTGATTGAGGGGGCAGAGGGAGCAGCGGAGCAAAGCAACGAAATCGAAAATCCCACCTTGGCTATCTTAATTTCATGTGTGGGAAGAAGAATCGTATTAGGACAAAGAACTGAAGAGGAGTTAGATGCCGTGATTGAACGCATCGGAGATCAGACCACCTATTGTGGCTTTTATTCCAATGGTGAAATTTCTCCATTGATGGATAGTGCCACCTGTGCGCTGCATAATCAAACGATGACTATTACCACTTTCAAAGAATTGAACTAATTTCTTTCAATGGAGCGGTTGGTAATTTTAGGTTCTGGATCTGGCTCCAACGCTAAAAATCTCTTGACCTATTTTCAGCAGCATGACGAAATTGAAATTGTTCTGATTGCTCACAATAAACCCAACATTGGAATTATTCAGCACGCAGAGGATTTCAATATTCCTAATTACCTGCTAACCAAAGAAAATTTCCTTTTGTCAGATGAGTTTATCCAACATCTTATTCATCTGAAGGTGAATTGGATCATCCTCGCGGGTTTTCTTTGGAAAATTCCTGCTGCGCTTTGTCAAAAATTCGAGAATAAAATCATTAATATCCATCCCTCATTGTTACCTAAATACGGAGGAAAAGGTATGTACGGTCATTTTGTTCATGAAGCTGTCTTTAAAGCTCAAGAAAAAGAATCTGGTATAACTATTCATTTGGTAAATGAGGAATATGATAAAGGAAAGGTTTTATTTCAGGGCCGGGTGAATCTTGACCCGGAAGATGGACCAGATATCATTGAGCAAAAAGTTCGTACTTTAGAGAGACAGCATTTTCCTACCATTGTAGAAAAAACCATTTTGGGATGATCAAAAAATCGATGTCGTTGGCTTGGTTGGCCTTTTCATTGGGGTGCAGCAGCCAAGACGGAACACCGCATGTTTCTCAAGGTAATATAAAGTTCATCCCCTCGTTTCCATCACAGTTGATTGATCCAAGACCGATCGCCATTTGGAAATCCCCCAATTTTGAGGATAACAAAGAACATATCACCCTGTATTTGCATGATGGACAAATGTTGTTTGATGGCAATATTACCTGGAATCATCAAGAATGGAATATCGACGAGCATCTTGCTCAATTGAGTGAGGAAAATCCTTCTTTGTCCTTTCTAGTAGTAGGTATATATAACAACGGAAGTAAGCGTCACGCCGAGTACTTTCCTCAAAAGCCATTTGAGGAATTGTCCCGCCCATTTCAAGACTCACTTTATACCCATACGCAACGTCAACCGCAGCAAGCTTTGTTTTCCGCAAAAATTTATTCTGATCGATATTTAACTTTCATTACCCAAGAGTTAAAGCCCTATGTAGAGGAAAATTATGGAGCAAGCTCATTAATGAATACTTGGATTGGCGGAGCAAGCATGGGTGGTTTAATATCGTGGTATGCACTGCATGAATATCCCAATGAATTTGGCGCCGCTTTGTGTTTTTCTACTCACTGGCCTGGAGTATGGCCCAAAGACGATCCCTCACAGAAGGTTTTCCATCAGTTCATCTCCTATCAATGGAAACATCCCTTCTCTCCCTCGCAAAAATGTTATTTTGATCATGGTGATCTAACCTTGGATCAATACTATGCACCGTATCAAGCAAAAATGAACGCTGCGCTGACACAACAAAAAGTTCATTATCAAAGCTTGATTTTTCCAGGCACCGACCATAGCGAGCAGAGCTGGTCTTCCCATTTTCTAGGGGCTGTTCGCTGGTTGCTCAGTTTAGAGTAATCCACCTTCAGATTTTAGCTGTTATTATCATCCTGATGATTTAAGATTTAAATCACCCCACTAAATCAGCTGCTTTAGAAACTTATATCACATCGGAAACTTCTCTACTTGCTTTTCCTGTCAAAAAGGGGAATATGAGGAATACAAAAAAGGCTGCTCACATGAACAGCCTTTTCAATGATATACAAAACAACTAGCGATTGATCATCACTCGAAGCGTTTCAGATTTTCCGTTTAGTTCAACCTCCATCAAATACATACCAGAAGAGGCACTATTCAAATGGATTGGCATACTGTTGGAACCCTCTTGGAAGAATTCTTTTTTGAATACTAACTCACCCAAAGAATTGTACATCTTTACTTTCACCTCACTTTCCAATGTTTGAGACCACTGCAACAACATCTCGCCAGTGCTGCTTGGGTTTGGATAAACATTTACCCATTGCGAACCATTTGACAAGCTCGCCACCACTTCATCATTCGACTCCTCCATTACCATACCCGCTCCGGTGGTTTTCAAACAATGGAGAGCACCAAAATCTCCAGGGGCTGCGTTTTGGAATAGAGGTCTAACACGAACATTATAGGTCTTCGCATTGGCCATTCCAGGTACATTGCTCAGGAACAACACATTGGTATTGGATCCACCCACCACCATTTGTGGCGCACCTGGTGTTGGAGAAGTTTCAGTAAATTCCCACTCAAATGCGCTAGCCCCACAAATCTGACGGTCCGTAGCTATGGAAGAATTAATAGCCTTAAATGTGGGACATCGATCAGAAGATCTCAACACCACCGGAGCTTCTTGGTTTAACTGAGCGGTACAAGTCTGTACAGGGTTCGCATTGATTGGCGTTAGGTTGTTCGCTGCATCGAACATTGCATAAATAACACCCACGCTAAGAGTATACACTTTGGGATTACTTCCCAAATTAGCTGGAAGTAAGGTGCCCAACCTGGTGATGATAGCAGAGGAAGTGGGGGTGGTATAGCTCCACGGAGTAATTCCCAAATCCGATCCATTCTCAGAGGCACTCAAAACATTGAACACATAATTTGAAACATTCGCTCTGAATTGCGCCTTAAAACTTCTACACACATTTGCATAAACACCCGTGTTGTTAATACTATAAGAATGGTCGCAAGTACTCGCATCGAAATGATTCATACATATTTTCGCGCTACTGTTGGAAGAACCGCTGTTCTTATGAACCGCCAAATAATAATCGGTGCCCACTGTTAATTCATCAGACAACAATATTTGATTACCCGTTGTAACTTCGTTCTCCTCTTGAATCAAAGACAAACATCCACCCAAATCAACAAAAAGCATCAGTGAATTGTCACCGGTAGCGGCCGATATACTGGCTCTGAAAGAATTTCTTTGAGCGGTAAACTTATACCACAAATCATTTCCCTCTCCTTCAATTACTGGGGAATCCGCACCATTGTTCAAGTTGGCGGGGAAAAGATTTCCAGTGGTGCAAGATGGATATATCTGAGTAACCGCGCTTACAAAGGGAACATCGCTTGAGGATAAGCCTTCATCTATTTGTCCATCACAATTGTTATCGACACCATCACAAATCTCCGTTCCAGGCAATACACAACTACCGTTATCGATAGTTGCTAAGGGGTCGAAATTACAAGCTTCTGGATTAATACATCCTTCCACTTCACACAACAAATCTTGACCATCGCAATCTTCGTCTATGCCATTTCCGCAAAATTCGACACCAGGATATTCACAACTACCGTCCTCAGTGTTGGCCAATTCGTTATAGTTGCAAGCAGAGGGATCGGTACATCCATTCACTACAGGAACACATGAGCCGTCATCCGTATTGGCATCAGGATTATAGTTGTAAGCCGTTACATCGGTACATCCTAAAACCACTGCAATACATGAACCATCATCCGTATTGGCATCAGGATTATAATTGAGCGCTGCTGCATCAGTACAACCTAATACTTGTGCAATACATGAACCATCATCGGTATTAGCAAGTAGGTTAAAATTTATTGCCGTCTCATCTGTGCAACCAAGCACCACTGGTATACATGTACCATTATCTGTATTGGCTTCTGGGTCAAAGTTCAACGCAGTGGCATCGGTACATCCAAAAACCACCGCAATACATGAACCATCATCCGTATTAGCTTCAGCATTAAAATTGTATGCCGCTACATCGGTACATCCTAAAACCACCGCAATACATGAACCATCATCTGTATTGGCATCAGGATTATAATTGAACGCTGCTGCATCCGTACAGCCCAAAATAGGACAAATCAAATCAGCTCCATCACAGTCTTCATCTATGATATTACCACAAATCTCTTCTCCACCTGGGAAAACATTACCACTTGCATCGTCACAATCATCGGCATTCAATACATAACCTACCTCACCAAAACAAGAGTTAATGACTGCGTCTGCATTACCAAAACCATCTCCGTCCGCGTCGGCGAAGTACAAATCTCCAATTTCTTCATTGATTTGACCATCACAATTGTTATCCAACTCGTCACAAATTTCATCTGCGGCGGGATTAATCGTCGCGTCAGCATCGTTACAATCTGAACTTTCAAATACATAACCTTGGGGAACATCACAAGTCTCAATGAACATATCTGGATTACCAAATCCATCTGCGTCTGCATCTTCAAAAACCAAATCCAAACTCAAGCCATCGTCCACAAGTCCATTACAATCATTGTCTAGTTGATCACAAAGCTCAATCGCTCCGGGAAAAACATCCATGTTATTATCATCACAATCTTCTGTAGAAATCACTCCATCTCCATCCGCATCAATTTCGTCGGACGGTTGTTGGAAACCCTGTGTGAGGATGACATCCCCTCCTGATAAGGTGGTCACAAATGTTTCGCCTATGCTCCAGGATACGGAAATTCCATCTTGCAATGTTACATCATTGCCTGCAGAGACGATGGCGCTTCTTGAAATCGATTGCGCAATGATGCACTGTGCAACGAACATCAATATTGAAAATAAATAGATTTTTTTCATAATCAAATTAACAAGTTAAGTGGTGCAAGTTAGAGTAAAAAAAGAGAGAAATCAAAAATTATGGATTAAATCTTCCTTTTTTGAACACATTTCTTGCACCTCCCTTTAATTTTCTGTATTCCTTTTGCTCTTTTTCTGATAAATGAATGGTCTCCTGACAAGCCGACGAGCAACAATTCTCAAATTTTGTCTTACATGCGTCACATTGAATAAATAATATGTGACATCCCAAATTTGCACAATTAGTATGTATATCAAAAGGAGATTCGCACTGGTGACAGCGGGCTATAACCTCATCCGACACCCGCTCTGCAAGGCGTTCATCAAAAACAAAATTCACCCCTTTGAATTTATTTTTTATCCCTGCAGCCTTTACATCGCGCGCATACTTGATTATCCCACCCTCTAGGTGATAGACATTCTTAAAACCTTTGTGCTTCATGTACGCCGAAGCCTTTTCACACCTGATACCACCCGTGCAGTACATGACAAGGTTTTTATCCTTGTTATCTCTCAGAAGATCTTCGGCTATTTGTAATTCTTCCCTAAATGTATCTACATCAGGCAAAATGGCCCCTTCAAAATGCCCCACTTCACTCTCATAATGGTTTCGCATATCCACTAAAATGGTGTTGGGATCATCCGTGAGTTGATTAAATTCCTCCGCGTTCAATAATTTCCCCGTATCCGCTGGATTAAAAGAAGAATCGTCCAGGCCATCCGCAACAATTTTCTTTCTCACCTTTATTTTTAGCATATAGAAAGAATTGTTTTGATTGGCAACTGCCGTATTCAATCTTACCTGATTCAACCCTTCTATATTGTATAAAAAAAGTTTAAAATTTTCAAAATAATGGTCAGGAACAGAAATTTGAGCATTGATTCCCTCCTGTGCGACATAAATCCTTCCCAAAACCTTCAGTTCAGAAAATTTCTCAAATAAAAAATCCCTGAACACCTCCGGGCTTTCTATTGAAAAATACTTGTAAAACGAGATGGTGGTTCGCGGGGTAGCATCTTGCGCCATCTTAGCCTTTAGAATGCGCCGATCCGTAAAATTATAAAGTCTCTTCATATCCGTGTATAAGCGTAAATTACACCATCACAAATTTACAATAAAAAAAATGGGCTGCATCTGACAAGAAACAGCCCAAATGTTTTGTAAATGAAATCAATCTTTAATATCGATACGCATCAGATTTGAATGGACCATTCACATTGACTCCTATGTAATCCGCTTGATCTTGGGTTAAAACCTCTAACTCTACTCCAATCTTGGCTAGGTGCAATAAAGCTACCTTTTCATCTAAATGCTTTGGTAAAACATACACCTTGTTCTCATAGTTCTTATGATTCGCCCACAATTCCAATTGAGCTAAAGTTTGGTTAGTAAACGAATTGCTCATCACAAAAGAAGGGTGACCCGTAGCACAACCCAAATTGACGAGACGACCCTCTGCTAAAACGATGATATCCTTTCCATCCACCGTATACTTATCTACTTGCGGTTTGATGGTATCTTTTGTGTGGCCGTAATTATCATTTAACCAAGCCATATCGATTTCGTTATCAAAGTGCCCAATATTGCACACTACCGCATTGTGCTTCATGTTTTTAAAATGGCGTCCCACGATGATTTGGTGATTACCGGTTGCTGTTACTACGATGTCTGCCTCAGAAATCGCCGTGTCCATCTTCTTCACTTCATAACCCTCCATTGCCGCTTGTAAAGCACAAATAGGGTCAATTTCCGTCACGATTACACGAACACCCGCATTTTTTAGAGAATCAGCAGATCCTTTTCCTACATCGCCATATCCCGCTACTACCGCTACTTTTCCTGCCATCATCAAATCAGTGGCTCTTCTCAACGCATCCACCAAGGACTCACGACATCCGTATTTGTTGTCGAATTTACTTTTGGTTACACTGTCATTGATGTTAATGGCTGGTAGCAATAATGTACCATTCTTCTCACGCTCATATAGACGCAACACTCCTGTAGTGGTTTCTTCCGAAATACCGCGGATACCAGACACTAACTCTGGATACTTATCGAAAACCATATTGGTCAAATCCCCTCCATCGTCCAAAATCATGTTCAGAGGTTCACCGCCTTCAAACGCGTGTAACGTTTGTTCGATACACCAATCAAACTCCTCATTGGTCATTCCCTTCCAAGCATACACAGGAATACCTGCAGCGGCTATGGCAGCAGCAGCATGATCTTGTGTAGAAAAAATATTACAAGAGCTCCAAGAAACTTGGGCTCCGAGCTCTTTTAAAGTCTCAATCAGCACAGCAGTTTGAATCGTCATGTGCAAGCAACCCGCAATTCGCGCACCCGCAAGAGGTTTACTAGCACCAAATTCAGTTCGCAAGGACATCAATCCTGGCATTTCGGCTTCCGCCAAAAGAATTTCTTTTCTACCCCACTCGGCGAGGCTCATGTCTTTAACTTTGTACATCATTTTTGTTTCGGTTGCTATGCTCATTTTCAAAATTTTATGCAAAGATATACGTCAAATTACATGAACAACCTATTTTTTTTGGCTCATGGTTGAAATAACCACTTTTCCCCATTTCGAAGTTAGGATCTGGAATGGGGCCTCATCAGCACCTGTATCTGATCATCCCAACCGGTCACTAATTCGTTTAGAATCCAGAAGAACAGAGTTTGATAAAATTGAACAATGTCTCTTGCCAAAATGGTCATATCACGATGTGTTCAAAGATTCAAAAGGAAAGCCCTACTTGCGAGATGGTACCCATGTAAGCATCAGTCACTCGGGAGATTATGCCGCTGTGGCCATCTCCACAATTCCCGTGGGTATTGACATTCAAGTTCAAAGCCCATTGCTATTTAAAGTTAGAAGTAAATTCTGTCATCCGATGGAACTCTCTCAACTCTCCCCGAGTCCGGAAGATGAACTCTACCTCAAGATATGGTGTGCCAAAGAGGCTATTTTCAAAATCAATGGCCAAGGAGGAAATTTTGCTAGGGATATTTTCTGTTCTGATCTCAACGAAACATCTAATTTCCTTACTTTTCATCAACAAATAGAGGGTAATAAATTACAAGATGTTGGGGTGCATTTTTTAAAAAAAACAAATTACTTTGTGGCCATTGCCCAAACATTGTGATATGATAAAACCTCTGATAATCATTCAAGTAGCCATGCTACTTTGCGGCTTGATATCATCTGGCCAAAACTCCAGTCCTATCATTTGGTCAGAGGATTTTGCAAACGGGATTCCTTCGAGCTGGTTGAATCTCGATGAAAATACCAATGCCCTATGGGAATATAGGGGGGCGAATACTACTCCCAATCAACTTGTAGGATCGAGAGGGTCGTGCACGAACAATTTTGAAGGAACCCCCATTGCAAGTTCTTCTCAGAATAATGGCTTCATC
Source organism: Flavobacteriales bacterium (assembly GCA_947464415.1). Taxonomy (GTDB): domain Bacteria; phylum Bacteroidota; class Bacteroidia; order Flavobacteriales_D; family Sanyastnellaceae; genus CAMCTV01. Next base: position 15,272 of record CANHWU010000007.1, read on the forward strand.
ATTTTTGACTCTAATTATTGGGACAATGATTCACTTCCATGTGCAGGAGAATTTTTTGGAACGGGGCCCGCACCAGGACCGCATTCCTGTGCACTGACAACACCCTCCATTGATCTCACAGGAGTGAATTATGCCATGCTTCAATTTGAACAATATGTGCGATTTTTCGATGGTGCAACCTCCATTGAAATGAGCATTGAGCAAGGGCCCTGGATTAACTTATTTTCGAACAATATTCCCTTTGGTGGCGAAAGTATAAATGCAGAAACGGTTCAGATTATACTACCCCCTAGCGCCACACAAACAAATGATCTCCGCATTCGATTCTCCTATAACGGACTGTATTATTTCTGGCAGATAGATGATATTCAAATTATTGAAATTTTAAATCATGATCTCGCCCTTACCTCCACTACCTACGGCCATTTTGGTCAAGGAGGAACAGGACCGACGGGTTTTGAATTTATGGAATATCACCAATACCCATCTGATCTAGCTCCCATGCTTTTTTTCGATGGGATTATTGAAAACAATGGAGGCATGAACCTCAATAATTGCTATGTCACCGCAAAGGTGAAGAATACGCTTACCAACCAAACTCTTTACTCAGCAAACAGCGATACCATTCCTCTTTTAGGACCTGGTACCGCTAGCAATTTTTCCATTCCTGCCTTTCAAATGCCCGCAGACACCGGAAACTACATGATCCTCTTTGAGACCCATCAAACGGAAGTGGACCTTAATGCATTCAACAATACCGATACCGCCATATTCAGAATTTCTCCATGCGTCCTCGCAAGAGATGAGGGTGCTATGTCCAATATTTATAATCCTAACTCCAACTTTTGGGACATCCCATTTGAGATTTCCAATATCTACGCGCCAAGTGATACCTTTTTTGTTTCCGCCATCACCGTCGGTCTGGGAAAAACGAGCGCATTGCTTGTTAATGATAGTCTCAACATCATTCGAGGAAAAATTTATTCCTTTCAACTAACCGACTCCATTACTTATGAACTTATCGCTGAAACCGATTGGTATCCCCTGGATTCATCACAGCTAAATGAAATAGGCGAAAATAAATTCATGGCCTTGAGCCTGCCAGATACCACGATGCTCTTGCCAGGCGTTTCTTACCTGGTGGCTATTGAAAATCCATTTGGTCCTAATCACCTCCATGTAGGAATCAATAAAGTGGCCGAACAAACTACAGCATGGTACAAAAATTTCGAAGGTTTTTTCTATACCTCCAAAACGCCGATGATCCGCCTACAATCATGCTTTGATACCACTATATTTTACATTGAGGATACCACTTCCACTGTGGTGGAAACATTCAATGACTTATCCTGGATCTTGTACCCTAACCCTTCAGAAGATTATTTTCAAATCAGAGGCATCGATGGAGAAAAGACTATTCAATACCAATTAATGGACTATCAAGGTAGAACTCTGCTTCAAGGAAGGCTCAAAAACGTATCGGAAAAAATAGACATACACACGCTAGATTCCGGTTGTTATATAATACAAGTAACAACAGACCGAATAAGAAAACATTTATCTCTGATCAAGCCCTGACATGTCTATCAAATCCATCATTGCCCAGTGGATTGCCAGAAAAGCAATTCACCGCATTGAAAAACAAAGTGCTAATGCCATTCTAGATCAAAAAAAATGGTTTGAACTATTGTTGAATGCCGGAAAAAAGATAGCTTACGGGACAGAAAAAGGATTCTCCAATTATGAGGGGTACACTGAATATTCATTGGGACATCCTATCCAGCATTATGAAGATTTCATTCCCTACATTGAGCGCATAAAAGGGGGCGAAAAAGATGTTCTTTGGAAAGGGCTACCGCTTTATTTTGCCAAAACCTCTGGCACCACCGCAGGCGCTAAATACATTCCCATCAGTCATGAAAGCATGCCCCATCATATTGCGGCAGCGCGCAACGCCTTGTTGTGTTATATAGCAAAAAGTGGCAACAGCGATTTTGTTAGTGGAAAAATGATTTTTTTACAGGGAAGTCCTGTTCTTGACTATTTGCCTTCCGGCATTGCAGTGGGAAGATTAAGCGGAATTGTAGCGCATCACATTCCTGGTTATTTACAAAAAAATCGACTTCCAAAATTCGAGACCAATAGCATTGAAGATTGGGAAATAAAAGTGAATGCGATTGCCGACGAAACGATTCCACAAGACATGAGGCTCATCAGTGGAATCCCTAGCTGGGTGCAGATGTATTTTGAAATTTTAATTCAAAAAACGGGCAAACCCAATATTAAACAAATCTTTCCCCATTTCAGCTTATTTGTTTTTGGAGGAGTGCACTTCGAGCCCTACAGAAAAAGAATGCAAGAGTTGATTGGTGGGCCGGTAGATATTGTTGAAACCTTTCCCGCGAGCGAAGGGTTCTTTGCTTATCAAGATGATTATGAAAAAGATGATTTATTGCTCAATACAAACGCCGGTATTTTCTATGAGTTTGTCAAATCCCATGAATATTTTGACGAAAAACCAAAACGATATCCCTTATGGGAAGTAGAGAAAGATACTCAATACGCCTTGATCATTACCACCAATGCCGGACTTTGGAGCTATAGCATTGGAGACACCATCAAGTTTACCCAATTGAATCCATTTAGAATCAAAGTAACAGGGAGAATCAAGCATTACACCAGTGCATTTGGAGAACATGTGATTGCAGAGGAAGTAGAAAAAGCAATTACCTCAACCATGGAGCAATTTCAATTTGCCATTGATGAATTTCATGTTGCCCCAAAAATAGATACTGCAAATGAACTGCCTCATCATGAATGGTGGATAGAAAGCCAACATGTACCAGAAAGTGCAACGGCGATTGCTGAATATTTAGATGCACAAATGGTAGCGCAAAACATTTACTACAAAGATTTGATAGCAGGAAAAGTGCTACAACCACTGAAAATTCAATGGGTCAAACCAGGAACATTTCATGGAGCCATGAAAAAACAAGGCAAGTTGGGAGGTCAAAACAAAATGCCCCGTCTTTCCAATGACCGCATTTTTGCTGATTTACTCACCTCCTCCTAATCGCCAACGTAACCCAAGGTAGGTCATGCGCCCAAAAGCTGGAGCGTAGGCAAAATTCGCATCAAAAACAGTTGTTTCAGGAGTTCCTCCATTGCTATAGACGACCACTCTTTTCTGCTGAAAATTAAAAATGTTTTCTACCCCAACATAGATATCCCACTTTTCCTCTCTTGCCAAACTAACCTGACTGTTGATGATCCAAAATGCAGGAGATTGATCCGGCATCTTTAATTCCGCCGGCCAATCTGCAGTGCTTGGTAATCGCTGCGCATCGTTCCATTTTGTCGTAACATCCACAAGAATTCGCTTGTCTTTGGCAAACATTTTAGTGGCGTACGCCACATTCACCAACGCTCTATTCTTGCTGATAAATGGCAATGACCTTCGACCTGTTTCGTAATCAACATAAGTCTCCACATAGCGATAGGCCATTCTCAGTTCACATCTCTTGAATGGAGAAAAATTGGTTTCAAACTGAATGGTTCTGGATTGGCTTTTTCCATGACGTCCATGTAGCGAATAGACATTGACTTCACCCGTCTGGTCCCAATCAATGACTACCTGCTGCTTAAAATCCGTAATAAAAGCATCAAGGCTCCAAGAAGCATCGCGATAAAACCACTTGGCTTTTTGTGTGAATACCACTCCTGAATTCCAAGCTACTTCCATGGGAAGGCCCAAAGGTCCATTGGGTGAATTGTTGTATGATAATACCACTTGTCTGTTTGATGCCATGATACCCGGTTGATCCATGATAACATTGGCCGTTCTTCTACCCAATCCACTCATCACCTTTAGATGAGTATTTTCATTGATTGAATAACGCAAATGGGCTCTCGGAGTAAAAATATTTCCATACAAATTGTGGTATTCCCATCTCGCGCCAATTACCGCTTGAAAAACATCATGTTCATTCCACGAAAACTCTCCAAATCCACCCGCAACCCTTTCTATCCGAGACCACTTTTGAAAGTCAGAAAGATCTTCTTGGTATCGATCCCAATTAGCGCTGAGTCCATACGTGAGCTTCATCTCATGATTCCACTCTAGCATGTGCATCAGGGATGTCCGTGCGCTAGATTGATGTCCCATGTATTTTCTACCCAAGGATTGATCTACACCCACTTGATGATCAGAAAAGGACATTTGAGTGCCGATGCTCTGTTCCAAAGACGTAGGCAAGATCCAACCATTTTTCAATTGCACATTCCATCTTTCTTGCCTGCTATTGATTTGGATAGGATGCAGAACATCCCATTTGTCATTTCCAGATTGACTGGCATAATTCAAATATTGAGCATTGTAATCTCCCCTATATCCATTCTCCTTCTCAATCGACATCTGCGCTCTACCATTGTATTCGTTGCCTATCGGGTTATCCAAAAATCCGTCTTTATTCATATCATAGGCTCCATTATTCATGGCGGCATGTGTGTACAATTGCCAGTGAACATCATGGGTTAACTCGTGCCGAGAAACAGTATTGACTTCGTATCGCCCTTGATTTCCCGCATATAAATTCAGGAAAAATTTCTCTTTCATTTCTTGACCTTTATGACCAATGTTAATCTGTCCAGCCATGCTTTCATAACCAGGAAGTACACTTCCTGCACCTTTGGAGATACTGATTTCTTTGATCCATGGGCCCGGCACCCAAGACAATCCATAGACCGTGCTCAATCCCCTTAAATCCGGGATGTTCTCAGTCATCAATTGAGCATACTTGCCATCCAATCCGAGCATTTTGATTTGTCGGGTACCGGTTACACCATCGGTGTAGGATCCATCAACACTTGCGTTGGTTTCAAAACTCTCCGACAAATTGCAGCAAGCCGCTTTGCACAATTCCTTTTCGTTCATGGTTTGAAACTTATGCGGATCTTTTCCATGAATATGCAGGGACTCCTGATGCTCTTCAATGTGCAATTGATGTTCCATATTGACTTTTAATGCAACATGGATCAAGGACTCATTTGGAGAAACTGCTCTCTTGGTGGTCATGTATCCCACATACTGAATTTCCAAGGTGTCGTGAAGCGGAATGCGCCCGATGGTGAATTTTCCATTGAGATCTGTGATGGTTCCAGCACGTGAATTCTTCCAAATCACCACGGCACCTACCAATGGTTCTTTGGTATCCGCATCCTGCACATCACCAACAATGGTTTGAGATTGTGCGCTCCAACTTAGAATGCACAATGCGAAGCATATCCAACTCCTCATATCAATGATTTTCTAAAGAGCGGTATTTGCAGCAGCCGTGTACTTTGCTGTATTGCTCTTCAGTGGCTGATGATTTATCTGTATCATAGCCCACCGCATTGATCATTTGATGCATCTTCTCAACCGTGATCTTACTGGGCTTGTAGACGACTGTTACTTTATGACTATCTAAGTTGTAATCAACCGCAACAACACCTTTTACATCCAAGGCGTTTTCTATGGTTTTCTCACACATTCCACAGACTCCAGCTACCCAAAAAGTCACTTCTTCTGTCTTATTTTGCGCAAAAACATGAGCGCTGAATACAATTGCAATTGCAAGTAAAAATATTTTCTTATACATGATTTGATTTTTTAATGTTAAACTGAAAGGACAAAATGTTAACCCTTCAACACATCAAAAATCTTCAAAGAATGGAAACGAATAAACCTTTTTAATAAAGGTGGCGGATTGATGTTTGTCGCTTTTACAATGCCACCAATCTTTCCCTCCCAAAATGAAAAATGATACAATGATGGTGAGGCATAGAGTTCCGAGCAGAACACTAAACTGAAAAAAGAAGGGAGCTGATTGGCATCCAATTGAAATGAAACAGATTCCTCCTGACAACAATCGAACTGAATTGAGTGGTGATGATCTGGATCCTCCTTGCAGCAGTCAGCGGGTGGGATCATCCATTGTTGCACAACACCACAACAGCAGCCGTGAATATACAGCGTGGGTGACAGGGCAAAAAACCCATATACCGCCAATAATATCCAAAGTGCCAATTTTTTCACATCACAAAAATAAGCAAAAGAGCGGCACTTGGATACCGCCCTTTTGAAGAGAAAACAAAAGACGAGCTGCGCCTTTAAATTTCTAGCTCCGTTTGGTGCAATGATCGCCCTTTATCATCTTTCACCACCAAATAATATTGCCCCTGCTGCACTCCCTCCAAATTGGCCTGCAATGTGGTAGCGTATTCTCCAGGAGCTACTGATTGATCATGTCTTAAATAGCGAACCACCTTTCCCTCACCATCAATGATCAAAAAGTCCACAGAGATCTTCTCCTTTGCCGTAAAGGTTACTTCCGCAGTGATTTGTTCAGCTATTCCCGTAAACATGAACTGACTCTCCTCAGAAGGTGCTTTGTAAAGTACGCTGTATTTTGGCAGAGGCACCTTCATGGCAGCTGCCACGGCATTCGCAAACTTTCTGCCATCCTCGTTGGCAGCGTAAATCGTGCTGAACGCATGATGATTGGTAAACATCCACACCAAATTTTGCATCTGGCTATTGTCATCCAAACGTTGCGTCTCCAATTGCACAAGCACCCGAACCATTTCATCAGGCGCCATGCGTGTTTTGACAAATCCTTCAAAATCGATGGGAGCCCCTGGCGCGGAAGCATTGCCGCAGTACCCTGATAGATGAAACTCTTTGGTTTCATTGGGAGCCAAAGCCAATAGCTTGGACCGAGTAATCACAAAAGGTTGATAATGCTCATGGCTCTCAAATATTCTACCATTTTCCAAATCCACCAACATGGAATCCTTGCCATGATTCTTTAAACGCAAGGCCAATCGTGCAGATCCCAATCTTTGCACTTTGGCTACAAAGCTCACTGCTTTTTTCTTCAAACCTTCTCCAAACTTTACTCGCTTGGTTTGGGCATTGGCGCTAAATGTCACTACCAGTAACAGCGCGCCGATAATCATCCTTGTTTTCATTTTTTCTCCTTTTTTTGATTCAACTTATTCTCCGCTAATAATTGCTTTTTGCTCACTTTGATGTCCCATTTTCCCGAAATCAACTCATCCTTGGTCAACTCATCTAAACGCTCAATGGGGTAATTTTTCCATTCTACTCTTTTTCCTTTTTTATCTAACCAAACGGCATCCACTCTAGCTGTAGCGGGTGGTAAATCCACCGGAATTTTAATGGTCCTGTTGTTGAATCCAACTTTGTATTTAAAGACAAAATTTAAAGTGGGATCGGATAATTGGAAAGACTTTAATTGATAACCAGCCGGCAAAGAAACGGTTACTCCTTTTGTCTGCTCTAACGGCACCATCATGGCATAAACGCCTTGATCCAAAATGGCCACCTCTTCAAATTCCTGTCTTCTCAACAAAACCTTCTGCACCTTAACACCCTTCATCAAATTCCATGTTTTTAAAAAAGGGTCCCATTGATACAGTTGAATTTCTTCCCAATCTGTTCCTCTCTCATGGGGGAAGTGGACCACCACCTTTTCCCTTTGTTGAAACTCATCTGACCAAACCAAGTCAAATGCGTGAAGACATTTCATCATTTTTCCGTTGGCTGCCTGCGTGTGGTAATTTTTTACGATGTCTTGAAAATTCAACTCCTTGACTTTTGCCTGAGCGAAACCTTGCAAGGCGTAAAAAGCCAGTGCCAGACAAACGGTGATTTTTTTAAGCATGTTTTTCATGTTACTTGTTTTATTGGTTAACACTGATTACTTGTTCTTCTTGCCCCTTTTTCCTTTGTTCCCAGCGCTCATTCAGCGCAGCATACACGCGATACCAATCCTTTTGAAGCATCGCCAAAGTAGCAACAGACAATTGTTCTTGAATCATCTTGTTGTTCAAATCTTGAATTTCAAACAACACATAGGTATCTTCTGGATAATCCACTTTTGGTAAGAAAATAAAACGCCGATTGTCCATCACTACTGCGGGACCTACAAATTCTCCTCTTGGATCCAGCATGGTAGCATGAAGGATGGTACAATGCTCCTTGTAAAAAAAGACACTCTCTTTCTGATGGGTCTTCCTTTTACTCGCTATGGCGTATTTTCCGCTTTCTTCAATTTCAAATTCCAAACTGTACATCTTACCATTCTTCTTTTGCTTTACAGGTTCTGGAGAAAATAAAATCCACTCACCTGTTTGATCCGACAACACATAGAGATACAGCTTGTCGTGGCACTTGCTTTCGTCATTCACCACCTTCACTTCCCAAGGGCGGTGGATAAAACTACCTACTGGCATTTCCACTTCCAGCACACTGTGGAGCTTTAGGAAATCCCCATCAGAACTGGTTGTGGTAATTTTTCCGAGCAACTCCTGACAAGGATCTAAGTAATGATGAAAGTGAGTTTGAACATAAATAGGAAGATCCTCTGTCAGGCATGTAACCTGCCATCCATGCTGATTAACAAGCATAGAATCCAATTTGTATTGCACTTCTTCCCCTTCCTTTCTTGGCGTGTAATAAATAACCACTTGAGCAGAACTGCCACTTGGCATGAAGGGATAAACCTTTTCTGACAAAACAACCACATGCTCCTGCTTCAACAAATCAAAAAACCACTGTTTGCGCTTGGCGCCCCATTTTCCTTCAGAAAACAATCCAGGCTCATGGGCCACCACCACTTCTTTGGCAGTGTACAATTGTTGAACAGCACTGTAAAAAACACCCAAGCTATTGGCATCCAACTGGGCAGAATTGGATTCAAATGTCAGTTCAATACTGATCATTTTTTCCAACTTCCTCAGTGTGTTGAACGCATTTTGCGCATGTGCGATGAAAGGGGTGCACAACATCCCCATGAGCATGATCTTATTCATGGTGTCATTTATTTAAGTGAAACAATTTGGGAAACAGAAAAGAGCTCGAGAAATAACTTACGATATTCGAAAATCAAGGTGCCACATGAAACCTTCAGAGTTGAAACGATCCCTATATTGTGCTTGATTCTGATGCATGAGCAATGACTTCCTTATTTGAAACGCAACAGATGGCGCATTATTTTATTTGTTTCCACTTTTTTTAAATTTTTCTTTTTCCTGATTGAGCACAAGGAATGAAGTGAATATCTTTAGCCCATGAAAAGTCACATCATTGGAATCGCAGGAGGGAGCGGAGCAGGAAAAACAACTTTTTTAAAATCATTGTTTGCTGCATTTAGAGAAGATCAGCTCACCATTGTCTCACAAGACAATTACTACAAAACCAAAGATTTGCAAGAGGCGGATGAAAATGGGGTCATCAATTTTGACTTGCCTACCGCCATTGATGAAGCCCATTTTTTGCGGGACATGGAATCCCTCGCAGCAGGAGATTCCATTACCAAATTAGAGTACAACTTCAACAATCCCGCTTGGGAGCCACAGCCCATAGTTGTCCACCCCGCACCGGTGATCGTGATGGAGGGATTGTTTGTATTTCACTATGCCGCCATCCGAGCGCAATTGTGTTACAAAGTGTTTTTGGATGCCCATCACGAGACTCGCTTACAAAGAAGATTACAGCGCGATGAAAAAGAGAGAGGTTATCCTGCTGATGAAGTTTTGTATCAATGGCATCAACATGTCAGGCCTGCTGAACTTCAATTTCTAGAGCCTTACCGAGGTGAATGTGATTTGATTGTCATGAATGATGATCATTATACCGAAGGACTTGAAACATTGGTAAAAGAGATTCAAAATATGCTTCATTCTTGAACCAATTGAAAAATTGGTTGTTTTCAAATAAAACCATTATGAAAAACATTTTTGTACTCGGCTCCTGTTCTACCTGCCAACGCATCGTGAAAGAACTCGGAAATGCCACGAAAGGATATACCATTCAAGATATCAAAACGGAGAAAATTACCGCCAAGCAATTGGATGAGATGAAGAAGCTTGCGGGTAGTTATGAAGCTCTTTTCAGTAGGGTGGCGATGAAATATCGCAGCATGGGGTTGAATGAAATGGAATTAACAGAAAAGGATTACCGCCAATACATTTTAGAAGAATATACTTTTTTAAAAAGACCTGTGATTGTCAATGAAGACAAGATATTCATCGGTAACAGTAAGAAGGTTGTGGAGGCGGCGAAGGAGGGGATGTGAGGAGTTCTATTTGCTTCCTGTGCAAAAGGTATTCTCGTCTCTTTTTATAAAAGGAATAACTCATCAAAAAAGAAGAATCAATATCATCTTGCAATTAATCTTCTTTATCAGCTGTTTCTGTTTGATCCGCTACAGCAATTAAATCAAACTGTGGTATTTCAGAAATTTCCAAGAAATGACTTGTAATTTTGTCGAGATAACCCTCTGTAATAATATCGTCTTCCAAATACAATTCGATGTCAGAGAAACGGGCTAGAATTGTTTCGTCACTTACATTTAAACGATGTCGTATGTTCTTGAAAAACTTTATTTCTGAATATTCAATTTGCTCGTCTGCTTTAATTGTTTGAATTGCAAAATCAAGCAAAGTCAATTCTTCTTGTTCATTTAGTTTTGCCTCCTTGAGGAGGTTAAAATAATACTGGATAAAGGTTTTGCCACCATGGTTAATCTTGCTAACGAGCAAATTGATTTCATCTTGAAAGTTGAAATTGGCAAACAAGGTTGATTTTTCACATAATGATTTAAGTATGGAAATTTCCCTATCATCGATATTTCCATCTGCAGCCATGCAGCAAAAAGCTGTCTTTAGTAAAAGTTTATCAAAAGTAATTGTCTCCATGTTTTCTGTTTTTAAATTATTTCTTGAAACCAATTTTTGATCTTTCACCGCTCTGAACATTGTTTTCGCCGTCCACTTTCGCCTTCATTTCTTCGTATTTTCTTAATTCACTCAATGACACTGTGGGTTTTGTATTCTTTATTACCTGCTCCAAAATATCCATGGATATCCTTGATTTTGTCTTCAACGCTGACCTCGAAGCTTCATTGACCAATAGTTCAATATCTGCTGAAACATAGTGCTCGGTGAGGTCTGATAGTCGAGCGTAATCAATTCCAAAATCCAATGGACGATTTTTTAAATACATCTCAAACATCGATTTTCTCGCTTCAAAATCAGGCGGCGGTAAATAAAACTTTTTGTCCAAACGTCCAGCCCTGAGCATTGCAGGATCTATCAGGTCAGGGTAGTTGGTTGCGCCAATAATAAAAATACCTTTTTCACCTGTCCTATCCATTTGAGCCAACATCTCATTCACCGCGCTTTTAGCCATTTCATGAGCATCACCATCACGACTAGGCAAGAGCTCATTTATTTCATCAATGAAAATGATGGTGGGTGCATTTTTCTCCGCTTCCTCAAACATCTTAGCTATGTTCTCTTGTGTGGCGTTTATAAATCTGCTTTTCAAAGTTGATGGCGTTGCCAATAAAAAATTAAAGCCAACTTCCTCTGCGAAGTGTTTAGCAAAAAATGTTTTGCCACATCCAGGAGGGCCATACAACAACATTCCATTTGGAATAGTAACCCCATATCGAGCATATTCCTCCGGACTATCCAGTGCATCAATCACATCCAATTTCAATTGTGCCTTCAACTCCTCCATTCCTGCTATGGCAGCAAATCCCTTTCCTTTGGCTTTCTTACTCTGGATTTTTTTCTCTGCGCTGTTGCCTGACTTTACTTTTTGAATCCTGTCCACGTCCTCCACTTCAATTTCGCCGTTCAACGCTCGGAGAAACTCATCTGCACTTTGAATACGATCTTCTGAATCTTGACAAAGCGCTTTTTTCAAAAGCAAATTGGTGCGCTCTTCAAACCCAATAAAGTCATTTGGAATTTTTGAAAGTGAAAGAGGTTTACTTCTTTCCTGTAAGATAAACTCTTCCGCTTTAGCTCGATCTAATTGAAATTGTGAGATGTCTTTAAACCAAGGGGGAAGTCCGAATAGCAATTGATACATCACTGCTCCAACAGAAAAAACATCACTCTGCGGCGAATACAAACCATTAAAACACTCGGAGGCGGTGTAATTCAAATTCAATCCTTCCTTATTAAATGCTTTGGTTGATTGGTGGAATGAACGGGCAAAACCAAAATCTATGATTCTTGCCTTTGGAACATCTGCCGATAAATCGAGCATGATATTATGGGGTGTAATTTCATTGTGAATAATTGGATTCGGTAAACCGTGCAAATAAATTAACCCCTTTAAAACATCTGCAATGATGGACTGAACATCGTAGTAATTGTTAAACGACTCTCGGCTCATTCGCTCAGCCAAAGTTTCACCAGCTATGAAATTCAACACCAAATAACCATACTTCTTATTCTCAAAAATCAGTTCTCCACTATCCTTGTAAGCAACAACATTATCGTGATCAATTTCTTTCAAGAACTCAATCTCAAGCAAATTGTTTTCTTTGTCAAATGCTGAACGATGGAGTTTAGAATAGTTGAAAAGCTTAAGGAAATACAATTTGCCATTCGTTCCCTTTACCCTATACGTTTGAGCATTACTTCCTTGCTTGATAAAAAGCAAAACGGTGTATTGATCGTGGATTGAAAAGCCCTTTGGTAATGTGCCAATAGTATTACTCATTATCTTAAAGTTGTACCATCGTCATTACTTGGATCAATTCTCAAATCCCATATTTGATGAAGTATTGGACGTAATTGACTTGTTTTACCTTCTTGAATCAATTTTAAACCTTGATTAACCAATAGGCGCGCTTTGTTTTTATCCTTCCACTTTAAGTTCTCAAACTCTCTATCGTGGTATTCTAAGCGACCTTTGTCTACCAATCCCCCGGAAACTGAATTCCTTAACTCTCTGTCAAGGCTCTCAATTTCTTCGGTCAATTCTTTGGCTTCCCTTAATTCCTTATGCTTAATAATATGCTCAATCGTTCGCTTGAATTCTTGAACATGTACTTCTATTTTATCCATGTTCAAATCTTCGTCATGACTATTTGCCTTTATCTTTTTTATTAAATCCTCCAATTCATAGAAGGCATCTTTTAGCTCTTTCTCAACTTTTGGCCATTCCGCAACTTTTTCAGCTCCATCTAACTTTAATAACTCTTTACGTAATCCGTCCAGAATTTTCATTTTGCCATCCGCACTTCCTTTTTCATTTTCCAATTGTTCTTCAAAAGCATCCAGTTTTTCGGCAACATCATCCGCATTTACTTTTTGTGCAATTTGTTTTGCTTTTGAAATTTCTTCTGTCAAAAATTCTTCTGTTGGAGGTTCAGTTTGCTTTATTTCAATTTCTAATTCTTCAGTATGATTTAACAGTGGGAAATAAGCACTGAATTTCATTAGTTGAGAACCATCAACTTTAATTGTAATGTCTACATCACTTCCTTCGGGTAACAATCCCGGCAATGTCTCACCAGTTATTATTACTTCATTTACTAAGTTATTTAGCGTTGGTGTTGTACCTTCTGAATTATATTCTCCTTGATAAATTGGAATGCGAATAATGTCTTTAATCATCCCAGGTCTAATCGCACTTCTTGTTTTTAAACCATTTCTTACTCCAGTAACAGGAATAGATTTGTTTTTTTCTAATCCTTTCACACAAGCAAATCTATCATCTTGAAATTCTGAGAAATATTTTCCTATTCCAATATTATATGGAAGTACTTGCATTTTGTCAAGCCCCCCTATACCTTGTATAATGCTAAATTGATTTGGTTGGCAATCCAACTTATTTCCTGCTTCATCATAAACATTTATTTCAAACGAATTGGAACGCCCCTCAACCAAAAGTACATCAACAATTGTAGCTTTTTCTCCAATAAGTTTCTTACCACTAGACCATAAACCATCAAAACGAACTACATCAGCATAAATTTTATCAGGAAAAGTACCGGTTGTTTTTTCTTTCAGCACTCTCAAATTAACCATTTCGTCAAATTCAACGGTAGTAGCTTCATATTTAATATCAAGTTGAAGTTTGGTTTTGTCTCTTGTGGTTTCTTTCACTTCTTCTGATACAGATATGGTAGAAGCAAATAATGCTGCACCTTTTGCTACCACTGTCATCGGGTCAACAGAAGTGTCAACTTTATCAGTGATTTGCTCTTTAAGCATTCTACGCAAAATTGGCGAATAAGTTGGGCCACCAACCAAAATCAATGCGCCAAGGTCAGAACCTTTTAAGTTGTTTCGTCTCAATAATTCTTTACTAATGTCAATTGCTTTCTGAAAAATTGGAGCAACAACATTTTCCATTTCCTTTTGAGTAACTAAAACATCAATTTCGGGCTCATCCCCATTGTCGTCCTCAAAAGGCAAATCGCCTAAATTTGATAGTATATTATGTGAATCTTTAAATGACAACTGAATTTTTGCTTCCTCAGCATAGAATTTTACCGCGTTTCTTAAAATCTCCTTTTTGTTTGTATCGTCCAATACACTATCAATAGCATAATTCTGTTGAAGATTTGGAATGATAATTTGGTCAACAATGGCTTCATCTAAGTTTTTACCCCCAAGCCAGTTATCGCCATCTGTATCTTTAACTGCTAAAATTCCTTCTTCCGCTTTTATCAAAGCGGCATCAAAAGTTCCACCACCAAAATCGAACACTAACCAAAATCCGTCTTTACTTTTTGAACCAAGACCATAAGCAGTGGCGGCAGCCACAGGTTCTTGTAATAGTTCAATGTGCTTGAAACCTAACATTTTTGCTGCTTCTTTCGTCGCCTCATTTTGAGGATTCAAAAATTTTGCAGGAACAGTAATTACAATTGAATTAATATTCTCATCCTTTACAACTGTTTTAAGTGTTTTCAGAATTTCAGCCGATAGTTCTTCAGAGGTATAAGACCTATCCATATTTGAACTTTCATAAGAGTGAGTCGTTCCCATTGTCCGCTTAAACTCAATGAAAGTATTTGTCTTTCCAGTTTCAAATGTTTTCAACGCTCTTGCATTGTCATTCTTCATGGTGTTATAAGCAGCATCACCTACAATGACATCTTTCTTTTTGTTAAAATGAATACACGATGGAAAAGTGTCTTTAAGAGTTTCTGATTTCTTAATTGTTGGAACTCCGTTTTCCATTCTTGCTATTGCTGAATTTGTTGTTCCTAAGTCAATGCCGTAGTCAATTTTATTTCTCATACTTTGAAATTATATTATTGTTTAGTAGCCAACAGAAACTTCTATTTGGGCTGTTTGAATCATTTTGTCATTATACATTACGGCAGGTATTAAAATTTTCGATATTATTTCCTGCCCCTTTTCCAAATTTTCATCCGGAATTGAACTTGTAACTATTACCTTTAATCCCTGATGAAACTGTTTGCCCAGGAGTTCAGGCATCTCATAGCCATTAGCAGAAAGATTGTCTTTCAATTTTCCAACGGATGCTTGTAACTGTTTCAAGCCTTTCGTTTTTGAATCCATCAAATTGATGTTTCTCTCAATTAGATTGATTTCACTTGCAACTTTCAAAGCCAAAGAATGGTCGGGTTCTGAATTTGGGTCTTTTCCGCCTGCTCCTTTTAAATCATTTATCAAAACCAATAATTTCTCTATCAAATCCGCTTGCTTTTGAAACTCGACTACAATGCACTCATCAATCGACGATTTGGTCTTGCTCAACTGATCAATAAAATCTGTTTTGTCGATTTGTTGCCTTTTATTCAACAACCAATACAAAAGCCCCGACAGCAAAATGGCTAAAAGCACTCCGATAATTCCGTAAAGAGAATTTTTACTTAATGATTGGTCTACCTCATCAATTCTCTTGTTGGCAGTTTGTTCAGTAGTTGTAATCTGAATGCCTAATTGATTTGCAGTTTGTGAAATGGCGGAGCTATTTTCTTCCGTTTTGTTTTTTAAACTATCTATGCTCTTTTTTTCATTTGAGAGTTTACCATTTAGATCACTAATTTCAGTTTTCAAACGGCTATTTTCTTTTTGCAAGGTTTGAATACTTGATTTCAAAGGTTGTAATTCCTTTGCGAAATCCTCTTTAGTTAATGTCTCTGTTTGGGCAAAAGCATTAATGCTTGCCAAAATAAAAACGGTTACAATTATTCGTTTCATTTTATTCTTTTTTATTAGCCTCTTATCCAACCAATCAATACCATGATGCCTAAAAATGTCGCAATACTAAATACGACTTCTATACCCTCTTCTCCCCAGATCAAACCAACCAGTATCAAGAAAACGATAATTCCCAAACACCACTTCGCCCACAGTGGAAGTGATTTCAACGTGAGTTCCGCATTGGCAACTTTATTCTCGGTCTTCCAATAACAGATGTATTTCACCTTATTAACCTGTAAAAAGCTCAGCTTTCCTATTACAAAATCAACTAAATTTTTATATTCATTCAATTGAGTTGAATTGGCCATAATCTTTATTTTCTCGACGTTTTTATGCGTAATCGTTTTCAATATCAAATCAACAACCTTGTCCCAATCAACTGACTTTTCTATCATTTGATTTACTTTGCTCCAATTGATTGTTTGATTAAATCCTAAAGGCATTGCATGAACCTCAGCTGTGATTTTAGTTTTGTTGGTTTCATATGCGTTCTTAACTGATCTTAATAATTCTAATGCGCTATTAAGTTCTTTATCTTTCATTCTTGAAAGCGTTTCAATGCTATCTTTAATCCTGTCCTTCGTTAGTTTTCCAAATGCAACTCTCTCGGCTTGCTTCGCCAAGTGCAAAGCAATTTCTAAATAATTTTCACTACTTTCTTTTTCCTGACTTTCATTGAAGTAATCAATGCTACACTGTAAAATTTCGTTTGCTAACTTATCAGAAATAGATCCTAACTTTATGTCATCCTCACCAACCATAACTTTAAGCTGCTTCAAGTCATTTTCTGTTGAATTAAACAGTTGTTGACCTGCCTTGGCTGCTTCGGATTTACTCGCTTTCCTTCTGTTTCTTGCGCTTTCTATTTCTCTCTCTATTTTCTCAATAGGCTTTTGAATAAATCCTTTGAGGAAATCTTCTTTGGCCAAGAACTCTTGCTTTTTTAATATGTCCAAGAATCCATTGGATGTTACACTACCTGTTTTGTCAATTTCAGATTGGACTTGCTTCAGAAACGAAAGTTGGAGTTCTTTTGGCGAAGTTTTAAAGGTCTCATCTGCAGCCAAAGCTTTAAAATCTTTTATGAAATCGCTTTCAAGAAATTTAAGTTTCAAAGTAATGCCCTGTTCTAGGATCGCTTCATTGGTATTCGTTCCTTCTAAAATCCCACTTAAATAAAGTGTTCCCAGGTTGTGATACGCGGAAGCATTTCGTTTAGAAACTTCCCCATTTGTTGTCAGTTTGGACCAGATGCTAATTACTTGATCTAGATCCCCTTCCTTTATGGCATCAAAGGCAGGTTCATCGGTGATTGGATTCCCATTATAAAACCAGAAGAGGGCTGCACCCATTTTATCACTATCCAAGTTGAGTTTTGATGCCGCTTCATTTACTTGCTCGATTGTTCGATTAAAATGTCCCAGAGGTCGGAAAAAATAGTCCTCAGGAGGATCCTGATCTGCTTCAAGATATTTCGTGAGTCTACTGATCTTTTTTGTTTGTTCCTTCGCGCTCGTTCCAACAAGCAGTCCAACGATTCTGTAAGGGTTGTTTAATACGGCATTCATATTATTTCCTTTGAGTTACAACATAAAATTCCCAGGTGTAACCCATATTGCTCGCCATATTCTCTGTTCCAATGTTCGGTATTACACCTGGTGCGGAAGCTCGATAATTATATGAACCTGGACTTAATGTAAGTATTTGTTTTTGCTTAGGTGAAAAAATATAAGTATCACTGTTTAGTTTTAGAGTCAATGTCAATGCAGTGTTATTGTAAATTTCAATTTCTGGCTTGTATGAAGAAGTTCTACCATTCGGGGTAAACATCCCGCTCTCATTTTCCCTGATTCGTTGACCAACGTTTACAAATGATTTATGAATAAACCCCTCCCTATCAGTTGCGATATCAATTATGTTATAGAAATCATTCTCCGGTTCTAAGGATATAATGAATACTTGTGATCTTGGAGCCAATGAGGCAATTATAGGATATTCTTTACCCGGCCCTTCCCTGAAGTTCACCTGTTTCGTCACCGTTCCCAAATATGACTGGCTAAACCCTATTGAAGTAAGGGCAACGGAAAGTATTAAGAGGAATAGTTTCTGAATTTGCATTTGCTCTGCTCTCTTTATTTGAATTATTTGTACCTTACTTTGATACTCAAAAACAAAATCTTTTGATTTTGAAAAGATCCAGTGGCTTGATTGACTCCAAAACAAACACATCAAGTTTGCGCTCCACTTTACTTGATATTAAAAATTGGTTTAAGAAAAAAAACGAATGCCCTAAAGTGCTAGGATATTGCTCAGCTGCATTCAATTCAGTTCCTCTCAGTAGAAATATGCAGTCATAGCTGAATCTCTTCTTAGGTGCTTCTAATGGATCATTCTCAGGTTTTACCAAACCCATGGGCGGCAAATTGGTGCACTTTTCTTTGGTGTGGGTATAGGTTTCAAGTATTTTTTCAGAACCTTTACTATCATTTCTTTTTGCCATTACTATAGTTTTCTTGTAGCAATAATAGCGAATAATTAATACAATTTTTAGCTTTTTTATTGAAATAATAGATTTAAAATCATTCAAAAGACAACTCCATCTATTATTTTCCTATACCAATAGTGCGGATAAAGGATTGCCAATAAAATTAAAAAAGGCAATTCAACCCTAGCTTCGATTCATGGCTAAGGTGATCATTGGACAGGAAATCAAACGAATTGTTAAAAAGAGGGGGATAACAGTGGAGGAATTGGCCCAAGCTCTCAATGTTTCAAAACCCAATGTCTTTGATATTTACCGCAGAGAATCCATCGATACAGGCCTGCTGGAGCGACTATGCAAAGTACTTAACTACAATTTTTTCAAATCTTATTACCTACAATATCAAACTGAACCAGAAAAAGAAACCATTGAATTGTACAAAGAGCAAGTTGATTTTCTTAAAAATATCATTCACGAAAAAGAGGAGTTGTACAAGGTCTTGATAAAAGTAATAGAGAAGAAAGCATAAACCATCCCTTTTCAAAAACATCTATTGAGGATTATCGGGATTAAATTTAATTCGGCTACACTTATGAAAATCAATGGTTATTGAGTTTTGCTGAATTAGTTTATTATTTTTATAGCATGAAAACAAGCCGCGTTTTTGTTTGCCTTTTTATGCTGGTGTTTGCAAGTGTTCCTATTTGGGGACAAAAAAACTATATAATCGAATACAGTAATAAAAACAACACTTTCCAATATTTCATTTCTTCCGAAGATGGAAGTGAATCTAAGAAAAAACAAGTACGGTCTTTTCATCCAAAACCTGATGATCATATCACAATGGTGGTAAAGGATTACAACGGTTTTATCTATTCTCCGCAAATTGGCTTTAAATCTGAAGTTACGACCAATCAAACGCCTACTTCCTTGAGTGTATTAGGTTCCATGAGCTCCGCTCTTTTGGGCGTCGATTTATCTTTTCTATCAAAACTCCATTCCATTCCTTTATCGAGAGGAGAAGCTCAATGGAATCCCGAGGAAAAAGAAGTAATGGACCAACTTTCTATATTGGAAAATCAATCGAGCCTTCTCATGGAGAAATGGGAAATTCAAAACGATATACTTTCCATTTCACATGCTCCACAAAAGACAACGGCTGAAATCAAAAAAGAACTGACCCCTACCATTCAGCGCTGGAAAGAAACACCAGACGTTGATTGGAATTCCCTTCATAAAGCCGCCCAGCACTTAGAGAATTCTTCAACTAAAAATTTGCGAAGCACCATTACCGATCAGTTGTCGCAAATTGCAGATGTTCAAAATCAATTGAAATCGATTGAACAAACACCGCTCATGACGAATCAGCAAATTTTGCAACTTGAAAATTTAGCCCTCCAAATTCCTGAATCCACTTCCCTTCCAGTATCGTTAGCGTCCCTTAAATCAGATGAAACGGCCAACGGCACATTGGAAAACATCACCGTACAAATTAGTTTTTTAGAGCAAGATCTCACCCAATCGGCTCTATCAAATACGAGCGCTCCCTCTTTTCCTCATCACGATAAAATCATTTACTTTAATCCTCACTCTTGGAAAAATCCAAATGGTCAGATCACTCATGAATGGTGTGAAGGATGTGAACCTGTAGTCAAAGCAGAAGGATATTTCAATTATCAAAATAGCCAACAAGCCATGCCTCCTGCGGAATTTGAGTCATTGTTTAATCAGCATCCAGGAGCCTATGGAGAATGGAAAATATATGATGATGAGGGAAAATTAAAGCAACATCTACGACTTCAAAATTTCTCCACTGCTACCATTGCCCAGAACCCGAAAACCGCTTTTTCGCAAACCCATACCATTTCCATCGCATCAGCACCTGCTCTTCAGATGGGAACTGGTATTTTTATGAATCAAACTTTTGAAGATCGTTTTACTTATCGGAAATTTCAAAATTTGAATGGCGATTCCGTTCTCATTTCATCTGAAGCCCATGGAGATTGGATTCCCTCACTGGGAGCGCAAATGCGATTACTGATCCCCAATTCATCCCCCGTTCAATGGGGATTGAATTTAGGTGGCAGCGTTAATGCCTTTTCTAATATCGACGCGAAAAAAATGAATCTACACTTGGGGAGTGAAATGAGTCTTAAATCTTTTTCCTATCTCAGTGTATCTATGGGTTTGAGCGCCTGCAGAACCAATCGATTGAACAAAAATTACCAAATTAATCACTGGTACACCCAGAAAGATTTATTTTTTTCTGATGTGAGAAATGATAATAACAATGTAAGTAACCTTACCCAAGAAATATTCAAGTGGGGCTGGTATGTTGGATTAAATCTTAATTTTTAAGACAATGAACGAAAATAAAATTCACTTGTACACTAGAATTGATATGAATGCCTACTTAACTTTTTTCTTTTGGATAATCCTGATTTTCTCAGGATTCACCTTCTCACTCCCCGTGTCGTCACAAACTCTGAATGCCATGGGATGCGATTTCGAAAATGTAGATACAAGCAAAACCGTAAAGGCTCTATTTCCTGGACAGAGAGGAAGTTTACCCGCTCGCTTTTCACTCAGAAACTATGCGCCCATGCCCGGTCATCAAGGAAGTGTAGGTTCATGCGCTGCTTGGGCATCCGCTTATGCTGGTCTCACCATAATGAATGGTGTCGAAGCTAAGGGCAAGCAAAGGGCATTCTCTCCGTGGCATTTGTACAATAGGGTGCAGACCTCTTTGAATCGTCAACCCTGTCAAAATGGATCTACCATCTCTTCTGCCTTGAATATGCTTAAATCCAATGGATGTCTTCACTTTGATGATTACTCCGCGGATTGCGGAACAGAACCTGCTGTTCAAGATTATCCTTTTGACTTATATGACTACCAGGCATTGTCCATTTCCGTTACTGACTTTAAAAAAGCCCTCGCGTCAGAACAACCCATTATTGCTGCATTCAAGGCTTACAATAACACTGGGTGGGAGATAAAAGAAAACATTATGGATGGAGTATGGAATGGGAAACATACCGGAGAAAGTGTTGGAGGACATGCCATGTGTATCATTGGTTATGATGACCAAAAAAATGGTGGTGCGTTTGAAGTTATCAATAGCTGGGGAACCCAATGGGGACAAGGTGGATTCTTTTGGATTCGGTACCAAGACATTACAGCTAATATCAAAAACGCCTTTAGCTTGATTCCTCATCCCGAACAAGAAACCACTTTGGCGTCCAATGTATACGCCCAACAATTAGAAATACATAACGATTGTTATGACCCCATTTATGTTGCAATAGGAATGGAACAAGAGGGAGAATGGGTAAGTAAAGGTTGGTACCCTGTGCTGTCCAATGATCTTTATACCATTGACGTTTCATCGCGTACTTCCAATGAAATTCAATGGACTGCAGCGAATCATGATATGAGTATCCAATGGGAGAATGCCGAGGCGTCAATTAAACTCTGCACCGACATGAATCAATCTTTTGAATTCACCACACAAGACTGTCCAAATCCCATTGGATTTAATTCGGCTCAACCGAAACCTCAACAATCAAAATACATTTTGCACTTAGGTTGTCCTACATTACAAGGAAGAAATGCGGAAGTCATTCATCTTGCTGACCACAATGAGGTGATGGAAGATCCTCGATCAAAAGTTGAAGCAAACCAATTTTGGAAATCGGAATATGCTTTATACGATTTGCTTTCACAACACCTCATTCCCGCATACATGAACGATGAAGGTGAAAATGTATATTCAGTTTGGATAACCGATGGGACTCAAGCACCCGAGAAAAAGGACCTTACACCTGAAGAAATGGAAATGGATCACCGTTTCAAATTTATATCCGAACAAACGGCTCAACAGTGGTTGCAATGGAAAAAAGAAAAAAAATAAATTACCCATTTCTTCTCCTTCTTTTTCTTCCATTCAGCATCTGCAGTTGGAGTCAAACGCAACATGCCCTCATTGTGGCTATCGGTGAATACCCTAGCCATCCTGAACAAAAAAAGAACTGGTCTGACCTCAGCTCTAAAAACGATGCGGACATCCTTCAAAAAGCATTGCTCAAACAAGGGTTTGAGGTAAAAAATATACATGTCATCAGTGATTCAATGGCCACTAAAAAAGACATCGATGTGGCATTTCGACAATTGACACAAGAGGTAAAACAAGGGGACATCATCTGGTTTCATTTCAGCGGACATGGTCAACAAATACAGGACTTGAATAACGACGAGCCAGATGGATACGATGAAGCGCTCATTACTTATTCTGCGCCTACAGAGTGCATCAGTGGTTATTTCGGAGAGGATCATCTATTGGATGATGAACTTCAACAATATTTTTTCCAACTTACCCAAGCACTTGGAACCAAGGGGCACTTACTCGTTACACTCGATGCCTGTCACAGCGGAACGGCCTCAAGAGGTGTTGAAGATTTGGTAAGAAGAGGTACTGATAAAACTTTTGACTTCAGTTGTCATATACAACAAAATGAAAATCGAATTTCCTATTCCCCTCCTAAAACCACTGAATGGGAAGATCTATTGAAGGAAGAAAAAAACAAAGCCAGTATGGTGGTGATATCAGGATGCACCGCGCAAGAAGTGAATTATGAATACAAAGTAAACAATGTGGGTTATGGCACATTGACCTTTGCGCTGTGCGAAGCCATGAACAATGCTCAATTCAGTGAAATGACCTATCAGCAAATGTTCATTTTGATTCGGCAAATTGTTCAAAAAAACATGTTGAAAATCAGTCAATACGGCAAGTTCAAAATCAATCAGTCGCCGCAATTTGAGGGGAACATCCATGCACAGGTACTCAATGGAACGGCCAAAAATGCCGCTTCTTTTTTTGAAGTGAGCAATACCATGGGATTGGATATTGAAATTCAGGCCGGTTTACTCAACGGCATTAACTTGGGAGACTCCATCGATTTCGCATTGATCAGTGATCCGAGTAAAACCATTCAAAGAGGTGTGGTAACGGATATAAATTCAAAAGAAGCTGTTGTTCATGTGACACAAAAGAAACTGGAAAAAAATGCGGCCAAATACCAAGCTACCGTTGGTTTCTCTCCGATTCAAAGCACTCCCATTCTTTTATACTGGATGGGCAATAAGAAAAAACAAAAAGAGATTGTCAAGGTTTTGGAATCACACCCAAAAATCAAGTGGACAGAATACAAAGAAGAAGCAGATTTTGTTTTTACTACCGATGGAAAAACATGGCACCTGGAGACTCCTACCGGTCAAGCACATCGCAAGATGGTCCCCATTTCGCTGGACAGTACTCAATGGCTCCACCAATGGATTGGACAATTGGAGCGGGTAGAACAATTTAAAAAATTAGAGATTTCACAGTCCTCACAAGATATCGATTGGGACTACATTGCGGTCGAAAAATGCAATGAATGCGCCGTCAGCGATGACATCTTGGATTTTAGTTGTATTAAAAAACCAAAATCATTCTATCGAAAAACCACTTGGAAGGATGGACAGGTGGGGGTTTTGGCCAAAGATCATTTAATGGATATGATCGTGATTAATCGCAACGAGAAACCGCGGTATTTAACAGTGGTCAATTTTCTCACCAACGGAGCGTTGCAAGCTGGTCATTCTGTAAAATTACCCACCGATGTGCTTCTTACACCCAATGTCCCTTTCCACCTCATCATGACACAAAACGAAATCGGGGAGGAAATTTACAAATACATCATTTCTGAAGAGCCCCTTCACATAGAAAATAGCAGCATCTTTTTGGATGGCGCACAACAGGCAGGAAAAAGAGGTTTGGGGGATTCTAGCGAGATCTTAACCTTCTTGGCACCTACCGATATTGGAACACGTGGCATTCAAAAAAATGTATCCATTGAAATCATCAATTTCAAAGTCAAAACAGTGGACTGATCATTTCTGTGTTTGCAACACTCGCTCCGTTTCCAATAGCACTTTCTGTTTCACTACTTCAACATCACTTTCTTGAATGGTAATGGTATCCAGTGTTTTGCCTGCCTTCTTCCATTTCACTTTTACTTCATACGCGTTTCCAATCTGCTGATAAATCATGTTGACTTCAACATCATAGGTATTGGCGCTGCCCCAAGCATAGTGCCATTGATCCGTGATGGACCGGGATGCTCCTTGATTCATCAATTCCTTGAAATGCAAATCATCCTCTGTTGTCGATAAATTCAACGCATTGGCACAATACACCATCGGTTTTTCTTGTTGTATTTCAATACCACCTCTGATTTCCTCATCCAACTCTCCCACTCGGATGTTCCCCCTGCCAAAGGGCTGTGCCTCTTGTTCAATCCCCAACTCCCTGGTCATATTGTCCATCGTCGTCTCCGTCTCCAAAAACCATTTCTGTACATTGATAAACCGTTCCTCATCCAATGTGCTGCTGCTCGTCTTCAAGGTCTTTAAC